>JAEZAF010000067.1 GCA_023430545.1 Chloroflexota bacterium
TCTTCGAACGCCTCGTGCAGCGCGAAGAAATCCGGGCCGGTCACATTCCAGTGATATTTGCGCAGCTTGGTGTAAAAGGTGAATTCGTCTGCCAGCGCCTGACAGAAGAGATTCGCTACGCCCTGATTCGCCGACTGATCCAGCCCCAGATTGGCCTGAAGCTGCTGCGGTGCGCTGCCACGCTGCTTCCGCATCGACTTGTCGCCACCGTTACTGGCATTTGCTGTCTTGGTTTTGCTGAGTGTGCCTGAACGTGCCATAGTGGACCGCGTTTCCTTTCAATATCCGATACGAAATACTGTCTCCAGCATAGTGCTCACGTGTTAGATCTGAGTTAAAACCGCCCTTCTTTACAGCATTCTCTCAGCAGACGATCACGATTTAATCAGCTTTAAATACTGAGCATGAGATGAGGCTGCGCTAATGAGACATTGGTAAACACAAAAGCGGCGGACCTTTGGGTCCACCGCCTTTGCGAAGCAGTAAATTTATTACCAAAATTACTGCTTATGCTACGGGATATCGCAGCCTGTCAAATGTGCTTAGGCAGGGTCCTGCACGACAAGTGCTGTGACCATCCCGAACATACCATCACGAGATTCTGCATGGCTGAGAATATGGCAGTGGAAAGCCCATGCACCCGGCTCGTCACAGTCCACGATGACATCATAACGCTCACCCGGTGCGATATTCAGTGTGTCGCACATATAGGGTACGGGCAGCGGATAACCATCCTTGGAGATGACCAACTGCGGCATACCGTGCAGGTGCATCGGGTGGATCATCAGGCCTTCGTTCATGTAGCGGATACGAATCCGCTGGCCGAACTGGGCCACAATCGGCTGGGTATAGGGGAATGACTTGCCGTTGATGGTAAACCCAAGCGCGGAGTCATTCAGGATCATGATGTAATCGCCATCGACCACCGGTTCGCGGCTGGTGTCCTTCGGCTCGACGATGAACGCGCCGAGCAGACCACGGGTCACCTGTTCGGCGGCGTTGTGATGCGAGTGATACATGTGCGTTCCGGCATTGCGGATTTCAAATTCATAGGTGAAGGTGGAACCGGGGATGATCGGGTCCTGCGTGATGAACGGCACACCGTCCATCGAAACCGGCAGGCGCAGACCATGCCAGTGAACTGCCGTGCTTTCGTTCAGCTCGTTCTTGACGTGGATGCGAACCTTGTCGCCTTCCTTCACGCGGATTTCCGGGCCGGGCACCATGCCGTTATAGGCAAAAGCCGGGTAAGTGACACCGACTTCGGTTTCCCAGTCGATTTCCTGGGCGACCAGCTCAAATACCTTGACATCACCGTCCATCGTGTGTTCAAGCGGACGATGCCAGAAGGTCTCATCCTTGCCGATGTTATCGAGGAAAATCTGGATGCCTTCGCCGTGATGGGCATCCATCTCGGCATAACCCATCTGCTGGGACGGGTTGTTCGATGTCGTACCAGCGTGGCTGGTCGTATGTTCCTGCGCGGAGACCTGTCCCGCGCCCAGTGCACCCAATGCGCCAGCAGTTCCAGCAGCGCCTACACCGAGCAGCTTCATAAAATCGCGGCGTTTTAACTGTTCCGTCACGTTCATTTGCTCCTTGATCAAATCCCGTGTGACTGCGTTATCTCTCAGCAGCCTTTTACGATGAGGTTAATTTTATGATATAAGCTTAATCAATATCAGGGTAATTAGAAGAGAATAATCGTCACTGGTTTTTTGTGACGGAATTCACTACATTAGTTTGCATAGATGCCGATAATACTCACAATGTCGCGCGCGGACTTTATACCAGAGAGGAAGTAAATAATGCAGAATTCACCCGGTGGGCAGACACCGGCCAACCCCAACGCCACATCAGGTGTGGCGGCCCTTGTTGTATTAATGATCTTTTTTGGCTTTGCTTTATGGATGCTGATCGGCACTACAAACTCCGGAAACCGCACGAATCAGACTGTGGCAGAGGTCCAGACCACCGAAGAAGCACCGCAGCCCACGCCCACCAAGATTACCTCCCTGCCGACTGAAGCAGCCGTGGTTTATACCAGTGACGATGTGGAAAAGGGACGTACCTTCTTCAGCAGCACCTGTTCGGCCTGCCATGCACCCAATGCACGCGGTATCATGGGTCTGGGGCCGGACCTGATCGAAAGTGAATTCGTCAACAGCCTCGATGACGAAGGACTGCACGACTTCATCGTCGTCGGTCGCCGCGCATTCGATCCCGACAATAAAACCGGTATCGAGATGCCTGCCAAGGGTGGTAACCCGTCCCTGACCGACGAGAATATCTACCAGATCATCGCCTTCCTGCGCACCGAGGCGGATCCGTCCCTGCTGGGATCGGGTGACGCAGGCGGCACATCAGATGCCGGAACTGAGGAAGCCTCGGACAGCACCGCAGGCGAACACGACACGCATGACGCGAGTAATGTCACGCCTGAAGGCGCGGTCGTCAGCGCACCCACCACGGAACCCACAGCCAGCGGCCCGACGGCTGTCCCGACGGCGACTGTGGTCTTCGTCCCGCGTGACTTCAATCCTGAAGAAGCCTACAATCTGTCATGTGCTGGCTGCCACGGCATCAACGGTGAAGGCGTGGAAGGTTACGGCCCGGCGATTGTTGACAGCGAACTGCTGGAAGATCGCGATTCGCTGTTCGAGTTCCTCGTTAACGGGAACCCGGACGCTGATGTCGAGGCTGGAGAATTCCCGCACCCCATCCGCGAGAGCTACCCGTATCTGGATGATGAACAGCTTCAGGAAGTCATCGACTACGTTCTGGCGCTCGCTGGAGATTAAAACCGCAAAAGGTTAGCAGCGCAGCCCTACGCTGTTATAACCTCACCATAACACTGCACCCACTCAGGATCGAGGTCGTCAACTTTTGCGGCCTCGATCCTGTGCTATTATGGACACACTAAACTGGAATCTGGCTGCCTGCTGTCTTAAATCGCCCATCAGCACAGGTGGCTTTACACACGTCCATGATGATGCCCAATGACCCAACTCCTGCGGACCTTCCGCCCTATACTGACCGCTGTACTGCTTTTTGTTTCACTTTCACTTGAGCTTCAGGCACAGCAGGCGCTGCCCACCAGCACACCAGTGCCGGTCGCCCTCCCACCTGCCGAGACGAATTTCAGCAGTGACCGGCTCGGTTTCGCGCACATCAGCGCGGCGGAAGGCGGCACACCGGAGACACGCTATCAGCAGGCCAAAGCACTCGGCGCGTCGTGGAACCGCTATCCGATTTACTGGGATCGCGTCGAGACTGCGCCAAGCGTCTTTGACTGGCAGAACTATGACGTACAGATCTCCGATGACCTGCGCCACGGCCTGAAGATCAACGCCATTCTGCTGGGGCGTCCCACCTTCCGCGCCGATGTGGAGGACAGCAACCGTATTCAGGGGCTGAACGAGCCGATTTTCGCGGATGGCTCCGATTATCCCGGCGTGGATAAGACCATCAACCCGGCGAACCCGTGGGCGGTGTACGTCTACGAGACGGTGAACCGCTACAAACCCGGCGGTGTACTGGCACAGCAGGGTGCCATCGCCCGCACCAGTGGAATCAGCGTGTGGGAAATCTGGAATGAGCCGGACTTTGAGCTGTTCTGGAGCGCTGGCATCCCGACCTATGCCCGTCTGTTGAAAGTGGCCTACCTTGCCGCGCATCAGGCGGACCCGGAAGCGCAGGTGATGTTCGCCGGTCTGCTGTACAACGGCCAGTCGAACTGGCTGGCGCAGGTGCTGAAGATCTTCTCGCAGGACCCGTATCACGAGCAGTTCAACTGGTACATCGATCAGGTGGCCGTCCACAGCTACAGTGATCCGTGGCGCACTGGCTGGCTGGTGCTCAACGTCCGTCAGACCCTGATCGCCTACGGTCTGGATCGCCCGATCTGGGTCACCGAGACTGGCGTGCCAGTGTGGGATGATTATCCGGGGCCGACGTGGGCGGTCAGCACCAGCACGGAAGATGTCGCCCGCCGCCGTTCACGCGCCACGCAGGAACAGCAGGGCTGGTTCGTCATCCAGAGCGCCGCCTATGCATGGTACGAAGGCGCGGATGTCGTCATCTTCCACCAGCTTTACGACGACTGCGGCGATCAGCCTGCCGGGACCAACTTCCCGCCGCATGATGGCAGTGTCTGCACGACGACTGAAAACTGTCAGGGGGATGCGCACGGCTTCTTCCGCAACTGGTCGAACGCTGTATGCTTCAGCCAGCATCCGCAGCCGGGGACACCGCGCACCGCTGCCAATGCCTATCAACTGCTGGCACAAGTCTTTAACCGCCCGTTTGAACCCGGACGCCCCCTGAATCTGGGCCGGGATGTGGTGGCGCTTCAGTTCCGCCTGATGAGTCCTGACCGGCTGGGGGAACGCATCGTTGTGCTGTGGAATCGCACCTTCGAACCGGTACAGGTGCAGCTTGCCTCTGAAGGCACACAGGCGCAGTTAATCACGCTGGAAAACGCGGCCAGTCCCGAACCCGTTTTCCTCTCACCGGATGGTCAGATCCCGGTGTATGCCACAGCCGAAGTCGTGGAAGAAGGCACACCAACCCCCACACCGCAGATCGCGCGGACGCTGTCGGCCTATACCCTGATGCTGCCACCTGCTGCTCCCGATAACTATGTTGAGCTTCAGCCCGGTGCGGATGCCGCGATTGGCGGACCTCCCGTCATTCTGATCGAGCGCCCTGACGGCAGCATCCAGCCGATGACGTTTACATTCGACATCCCGATTGAGGCCATTGAAGCCCCGCTGGATGGCCCTATCCAGCCGACATCCGGCCCGGTTATCATGGCCCCCACGGCTGACCCGGCCAACGACACCCGCCCACCAGAGGCACAGTTCGTCCAGCTTCCGGCCACCAGCCCGCAGACTTTCACAGTCGCATGGCAGGGAAGTGATAACAGCGGCATTGCCTCGTATACCATCTGGGTGCGGGAAAACGGCCAGAACTGGCGTGCATGGCTGGAGACATCTGATACACAGGCGGACTTCAGCGGACAGCCCGGCGGATTCTACGAATTCGACATCTGGGCGGTCGATCTGGCCGGCAACTGGTCCACCAACATCGAGCTTCAGCCGCGCACAGCGACCACAGTGGAGTAGACTTCTATCGATACCTCACCCCTAAATCCCCTCTCCATTTCCGCTTCGCTTTGGAGAGAGGACTCATCTCGATGAGGTTAAAAAGCGCATAACACGTTCTAAGTTGCTACGCATGGGAGCAACAGGAATGCTGCCCCGGCAATGGCCTCTATTCGCTTTCGGCTGGTTCTTCAGTTTCCTCGGCAGTCGCTTCCATAGTCGCTTCTGCATCGGCAGGGCTTCCCGCGCTGGTATGCCGCTGGAAGAAATTCCAGATCGCTACCGTTGCGTCAAAGTCCATTGATGTGCCGGTAATCTCGGGTTCACCCACGCTGAAGGGATGCCCCGGCCATGTATGGTCCCCGCCAACGACACCATACAGTGTGACTTCCGTATCATCAGCACACTGATTGAACGTCTCGCGCCGCGCCTTGATCGAATCGTCAGGATCAACATCGAATTCCTCGGTGACGTTCGGCCCCTGCGCACACTCGTTATGCTCCGCCCAGTATTCGACCGAAGCCAGCGCCGACAGGTAACTGATATGCTCGCCGTTCCACGGTATGACAGAGTCGTTTGTCCCCAGCACCATCATCACCGGCACAGGAGGAGCTTCGTCGCACTCGGCACGCTGATAACGTGGGAAAGTCGATGCCACCGACGCGACCGCCGCAATGCGGTCGGGCAGAAGACAGCCTAACCGGAAGGACATCATACCGCCCATCGAATATCCGGTGGAATAAATCCGCGCCGGGTCGATCTCAAACTGGCCGCTGACAAAATCCATCACATGTGTCAGATAGCTGACATCATCATTCGGATCAAAGAACGAACGACCATCCCCCCAACCACCGTTGATACCATCAGGATAGACCACGATGAACGTTTCGCGCTCCGCCACCAGATCAAAGCTCGTGACACCCTCTATCCAGGTGCCATTGCCTCCTGCACCATGCAGCACCATCACCAGCGGAACGGACTCGCCACGCGCCTCAGCATCAGGATAGCCACCGGGGATATAAATCCGAAACTGGCGCGTCCCAAGCTCGAATTTTTCCTGAACGGTGTAACTGCCCGGATCGGGATAATTCACACCCTTTGCCAGTTCAACGGGGGCGGTCGGCTCGGCAGTAGGTTCTGCTGTCACTTCTGCCGTAACGCTAACATCGCCGGTCGGTATCGCAGGTTCATCTGTAGAGGTCTCCTGTGCCAGCAAACCAGTGCATGTCATAACAAGAGTCAGCATAAACAAGAAAATGCGGCGCATGGCGTCATCCTTGAGATTGAGCGTTACAGGTCTATAACAGCGGATCAGAGGCGTCTGTCGGTCTGCTCTCTCTAAAGTCGGAAATCCGTCGGCATTGTTACTTTAGTGAGCTGGACACTGATTGATCCGTTTCAGATTATCTCTACTGATAACCCTGCGCCTGAAGATTGAATAACTCAGCGTACAGACCTTCGCGAGCCATCAGATCGGCATGGGTGCCGATTTCGAGGATCTGTCCATTCCCCAGCACGGCGATGCGATCCGCCATGCGCACCGTGCTGAAGCGGTGCGAGATAATCACCGAGGTCTTATCCTTCGTCAGCTCGACAAAGCGCAGGAAGGTGTCATATTCCGCCTGTGCATCCAGCGCGGCGGTCGGCTCATCGAGGATGATGATCTCAGCATCGGCCATGTATGCCCGTGCCAGTGCAACCTTCTGCCACTGTCCGCCCGAAAGCTCGGTTCCGCTGCTGAAGCGTTTGCCCAACTGCTGATCGTAACGCGCAGGCAGCCCCTCGATCACCTCGTCGGCGAGGCTTTTGACGGCGGCCTGCTCCACCTGCGCCTGCGCCTCGACTCGCTCGATCATCCCGACGCCGATATTCTGACGCGCGGTGAAGTTGTACTGCACGAAATCCTGAAAGATGGCACTGAACAGCGTGCGGTACTGATCGGGATCAAAGGCGCGAATATCCGTGCCGTCGAACAGAATGCGCCCCGATGTGGGCTGATACAGTCCAAGCAGCAGCTTGATCAGTGTGGTCTTTCCTGATCCGTTGCGACCTACAAGGGCCAGTTTTTCAGCCGCGTGCAGTTCAAATGTCAGATCACGGAAAACATCTTCATCTGCGCCCGGATAGCGGAAGCTGACATTCTCAAAGGTGATGCTGTGTGTCAGTGTCGAAGGCACGGGAAGCTGCGGCTCCAGGCGTGCGCCGGGTGAGACTTCCAGATCGATGAAGTCGAAGTAATCCTGAAGATACATCGCGCTGCTGGTGATACTGGTAAAGCGTGAGAAGATCCCCTGCACCTTCCCCTGCAACCGGCTGAACGAGCCAGCCAGAAAGGTCAGGTCACCAAGCGTGATCAGCCCGTTGACAGCGCGAAAGATGATAATCCCATAGGCCACATAATAACCAGCGCTTCCGATCAGGTTGAACAGCGTGCCCCATGCGGCGCGTCGGAGCGCCAGTGACCGGTTTTCACGGTAGAAGCGCTCGGCCAGCTCCGAAAAGCGCTGGCTGAGGTAGCCGGACAGGTTGAACAGCTTCACCTCTTTGGCGCTCTCATTGGTCGCACCGATGTACGCCAGATAATTGAGCATTCGCCGTTCCGGTGTCCAGCGCTTGGCAAGTGAATAAGTGGACCGGCTGAATTTCATCTCGCTGATAAAGGCAGGCACAATCGCCACGATCAGCAGCACGACCAGCCACGGGTCCACGACATACATCCCGACCACCAGAAAGCTGACCGTGACCAGATCCTGTGCCTGTGACAGTACCGAGGCAGTCAGATTGGTGCGGGCGGTCGTCTGACGCTGTGCCTGTTCCAGCTTGTCGTAAAACTCGGGGTCCTCAAGCTGCCACAGCTCCATCGCGGCGGCTTTTTCGATCAACTGCACCGATACCTGATTGGAATACAGCTCGACCACCAGCGAATCGGTCAGGGTGATGATGCGGTTCAGGACATCCGACAGCAGCACCAGCCCCAGTTCCAGCCCGATCAGCCACCACAGCTCGCTCAGGTCCTCACTGGGTGTGGCGATCCGTGCCACGACGGTATCGATAATCAGCTTGCCGACGTACAGCAGCAGCACCGGTGTCACGGACTGCACCAGCCGCACGGCGATGTTGATTCCGGTCAGCAGCGGGCTGGTATTCCAGATCAGGCGAAAAAAGCGGGGGATATAGCGCAGTGTGCCAAAACTGCTCAGAAATGAACCGGTTTCCTTAGGGGGTATACGTCCTGATCTCATTCAGTCCCGATCTGTTTAGCCGACGTGTAAACGTGTATCTGAAAATTTTTTATAAACGCGGGCCGGAAAATTCCGGCCCCTACATTATCAAACCAGCAGGTGCAGTATCTCACTTCGGCACACCGGAGCCGCCAACACCGTCGTCCTCATCGGCTGCGTCCCCGTGCGGCATGTGCGTCTCGATCATCATCCGCGCCGTTTTAGGCAGCTTTGTACGTCCCTCACCATCCCGTTCCAGCGTCTCACTTTCGACGGCGATGTTGGGCAGGTTTTCGATGTACAGTGACCGGCTGGGGAAGGCAATGTCAAGGCCGCTGCGCCGGACCATGTTCATGATCTCAAGGTTGAGGCGCTCTTTCTCAGTGGTAAATTCGCCCCAGTCCGAGAGATTGACATAGCCTCTGACCAGAATCTCCAGCGAGTTCTCGCCGAAGTTGATAAAGTTGACGACGACCGAGGTGGGATCAACCTTTTCCTGCGATTTCAGGTAATCGCGCATCGCTGCCAGCAGTGCGCTGACTTCTTCGGCAGTCGCGCCGTAGCGGATGCGCAGCACATAGTCGATGCGTCGCTTTGCCAGCCGTGACCAGTTGAGGATCGCGCTGTTCGCCAGCTTGTTATTCGGCACCATCACCAGCGCCTGATCAAGCTGGCGCACGCGGGTTGAGCGCAGACCGACGTGCTCGATATTGCCTTCAACATCCGGCGTCTTGATGTAATCGCCCACGTTAAAGGGACGGTCACCGACAATCGCGACAAAGCCGAACAGGTTGGCGACGGTATCCTGTGCCGCCAGTGAGAACGCCAGACCGCCGAGGCCGATACCGGCCACCAGGCCGCTGACATCATAGCCCCATTCCTGAAGCACGATTACCACACCAGCGGCAATCAGCAGCAGGCGCACGGCCACGCGTACAAACGGCAGCAGTCGTTCCTCTATTGTGACGCCCGTGATCGCAAACAGACGCTTGCTCGATGGCAGAAGCACACCGATCAACTGATTCAGGAGTACCAGCACGGCCACAATCACCAGTGTGCGGACGATGCGCAGGATGAAAACGGATTCCAGCCCCAGAATCTGCGTGCTGATAAACAGCGCCAGCGCAATCAGCAGCAGGCGTACTGCCGGAGTCGCCGACTCGATCAGCGCTTCATCGATTTTGGTCGATGTCCGCTCGGTCAGGCGGCGCAGCGGCGTCAGCACCAGCCAGCGGATCATCCCGCGCAGCGCCAGCAGCAGTCCCAGTGCCAGTATCAGTGCCAGCACACGGACAATCGCGTCCTGAATCCCGGCAGGCAGATCGTTAAACCAGTCGATTTGCTCTAGCAAGTACATCCGTCTCCCTTATCGTTTATGCAATGTGTATCTGCCAGTGCGATGCGTCATCCGCCCTGTGTATCGCTGTAGCCTTCGCCAAAGACCTCTTCCAGCAGTTCGCCAATCGTATCGCGCTTGATGGTCACACCTGATGTGCCATCTCCGACTGACGTGCCAGTGATATACGGACGCTCGATCACACCGGTATCAATCGCATCTTCCGGCAGGCTGGCCGCAAACCCGGCCAGTGCGACCGCATCTGCCAGCGTCAGATCGGTGTACAGGCGGCCTTCGAGCGCTTCCAGCAGATCCGGCCCCTGCAAAATCAGCCCCGGCAGGATACGCGGCGAAGTCGCTTTGGCGACCACCGCCCGCACCATCTGGATCTGGCGTTCGCCGCGTTCGTAATCGTTATCACTGTGACGGGTACGCACGAACTTCAGCGCCGTCTCACCATCCAGCGTATGATCACCCGCACGCAGATAGAACGGGTCGAAGCCGTAATTCATATCCGGGTAGGTCGGGTCATTGATCGGATAGGTCGTCGTGATTTCCACGCCGCCGAGCGCATCGACGATATCAATAAACGCCTCGAAGTCGAACAGGATAAATCCGTCGATATAGATGCCGAGGTTATATTGCAGCGTATCCATGATCATATATGGACCATAGCCTTCCTGCCGTTCTTCTCCGCGCAGCAGCAGCGTATTGACACGCACCAGCGGTGACTCGGTGCTGCCTGGGGAAGGAGGCATGGCGAAGAACAGGTCACGCGGGATATGCAGAATCCCGACGTGCTGCGTCGCCGGATCGATACTGACCAGCATCAGCGCATCGGTGCGCACCTTGAGCGAACTGCGCTCGGTTGGGCGGCGGTCCATCCCGGCGATCAGAATGGTGAAGCGTGATTCCTCATCCCACCGTGCGATAATCACCTCCGGCGTCGGCGTTTCGTCATCGTCACTCTGCGCGGCGGCAGGGGCTAATCCGATCACGAACATGACCGGCAGCATCAGGGTAATAAACAGCGCCAGCAGTCGGCGGGAAACAGGTCGTGTGGACATAAAAGTCAGGCTCCTCTCAGGGATCTGTGTGTAAGGGGTGATGCTGTATTGGACACAGCAGCGTGTCTCCGCGTGCCATTCGCTCAGTGTGCCAGTCTGAACTACCTGTCCTGCACACAGTCCACAGGTTCTATGGGTAATACAATGCAAAAACGCAGTTAAACCCTGCGTTTGATATTTGATACGGTCAATTGTACGCCGATTTTACCACGGGTGTAAAAGTACCGGGAACCGCCTGTGGTCCTATATCGGCTTAAAAGTTCATAAGCTCAACAAGATCCTTCGAGTTGAGTGGTTCATTAAGGGTAGTGTTGATAGGATCGGGTATATATTAATAAAAATAGGAACGGTTACACATGCTTAGGAGAAATTCGTGGGCAGGCGCATCATTAGAACAATTGAAACGAAAACGCTGACCCTCTCCGATAAATCACGCTTCGGAAAGTCAGAGTTAGATAAAACAATTGACAGGATGGAAGCTGACGGCTGGAAATTGGTTGATGAAATAGAAATCAGTAAAAACCTTTATGAGGTGACCTTCGAATTCGAAACAGAAGAAGAGTATGAAGACGACGATGAATATGAGGATGACGATGACGATGAAATTGAATCTGAAGAAGTTAATCCACAACCACCTAGGTTCTCACTGACATCCTTGGGCTGTCTGGTGTTTATAGGCTTTATCGTTTTCGCAGCATTATCTTCTGGTAACAGAAATTCTTCAACCAATAACTCAGCCCCACCAACCAAACAACGAATTGCAATTGTAAATGTAACCAATACACCTAGATCAACTCAGCGAGTTAGCCAACCAACTTTAACTACTACACCTCGAGTTGTTGGAACGCGACCCAGCCGAAGTACATGGACACCAGCGCCAGTGGAAACACAGACTGCTATTGCCGTTATCCAACTTGAACTTGCAAAGACAAAAGGTGTATTACAGCCTTCTGCCACAGCAACTTTCACGGTTACCAGTATCCCGCCAACACCGACACCAATAATGGGTACGGTTCGCAGCAATCAACGTGTGAATGTACGCGCTGAAGCTGCTACTAGTGCAACTATTGTAGAGATTCTTGAACCGGGAACAGTGGTCAAATTGGTAGATCAAAACACCGGCGGCGATTGGCTCAACATTGAGTTGGAAAATGGCGAAACCGGTTGGATAAGTGCAGCACTTATTCAAATTTCCCAAACAACGACGGTGACTGAAGTAAATCCAACACTAAGACCGACGCTGCAACCCACCAACGTTACCGTCGCTTGCGATATTGACTACGAAAGAATTGGCGGGCCATTTCGTCTCGTGAACTCATACGAAGACGATGATTACGCCAGGTATGCATATAACGTGTCAAATCGAACACAATATCGAGATTATGTACTAGGCATTGAAGTAGCAGATGAATGGGGTGGTATGGTATCTCAAATGTCTATAATGCCAAACTATGTTGGCAAAATGACTCTCGACTCCGTCGAAATTGATTATCTGTACGAAGGTGACATAGGCGTAGATGAAAATCTTTTCTTTAGCTTCGAGTACGGCAGCAAAAAATATTCGGGAAGTGTAGCTGTATTCGACCGTCAGGCATCACCTGAATTGCGTGATCTCCTTGAAGAAGATTTGATGTTATTGGTCATGCGCATAACCAATTGTTAAGTATCTCAGCGGAGATACCCATGCGCCTTGTACCACTCATACGTGTCCTTCAGGCTCTGCTGCATCTCGATGTGCGGCAGGCCGAAGGCCGACCACGCCTTCTGGTAATCGAAGTACACCTTGCGACCGCCTAACCGCACCTGATCGGCATCCACTGGTGTCGGGATACGCAGTTTACGGGCAAGATCGACCACTTTGACGACCGCCGGCAGCACGAAGTCCGGCGTCTGAAGGAACGGCTTACCGGCCCCAACCGTTTTCGCGATCATGGCGAACCAGGCGGTGTAGCTGTAATTGGCTGTACCGAGGATATAGCGCTCACCGGAGATGCCTTTAACCGCCGCCGCGACGTGCCAGCGTGCGACATCACGCACATCCACCACACCGATTCCACCCGATGACAGCGGCGTGAGGCGTCCGAAGCGGCTGATCTGCGTGATAAAGCTGCCAGAGATCATGTTCATATCCCCCGGCCCCATCACCACCACCGGATTAAGCGTGACCACCTGCTGACCTGCTTCCGCCGCCTCTTTGACCACATCTTCGGCCAGCGCCTTGCTGTAGCCATACGGGAACTCGGACGGCGGCAGGTTGAAGACATCGCTCTCATCAGAGGGCTGACCGTGTTTGCGCAGTCCGACCGCCGCCGCGCTGCTGGTGAATACCACCCGTCCCACACCGGCCTCGCGTGCCGCCTGAAGCACCCGCCGCGTGCCTTCGACATTGGCTTCGAACATCCGGCTGTGATCCGCCCGCCAGTAATCGGCTACCGCTGCGATATGAAACACCCAGTCACAGTCTTCACTGGCGCGGCGCAGCGCATCAAGGTCGAGGATGTCCCCCAGTGCGGACTCGTATTCCAGCCCTTCCAGCAGCGTCATTCTGGAGCTGGCACGATGCAGCACGCGCACGGTATGCCCCGCATCCCGCAGCGCCCGCACCACATGCGACCCGATGAATCCTGTCCCGCCCGTGACCAGTGCTCTCATCCCTGTATCCCGTATCCCTTTATTGAATGCGATTCAAAACTCAGATTTATCCGACCGGATACGATGCTATCCGACCGGGACATACGTCACCGGAAGATTCAGCACCTGTTTAAACACCTGCCACTGTAAAGCCAGCGTTTCCCGGATGGAAAACTGAATATACCAGGTGGCTCTCACCCAGTTTCTCGGCACTGGATTCGGATAGACCGTCAGCCCCTGCGTCTCGAAAATCCACTGGCCGCGCAGCATATGAAACGAATCCGAGACCAGCACCGCGTCCTGCCAGCCCTGCGCATCCATCATCGCACGGCTGTTGATCGCATTCTCTTCGGTGCTGCGGCTGTGTTCTTCCAGCAGAATCACCTCTGGCGGCACACCGTGTTCGATCAGCACTTCACGGCAGGCCGACGCCTCACTGCGTGGATAGCCGGGAGTCTGCCCGCCGGTGCAGATGATATTCGGTGCATAACCTTCCGCGTATAATTCCGCTGCCCACCGTGAGCGCCGGTAGAGTGCATCCCCCGGACGGCCATCACGCCGCAGGCCGGAACCCAGTACGATGATCGTATCGGCAGTCTGCTCACTGCGCTGGTTGCCATAGCCATAAATCGCGACCAGCAGTCCGGCGCTGATCGTCAGCCACAGGATCGCTATCAGCAGCACGGACTGGCCCACCCGTCGCAGGATACGCCGCGTCCGGTTCACCGGGGCGATGGGTGACGGGGTTGGTGTGTTCTCAGTGGAATTGATCTCAGTTGAAGTCAAACGCATTCATCTTCCTTCACTTTGCGACTGCGGCATTATAACGGTCAGAAAAGCATTTCGAGCAGGATTGGTTTCAAACAGGATCGGTTTCAGGCAGGATCTGTTCTGATATTCATCTGCTCATGCGATTCGATACGCGCTGCAGACGGTCACTGGATCACTTCCCGATACGGACTCGATGATAAAACAACCGTCTCATTTCCTATCAATCTCAGTGTGCGTTTACCGTCACCTGCCGCCTGCTGCCAGCAAAGATCGCGCAATCACTTGATTATTAGCCGGTTTTTGTTTACATTTTGATCATAGGTGTGCATCTGTATGCTTGGCCCTGTTGACCAGTGAGCCAGAGATGCGAACCGAGCTGAACACGGCTGTGAAACCTACCGCTGCGGCGGATGTCGAAATTTTGTGCCGGTCTGCCCTGGCAGGCCACTGATTAACTTGAGCGACGATCACGTCGATATAATCTGGTCCATATAAAGGCCTTTTGTAATCCGTTTCGAGATACGAATGCGTAAATGCCAAAAAGATTGAATTCATACCCAGTGCGTAAGCGTTATCAAAACGGAATAGAGACGATCTGCCGCTTTCAGGCTCCGGAAAACGGCCTTATGGGCTGATCTTTTTCCGCTTGCCAATCAACGTGCTGGCAGAATAGCTGATTAACCAGCACAGGCACAATTTCATCATCACCGTATAGGGCGCTTTCCAACCGTGGTCACCTGTTTGACGACGGCTGTTTTGTTTGGGAACCCGGAATACGCCGATGGGGGTCATCACTGCCTTAGAAATTCAGAAACGCAACAAGGAACGTGTCAACGTGTTCCTCGATGGCGTCTACCGCTTCAGCATCAACCTGATGGATGCAGTCAAACTGCACAAGGGTCAGACGCTGACTGACAACGATATCGCAGCGCTCAAGGCTGAGGATGATGTCGTAAAAGCGGTGGAAAGTGCAGTGCGATTCCTTTCATACCGGCCCCGCAGTACCGACGAAGTCCGCCGTAATCTGACAGAAAAAATGATGGAGCCGCCGGTGATCGACGCGGCGCTGGAACGGTTGAGTGCGCTCGGTTATCTGGACGATGAGGCCTTTGCGCGTTTCTGGGTCGAAAATCGCACCAGCTTTAAACCGCTGGCCCCGACCGCCCTGCGCTTCGAACTTCGCCGGAAAGGGATTTCAGACGCGATCATCGCCAGCGTGCTGGAGACGGTCGATCCGAACGCTGCCGCTCGTCAGGCCGCAGAAACACAGGTCCGGCGGCTGCGCGGTAAAGACCGCAGCACCTTCCGCAGCAAGATCAGCAGTTTTTTGCAGCGGCGCGGCTTCAGCTATGATGTTATTCGCGAAGTGATCGACGGCCTGACCGATGAACTCGACAGCACCGATCCGGATTACTTCTGGTCATCGGAGGACGATGAAGACCCCGATGTTGAATAGCATCATCCAGATAAAACAACGTGTTACCTGTATCGATAACCTATAGGAACAGAATAACGAAAGGAGGTTAGCGGCTTGCCGAGCACAAGTCCCGCTGCCCACAATGGAACTGATTCCCGCAATCCTACTCGCCGTCGCCGCCTTTGTCATTGGGCTGGTGATCGGCGCATTCGTCTATAACACGCTTCAGACCTCACGCGGCAAGGAAAAAGTCGCTGCCGCTGAAGTCGAAGCCAAACGCCTGATCGCCGAAGCCAATGAGCGTGCAGCCGAAACCCTGCTCAAAGGCGAAGAAAAAGTCAAAACAATGCAGAACGAAACCGACGCGACCCTCAACCGCCGCCGTCGGGAACTGGACAAGGAAGAAGAACGCTTACAGTCACGGCGTGAAGATCTCGATGGCCGCCTCGAACGGCTGGAAAAGCGCGATCAGAACCTGAGCAAGCGTCAGAGTGCGCTGGACAAGCGCGAAAATGACCTGAAGAAACTGGAAGCCGAACGCGCCGAAGAACTTCAGAAGATCGCGCAGATGACGATGGACGAGGCCCGCCAGCAAGTGCTGGCTGTGGCTGAACAGGAAGCCCGTAACGACATCGTCCGCGTCATCCGTCAGGTGGAAGCCGATGCCCGTGAAGAAGCCGACGACCGCGCCCGTGATGTGATCGCACTGGCCGTGCAGCGTCTGGCGTCGGAGCATGTCAGCGAGATTGCCGTCAGCGTGGTCCCGCTGCCCAGTGATGAGATGAAAGGCCGCATCATTGGCCGTAACGGTCGCAATATCCGCGCCTTCGAGCTGGCAACCGGCGTCGATGTCGTCGTCGATGACACCCCCGAAGCTGTCACCATCAGCAGTTTTGACCCTGTGCGCCGTGAAGTCGCCAAGCGTGCAATGGCGAAACTGGTCACCGATGGCCGCATTCATCCGGCACGCATCGAAAAGCTGATCGAGGATGCCCGCGCCGAAGTCGAGAACACCATCCGTGAAGAAGGCGAACGCGCCGCATACGAAACCGGCGTTCACGGCCTGCATCCCGAGATCCTCAAACTGCTGGGACGCCTCAAGTTCCGCACCAGCTACGGCCAGAATCAGCACGCCCACGCCATCGAAACCGCGCACATCGCCGGGATGATCGCCGCCGAACTCGGCGCGAATGTCGATCTCGCCAAGATGGGCGGCCTGCTGCATGACCTCGGTAAAGCCGTAGACCACGAAATCGAAGGCACACACGCTGCCATCGGTGCCGACCTTGCCAAGCGCTACGGTGTGAACGCGAAAGTCGTCAACTGCATCGCCAGCCATCACCATGAGGTTGAGCAGGAGTGCGTCGAAGCCTATATCGTCGAAGCAGCCGACGCCATCTCCGGTGCGCGTCCCGGCGCACGCCGCGAGAGCATCGAGACCTATATCAAGCGGGTCAAGACACTGGAAGAAATCGCCAGCGGCTTTGACGGTGTCGAACAGAGCTACGCGCTTCAGGCCGGACGCGAAGTCCGCATCATCGTCCGCCCCGAAGCCATCGACGATCTGGCAGCGCTGCGGCTGGCCCGCGACATCGCCCGTCAGATCGAAGAGACCATGCAGTATCCGGGACAGATCAAGGTCCACGTCATCCGTGAAACCCGCGCTGTAGACTACGCCAAGTAGCGTATCCACCACGCTCTGCAGGGGCGGTATTCTATGCCGCCCTTAAGCCATTTTACATGTTGAAGCAGGTGTAAATCAGGCCACCGATGCCCCCCATCCCTGCGGAATAAATTCCGCTTTTCCCTTCCAGGCATTGCTTGCAATGCTAACCACTCGCTGCCGACGGGAAGCGCATCCGTCGTTCGCGCCGAGGGAAGGGGAAACAACCCACTCATACATAAAAAAGTCCTTCCCTCGGAGTGAGCTTGCGAGCGAGTGGGTAGCATTGCAGGCAATGCCGGGATGGATTTAGGATGGGGGGCTTTTTTCGCTTCAAATATCTAAAGTTGCTGCATATGGGGCGGTATTCTATGCCGCCCGTTGTTTCTCTATACCATCCCGCCAGGACAGGTCAGAATCAAAAACGCCGGACTCAGTTGAGTCCGGCGTTTTTTGTGACAGGTAACGCGGGCTGATGTTAGCTTTCCGGAGTCGCTTCGGGGGTTTCTTCGCCCTCGACGGCTTCGGTGGCTTCGACTTCAGCTTCGTCAGATGCTTCGCCGTCCAGCAGTGCGCCGGTGACCGGGTCAACGCCGGTTTCCAGTTCACCAGACTTCAGCTCTTCGAAGATCGCCTGAACCTGCTCGGTCACTTCTTCGGGGACATCCGCAGCGTTGGCCGGTGCAAAGGTAATCCCGTCAACTGATGCGTCCAGCACGTAGATACCGCCGGTCGGCCACTGGTAGTTGCCAGCCGACAGTGCGTCCAGCATCTGGTACACGCCTTCGTCCACAGCCTTCACCGCGCTGGTGATGATGAATTCAGAACCGGGAGTCTCGCCGCCACCGAAGGTGGTGAAGTACTCGTCCTGGTCCACACCGATCACCTTCACGCCGAGTTCTGCCGCACGCAGGATACCACCCGAACCGGTCGGGCCGCCTGCACCGAAGATCACGTCTGCGCCTTCACCGATGAAGTTCTCAGCCGCCGCAGCGCCTTCTGCCGGGGCAAGGAAGCTGGCGATATACACGCCGAGGATTTCGACATCCGGATTGACATAACGTGCACCAGCTTCGAACCCGTGGCGGAACTTGACCACCGGCGGGATTTCTTCGCCGTACACGCCGCCGATGACATTGCTTTCAGTCATCAGACCAGCCATCGCACCGGCCAGGAAGCCAGCCTGATCTTCACGGAACTGGAGACCGACGATATTGTCCGGGACATCAGCGGTGAAGAACTGGTCCACACCGATGAAGTACACATCGGGGTTGGCTTCAGCAGCGGCCAGTGTCGCATCCGCAATCAGGAAGCCGACGGTGACAACCGCTTCTGCGCCGTTATCAAGGCAGGTCTGGATATTCGCGGCGTAGTCTGCCACATTCTGCGTTTCGATAAAGGTCGAATCGAGGCTGAGTTCTTCCGCCGCGAGCGCCATACCGTTATAGGCAGACTGGTTGAAGGAACCGTCATTGATACGGCCCAGATCCGTTACGAGACAGACCGAGGTAATGGTCCCGGACAGGTCGAGGGTTTCGCCCATATCACCAGCGACCACATCGTCTGCCTCTTCAGTTGCAGCCATGTCATCAGCGGCGGCATCTTCCGTTGCGGCCATTTCGACATCTTCTGTTGCGACAGCGTCAGCTTCTTCGGTCGCGGCCATGTCGTCAGCAGCTTCTTCGGTTTCGACAACTGCTGCTTCTTCGGTTGCAGCCATGTCTGCTTCTTCAGTTTCGACGACTGCTGCTTCTTCGGTCTCAACAGCTTCAGCTTCTTCAGTTTCGACAGCTTCGACTTCTTCGCCACCGTCCAGCAGCGCACCGGTGACCGGATCAATGCCGGTTTCCAGTTCGCCAGACTTCAGCTCTTCGAAGATCGCCTGAACCTGCTCGGTCACTTCTTCGGGGACGTCCGCGCCGTTGGCCGGTGCGAAGCCGATACCGTCAACCGATGCGTCCAGCACATAGACGCCTTCGGTCGGCCATTCGAAGTTGCCTTCGGTCAGCGCGTCCAGCATCTGATAGACGCCTTCGTCCACGCCCTTCACCGCGCTGGTAATGATGAATTCAGAACCGGGGGTCTCGCCGCCACCGAAGGTGGTGAAGTACTCATCCTGGTCCACACCGATCACCTTCACGCCGAGTTCTGCCGCACGCAGGATACCACCCGAACCGGTCGGGCCGCCTGCACCGAAGATCACGTCTGCGCCTTCACCGATGAAGTTCTCAGCCGCCGCCGCGCCTTCTGCCGGGGCAACAAAGCTGGAGATATAAACGCCCAGCAGTTCGACATCCGGGTTCACGTGACGGGCACCAGCTTCAAAACCGTGGCGGAACTTGATGACCGGCGGGATTTCTTCGCCGTACACGCCGCCGATGATGTTGCTTTCAGTCACCAGACCAGCCATTGCACCGGCGAGGAAGCCAGCCTGATCTTCACGGAACTGGAGGCCGACCACATTGTCCGGGGCATCAGCAGTGAAGAACTGGTCCACACCGATGAAATACACGTCGGGGTTGGCTTCAGCAGCAGACAGGGTGGCATCCGCAATCAGGAAGCCGACCGTCACCACCACACCAGCGCCGTTATCAAGGCAGGTCTGGATGTTCGCAGCGTAGTCTGCCGGGTTCTGGGTTTCGATATAGGTCTCATCAAGGCTGAATTCTTCAGCCGCACGCAGCATACCTTCATAGGCAGACTGGTTGAAGGAACCGTCATTGACGCGGCCTACGTCTGTCACGAGACAGACCGAGGTCACATCACCACCGCCGGAAACAACCGCTTCGTCGGTTGCAACGGCTTCTTCAGTTTCAACAGCTTCGACTTCTTCAGTCTCGACAGCTTCAACTTCTTCAGTCTCGACAGCTTCGACTTCTTCAGTCGCATCGGCTTCGACTTCTTCGGTCTCAACCGCTTCGACTTCTTCAGTCTCAACAGCTTCGACTTCTTCGGTCTCAACCGCTTCAACTTCTTCAGTTTCAACAGCTTCGACTTCTTCAGTCGCGTCAGCTTCAACGGCTTCAGTTTCAACGGCTTCCTGAGTCGTCAGCATACCGACTTCGGTACCTTCAGCCTCTTCCGTCTCAACAGCGTCGGCTTCTTCAGTTACAGCCGCTTCTTCAGTTTCAACAGCTTCGTCGGTTGCGACGGCTTCTTCCGTCTCAACGGCTTCGGCTTCTTCGGTCGCTTCGACTTCGTCAGTCACCACGACTTCTTCGGTCGCAGCAACAGTCGGTGGCACAACGACAGTAGCCGTGGGTTCTACCCCGGTGGCACATGCAGTCAGCACCATACTCAGCAGCACGACCAAAACAAGCAGTATGTGATTTCGCTTCATAGATGTAGCCTCCTCAAGAGGTTTGGTTAAGATTCACAAAATTGCCGACTAGATAGTAACATCAGGCGCGAAAAGTGCAAACTGATAGAATGATGAAAACTTTCACACAGCATTCGTCAAAAGTAACTGAACGCGCATCATCTCTGATTCGATGGCGTCGCCTGGGCGACTGTCAATTGAAATACCCTCTGTCAACATGGCAGAGGGCATTTGTTTTCAGCTAACACACTCAGACCGTCCTTAAACCGCTGCTTAACCGGTCTTTCAATCGCGACACGCTAGACACCAATGTCCCGCCGCTCGAACATCACAAGCGCTGCCGCCGTCAGGATCACTGATGCCACCAGCACCAGCGTCACACTTTCCCACCGGATGCCCGTCAGCAGCACCTGCATGGCATCGTAATGCCTGAAGAACGACAGACTGCCCAGCGCATCCCCCACTGCATTACGGGTCATCGTCCCCAGAATATCAATCAGATAACTGGCGACAACGAATCCACCAGCCAGCGCCGCCGCTGTCCCACGCCGACGCACAATCACCGCCGCCAGTGTGGTGAAGGCCAGCACCAGCACACCGCTGGGGAACATGTTCAGCGAGCTGCTCAGCAGGGTGCTGATCTCCAGCGGCTGCGCATGCACATTGAGCATTCTTCCCACCACCAGCCCGACGAACCCCATCACGATAATCAGCAGAAGCAGCAGGCCATAGGCCAGAAACTTCTCGACAATGATCCGCCAGCGCGGGATCGGCAGGCTCAGCACCATATCCAGCACGCCGCTGTCTTCCTCATTGGCAGTGATATTCAGGCCAGCCAGCACCGCGTACACAGCGATCACCAGAATAATGTACAGAAAGTACGAATAGCCGAGAAATCCCTCTGGCGTGCCAATCAGCGCAACATCTTCCAGCCCAAAAGCCGACATCAGCCCTGAGGGTACCGTCCGCAGCAGGTTGACATACTGCTGCAGGGCTTCCTGATTGGGCAGGATCAGCAGCGCGATCACGCCGTAGACGATAATCCCGATGCCCCAATAGACAGCGGTCAGCCAGTGCCGCCGCAGTGTCTCGAAAAATACCGCGCCTGTCATCGCACCGGCTCCTTGATGCTGACCTGATTGCTCAGTTTCCCGTTCGCTTTATCACCGTAAAACGCGAGGAAGATCTCTTCCAGTGTTGGCTCCTTGACCTGTATATCGACCAGATAAGCATCCCCGAAGGCCCGCAGCACCGGATCGAAGTCACCGGCCAACCGCAGCCTGACCTGATTGCCCTGTGTGCTGATCTCACTCACACCCGGAACCCGCGCCGCCACGCTGGTATCCACCGGCTGACGGAACGTCAGCGTCACCCAGCGGAAGTCGGTATGCGTCAGCTTCGAGACATCTTCCACCGCCTGAAGTCTGCCATCGCGGATGATCGCCACCCGTTCGCAGATCGCCTGCACTTCCGACAGCACATGCGACGACAGAAACACCGTCCGCCCTTCGTCCCGCCACTCGCGCATCATGTCGATGAAGATCTGCTGCATCAGCGGGTCGAGTCCGCTGGTCGGCTCATCGAGGATCAGCAGTTCTGGCCGGTGCATCAGTGCCAGAATCAGCCCCAGTTTGCGCCGGTTGCCGGTGGAAAAGTCGCGCACCCGCTTGCTGAGGTCAAATTCCAGCCGCCGCGCCAACTGCTGGACATACGCCATATCCACGCCGCCGCGCACCCGCCCCATATATCGCACGACGTTTTCCGCCGTCTGACCCGGCCACAGGTTGAGTTCACCGGGCAGAAATCCCACCCGACGGTGGATCTCCACACTGTCCTTCTGCGCATCCATCCCCAGAACACTCGCTTTTCCAGCCGTTGGCCGGATGAAGTCCATCAGGATGCGGATCGTCGTGGTCTTGCCAGCGCCGTTCGGCCCCAGATAACCGAAGATCTCCCCCTGACGGACTTCCAGCGTCAGATCTTCCAGCGCCGGAGTCCCCGTGTGCCCCGGATACTGTTTCGTCAGCCCTTCGGTCCGGATTACGGGTGATCGTGTCTGTAGTGCTGCCATCTTTGTTTTCCTTTCGTTATTGCTTGATATGCTTGATATTTCTTCCTGTTGCTCACCATTACTCGCCGTCACGAGGCTGTTTGCGCAGCGCCAGTATCTGCTGACCGAGCCGCAGCCACTGAATCATCATTTCCCTGCCGTGTGCGCGATTGCCGCCGCCCTCCGGTGCAAGCCCGCGCTCCAGCATCTCCGAAAGCGCGGGACCAATCGCCGTAATCTCTACCTGATCTTCCGGCAGCAGATAGTCATCCACCACCAGCAGCCCGTAGCGGATAATCCCCATCAGATAAAGCACATCCTTTGCGCTGAGGTCATCTCGCACGATCTGTTTAGCCTGAAGCTCGATAATCAATTCCCGTGTGAAGCCGCTGCCGGTCTTGAAAAGCGCCGAGTCGCGCATCTTCCGCATGAAGTCGCCCAGCACGCGCCGATCCCGCGACAGCAGCGCCTTCATCAGCGGATTCTCGGCGGTGGTCTGCATCAGCTTGTGATATACCCCGAAGAACGACTCGACCTGCGTCGTACCGTCGTCGATCTC
>JAEZAF010000082.1 GCA_023430545.1 Chloroflexota bacterium
CCCATCCCGGCGGCTTTGGCTGCGTCGTAATACTCCGGCGGGACAGCATGATCGACAAACCACGCGAAGATGTCACCCACACCGGACTGACCCGCCTCATAGCCGTACAGCCCATCGGTGATGCCGCCATCGACCACGCCGCACATTCCCTCGACATCGCGCAGGATCTCGCCGTTCATGATGTGACAGGTCGAAGTCCCCATAATCATGACCATCACGCCGGGGCCGGTTGCTTTCACCGCAGGCGCGGTCACATGCGCATCGACATTACCGACCGCAACCGGAGTGCCGGGATTCAGGCCGAGTTTCGCCGCCATTGCTTCGGTCAGGCCGCCAGCCTTTGCCCCCAGCGGTGCGAAATCACCGGGGACTTTCTCCGCGATCACGTCACGGAAGCGCGGATGCAGCGCCCCGAAGTAATCCGGCGACGGGTACTGCCCATCCTGTACCAGCATCTTGTAACCAGCGGTGCAGGTGTTGCGTGTCATCACACCGGTGAGCTGCCAGATGACCCAGTCCGCCGATTCGATGAAGTTGTCGATCGCGTCGTAGGTCTCGGGCGATTCTTCGAGGATCTGCAGCAGCTTGCTGAAGAACCACTCCGACGAATACTTGCCGCCGTAGCGCTGAAGCCATGCCTCGTTGCGTTCGCGTGCTACCGCGTTGATCTTGTCGGCCTGCGGCTGGCTGGCATGATGCTTCCACAGCTTGACGTAAGCGTGTGGCTGATTCCTGTACTCATCGAGGAAGCAGAGCGGCGTGCCATCACGTTTGACCGGCAGTGGACTGCTGGCCGTAAAATCCGTTGCGATACCGGCGATCTGGTCGGCACTCAGGCCGGCCTTGCGCATCGCATCCGGGATGGTGTGATAGAACACTTCGAGGTAATCCTGCGGGTGCTGCAAGGCCCACTCCGGCGGAAGCGGCTTCGAGCTTCCGGGCAGCGCCTCATCGATCACACCGTGGGGATATTCAAAAACGCTGCTGGCGATTTCGTTACCGTTTTCGGTATCGACAATCACCGCACGCCCGGACAGGGTTCCAAAATCGACGCCAATGGTATACATAAGCAGTATCCTAAATTCCTGAGAGAAAAGTTGTCTATCGTTCTATTTTCTCACTATAATGTGCAATTGTGAGCGCTCACAATTTAACGTATCGCGCTGGCTTTGTCAAAAACATCGGGGGTAGGTAGATGCAGATGGGAACGGTGACAGATCGTAGCCTTGTCCGGGATGTAGGGGCGGGGCTGTGTCCCCGCCCGCTTAAATCCGTCCTGTCGGCTCGTATCGTATCCAAACAGCGGACGCGCTGCATAAAATGTAGGGTCTGGACTTGCCCGGCCCACGTTTGATACGAATTTTCAATACGCTTTGGCTTTTGTGATCCAGCGTTTGTCATACACCGAAAGAACCACCCATGACTTCATCCCGACGTACAACCCTCGAGGACGTGGCCCGTCTTTGCGGTGTCTCTTACCAGACCGTCTCGCGGGTCATCAACCAGCAGCCCAATGTCTCTCACAAGACCCGTGCGCGGGTGCTTCAGGCCATTGCGGAGCTGGATTATCGTCCAAACCGGGCAGCACAGAGCCTCGCCGGGACGCGCTCTCATACCCTGATTATGGTGACTTACGGCTTAAGTCATTACGGCCCCGCGCAGATGGTCGTCAAGATCGAGCAGGCCTGCCGTGCCGCCGGTTATGACCTGATCTTCATCAACATCGACGAATCACAGGCGGACAGTCCGGCGGATACCCTCGCCTCGATCCGGCGCTGGGATGCGGATGGTCTGCTGCTCATCACTCCGGTGGAGACCCTGCACTATGAAGAGATTGTCAGCATGTGGGGCGCGACGCCGCTGGTCTTGATAGGAGGCAGGCCGGGGACATCCATCCCGACGATCAGCGTCGATCAGGTCGCCGGGGCGCGGGAAGTGACACAGCATCTGATCCGGTTAGGCCATCACCATATCTGCGAGATCAGCGGGCCGCTGCCGTGGTTTGATGCCCGGATGCGTCATGAAAGCTGGCAGCAGACCCTGCACGAATCGGGCCTGACTCCCGGCTGTACCATCGAAGGCCGCTGGACGGCAGAAAGCGGCTATCATGCGGCGCGACAGTTGATCGGGCAGGGCGAGCGCTTTACCGCGCTGCTCGTCGGCAATGATCAGATGGCAATCGGGGCCATGCATGCCCTGCGTGAACATGGCCTCCGCATCCCGGAGGATGTCTCGGTCGTCGGCTTCGATGACATCCCGGAAGCGGTCTACATCTGGCCGCCGCTGACCACCGTCCGGCAGGATTTCGACCAGCTTGGCCGCATCGGGGTGGAATACCTGATCCAACGCATTCAAAATCCGGATTCTTCCATTAGTCCGCGTGTCATTCAGCCAGAGCTGATCATCCGCGCCAGTACCGCAGCCCTGACAAGCGGCTGAAGTCTGGCACGGATGTCAGCGCGCTTTTGGTTGAAACAGCTCGATTGGATTGCCGGAAGGGTCGTTCACAATCACCTGCTGACCACCCTGGCCTGTGATAATCTCACTGCGCAGACGGTAACCAGCCTGCGTCAGCTTTTCGACCAGTGCTGGCAGATCCTCGACTTCGATCTGAATGCGGTTCCAGCCTCCTGGGGCTGGCATCTGTCCATCGGGCATTTGCTGGCCCGCACCACCAGCACCCGGCTGATTGAGCAGCAGCCAGAGATGACCTCGTGACAATCTGGCAAAACCCGGCGCGGGGTGCATATCGACTTCAAAACCCAGCATTTGAGTATAGAAGGGAAGGGCATCCTCAACGCTGTTGACGATGTAGCGGACACTGACGGTACTCATATCAATGCGCCTTATGTTTGTTGACAGGTCAACGGATCTTAATCGTCAATCTGCGGATGGTCAAGCAGGGCTGCACGGTATTCCTCCCGTGTAAACTGTAAAACTTCGGTGAACTTATATGCATAAAGCCGAACGGCTCTGTATTCCAGATGCTTCTGCCATGTATTATAGAAGCGTGAGCCAGATCGGATGTGAATATGACGCGTTTCATGTTTCTGCTTTTCACCCTCTTCCTCGCGCTGATCATCGCGACGACGATGTCGCTCGATGCCCAGACTGCACCGGTATCCCCGACACCGCCGCCTTCACTGAACACCGCCGCGACAGGATCACCCGCTGTTACATCCGCAGCCACGCTGACGGGTACACCGACTGATGCGCCTGAAGCGTCCTTTGACCTGCCGACGATCCCGCCTGATCTGCCAGTCGATCTGCCGGATGAAGTCCGTCTGCTGTGGGCGCAGGCCATGTCGCAGCCTCACGACTTTTCAGTCGCCTGTATGCCGATGCGCGTCACTGCGCCGACGGTGATGTTCGGCACCGATGCGTTTCCACTGGCGTCTGTGTCCAAGCTGCTGATTTTTCTTGAGTACGCCATCCGTATTGATTCCGGTGAGATCCCGCTGAATGAGATGGTCTCGGTTGAAATGCTGGAGCGCTACAATCTGCCGCGCACCGATCGCGGCGCACATGACCGCTTTATGCAGACCTACCCCGAAGACACGACCATGCTGACGTTGTGGGATGTCGCGACCGAGGGCATGATGCAGTACAGCTCCAACGCCGCGTCCGACTATCTGCTGGACCGGCTGTCCCCGGTGGACTGGTCGGCGCTGTACAGCACGCTTCAGCTTTACGACACCACCGAGCCGAACTCGCTGACGATGATTCCGCTGCTGATGAACAATCACGAAACCGGTCGGGCCGACGAAGACAACGTCCCGGATCTTTCGGCGCTCGAAGGCGAAGCCTATCTCGATATGTACGTCAATAACCTGAACTGGCGCGAAGAAGAGATCGATTACCGTTCCAGCCGTATTCAACAGGATCGAACCTCTGGTAGCTGGCCGGAATGGCAGGTGCAGGCACAGATCCTTCAGCAGCACACCGCAGTCGGCAGTGTCAATGATTTTCGCAATGTGATGCACGCCATCTATGCCAACAGCGGCAGCCCACTCTCACCCAATGTCCAGTACATGGCCCGCACTGCGCTCCGCTGGAATCACGACTCGTTCATCAACGCCACCTATCTGGAATACGGCTCGAAGCTCGGCTTTTATTCCGGCGGTGTGCTGACGCTGGTCGCCTATGGTTATCCCATCGGGGCAGAGCCGGTGATCTCTGTCATCTTTATGCGCAACATCCCGCAGCGGGTGTATCGCGGCCTGCTTGCAGAAGACTCCATCGGGCACTTCGCCCACTGGCTGCACTTCACCACCTGTGCCGATCTTGATGATCTGCTCAATGTCCTCGCGGCAGCGCCGCAGTAAGTCACAAACGTGTATATGCCGGATGAGTCCGGCCCATGCTTATATTGAAGACCTCGCGGACGAACTCTGTGCAGTTTGCACGTAGAATAACGCTAACTTGTCCGGACAGGTACGCGCATAATTGCCTGTGATTTGATACAATCGCGGTAGTGTCGTAATGCTCTCCGCCCGTAAAAATAGTTTTTGAGAAAAGGCCTTTGAAAAGATGACTTATGACCTGCTCAATATGGGGCGCAGTTCGATTGACCTCTACGCCAACGATATCGGCGTCCCCTTCGAGCGTATCGGCAGTTTCGCCGCCTATGTCGGTGGATCACCACTCAATATCTGTGTCGGGGCGCGTCGTCTGGGGCTGAACACCGCGCTGCTGACGGCGGTTGGCGAAGATCCGGTCGGTGATTTTATCCTGCACTTCCTCAATAATGAAGGCATCGCCACCGGGTACATCCCCCGCAAGCCAGGTCACCGCACCAGCGCTGTCGTCCTCGGCATCGAACCGCCGGATAAGTTTCCCCTCGTCTACTATCGCGACAACTGCGCCGACATCCAACTGAATATCGACGACGTGCTGGCCTCACCCGTCACGGATTGCAGGGTGTTTCAGTTCGCCGGGACCAATCTCAGCAAAGAGCCGAGCCGCAGCGCGACGATGTTCGCTGCCGAGCTTGCCAAACAGTCCGGCGCGAAAGTCGTCTTCGATGTCGATTTCCGCCCGGATCAGTGGCACGATGTCCGCGCATTTGGCGTGGTCGTGCGTTCTATCCTGCGGCTGGTTGATGTCGTGATTGGCACGGAAGACGAACTCAACGCGGCAGTCCTTAGCAGCACCGAGCAGATGGAGCTGACGCACTCACAGGTCTCCGATACGCGTGTCGCCGGCGATACCACCCACGCGATTGCCACCTTTTTACAGTCTGGGCCGGAAGCCGTGATCGAGAAGCGCGGTTCGCACGGGGCACGTATCCATCTGAAAGGCACAGCGGATGCGGTCGCAGGCGAAGTGATCGACGCCCCCGGCTTCCCGGTCGAAGTGACCAATATCCTCGGTGCAGGCGATGCCTTCGGCGGCGGCTTTCTGTACGGCTACGTCCACGGCTGGAGCTGGTATAAGTCCGCCCGGTTGGGGAATGCCTGCGGCGCGATTGTCGTGACCAAACACGGCTGCGCTAACTTCATGCCGACGATGGCCGAGATCGAAGCGTTTGTGCAGCCTTATGGCGGATTGGAGTAGAGGTCGATGAAGTACACAGCCGAAACCATGCTGGTGCGGTCTGCGGACAGCGGGGGCAGTGGGGAATTCGCCCGCGTCAACGCCAGTGACGCCGGATGGGAGCATCTCAATATGTCGGCCATGCGCCTGAATACTGGCGAGGTCTTTGCGGACAGCACCCGCGACTGTGAAAACGTGATCGTCATCCTCGGCGGACGCTGCAATATCCGCACCAGCGATGGGAATTTTGAGAACATCGGCGGGCGGGCGAATGTCTTCAGCGGGATGCCGCACGCGCTCTATCTCTCACGCAACAAGGAATTCGAGATCACCGCGCTGACCGATGGCTTCGAGTTCGCTTCGTGCTGGGTGAAGACCGACGAAGATCATCCCACGCGGCTGGTAACCCCCGCGGACAGTCAGATCGAGATTCGCGGCGGCGGTAACGCCACCCGCCAGATCAACAGCATCGTCCCACCTGGCTTTGACTGTCATCGTATCGTCGCCGTCGAAGTCTATACCCCGTCCGGTAACTGGAGCAGCTATCCGCCGCACAAGCATGACATCCACCGTGAAGATGAAAACGGCACAGTGCTGGAAGCCGATCTGGAAGAGATTTATTTTTACAAGATCGACAGGCCCGAAGGCTACGCCTATCAGCGTGTCTACAACGACGATCGCAGCATCGACGGCCTGATGATGGCACGCAGTCATGACGCTGTGCTGGTGCCGGAAGGCTATCACCCGGTGGTCAGTGCGCCCGGATACACCACTTACTATCTGAACTTTCTGGCCGGGTCGGCGCAGTCGCTGGCGAACAGTGATGATCCGGCTTATGCATGGGTCAAGGAGCAGTGGGGCGAACCCGACCCGCGTGTGCCCCTGTTCACCCATGAGACGGGGAA
>JAEZAF010000113.1 GCA_023430545.1 Chloroflexota bacterium
CAGCTTTGGCTCGTCGGGTGCGCTCAGCGGCAACGGCCTGACGGCTCTCGTCGGTGCGATACTGGGCGATGGCGCGAATCCCAATCAGGGCGCAGCGTGGGTGTTCAACTTCCAGTAAGCATCTGCCATCATCTGATATGATCTAACATGCTAATCAAAAGGGCGAGTCTGTGATCAGACTCGCCCTTTGTGTTTCTGATGCTCTGATGTCTGCCCTTATACCGTATCTTCCATGTTGAGCAGGCGCTTGAACAAGCCTCTGCGCGAGACCACCGTCTCATCAGCGCTGTTACTCGCCGTGCCGTTGATCAGGCTGAAGTTGACCGTCAGCGGGGTTCCGGCAGTGCCGCCGCCGTTGCTCCACTGATACGGGGTCGCGGTCAGTTTGATCGTCCCGGTGGGATAATTCCACGCGTAGTAATCCGAGCCGCTGTTGCTGCCAACCGTGTAGGGGGCGGTATTCTCCACCTTATAGCGTGAGTTGCTGTTCACGCCGATGATCACGCTGCCGACCTGCGCCGGACTGGTGTTCACCCGGATGTTGATCTTGGTCGTGCCGAGCTGCGCGAGATCGAACACTGCGCCGTCATTGATCGTGCCGATTTCCTTGTCGGTGTTGGCGTTGATCAGCGTAAAGCTGGTGACGCGCTGACCGCTGCCTGTATTTGTGTTCTGGGTGGCTGTCGGCGCAGGGTTCGACCCACCACTGACAATGGTAAAGTTGACTGTCAGCGGAGTGCCAGCGGTGCCGCTGCCGTTGCGCTGCTGATACGGTGTCGCTGTCAGCGTATGCGCCCCCATGCTGTAATTCCATGCCTGATAGTCCGTCCCATTATTGCCACCGAGGGCATACGGACCGTCATTTTCCACCTTATAACGGGCGTTGCCATCCAGCCGGAAGACCACACTGCCGACAGGGTTCGGGCTGGTATTGGCCCGGATGTTGATTTTGGTCGTGCCGATCTGCGCCAGATCGATCACATCCCCGTTGTTGAGGGTGCGGATGTCCTGATCGTTATTGGCATTGATCAGTGTGAAGCTGGTCACACGCTGGCCGGTGGTGCTGGTAGGCACAGGCGTATTCGGCGGCTGGGTGGGCGGCTGCGTCGGTTGATTGGTCGGCGGAACCGGTGTTTTGGTCGGTTGACTTGTTGGCTGACTCGTCGGCTGAGATGTCGGCTGACTGATGGGTGGGATCGGTGTATTGGTCGGGCCGACCGTCGCCACCGCACCACCGCTCGGCGCGTTCCAGACTTCAATCGTCGAGATACGGGCCGCCGCCTTCTTGTTGACGAACGAGACCTTGATCCTGCCGCCGACCGGGTTGACCATGAAGCCGCGCACAATACCGATATGCTTTCCCCCAGCCTGTGCGAACACATCGAAGTCCCGCAGCACCACGGTGTCGTTGATCAGCACATCGAAGCGGCGCTGCCCGGAACCGCCTTTCTCGATTTCATCGAAGCCGAGGATCACGTATTTACGGCCAGAGCTGACCGGGATGTTATAGGTCATATACGGCGAGCTGCTGTCCCAGCGGCAGGTGCGCAGCGCTTCATCCGGCAGCCAGCTTGGCACATCCTGATGCAGGACCGGCAGCGTGCTGTTACTGGTGCCGCTGCTGCCATTGGCGATCAGCGTCGGATGCGGCTTTGCCGTTTCGTCGCGCTGCCAGTTGCCGGCGTTGGAACTATCCAGCGGGTAGACCTCTGGCCCGCCACAGTTGATACGCGCTTCCAGTTGACCGGGCTTTACGTCCCATGCCAGCGGGATTTCGATGGCGGCATTGGCAGAGTTACGCGCCGTGATGCTGACGGCGTTCTTCAGCTTCGGCGTATCGCTGCCTGAAATGCGCCCACTGACACGCCCGCTGGAATTGATGCTCAGGCCGGGGGGAAGTCCGCTGGCCGAGAAGCTGACCGCCAGCCCCTGCGGGTCCTTGTAGTTAAGCTGCATCGAGACATTATCGCCCACGGTGTGCATCTGATTGGCAGGCGGCGCGATGATAGGCGGCAGTGTCACCGACGGATGCGTAGACTGGTGATACACGATATTCGATGAGAACGCCGACGGATTGACTGTCACATAGCCGTTGGTGAAGTCGCGCCGCCATGTGCTGGCCGACTCCTGATAGTAGCGGCCCTTCGGCACACCCAGTTCCTTCAGCTTCTCGAACTGAGAGTGATGATAGTACTTGGAGTAGGGCGGCCCACCCGCACGCAGACAGGCTTTCGTGCCCATCACCAGCAGATACGAGGCGACACCGAACATCATCTTGCGTACCTGTGTAGAGTCGCCGCTGTACGCGCTGGATGCGTTAATCGGGATGACGCACCACGCTTCCTTATTGTTGGCTTCGAGGTATTCAACCTTCTGCAGGTCACGCAGCCAGCTTGATACCGACTTCTGACCGCCGTCAGCCCACATGCTGAAGAACTCGATCATCACCAGATCCAGTTTGGCGGCGAGCTGTGCCCAGCGAGGGTAGTTTTCACCCTGAAGATTGCCGGCCAGCATCGCACCGCGCGGTCCGGTGACGGTATCGCGCATGTATTGCAGGAAGTTGAGATTGACCTGATGCCATTTATCGCTGGTGCCGTCCCCGTACTGCTGGGTGGTGATCGGGTTGCCGGTGGCAGCGGTGAAGTTGATATGCAGATTGTCGAAGAACAGGTAATCCCATCCGGCATTCCACATATAAGCGTTCAGACGGTCGCGTACGAATTCGCGATACCCGCTGTTGCCGATGTCGGTGTAGACCATCTTGCCGGTTGGGTTGGCTTCCTGCACGTATCCGCCGGACGATGTGCGCACCAGCCAGCTATTGTGATTATCGCGGATGTTGGCGAGGTCGCCGACTTCCCATCCGATGTTATTACGCTGTGGTTTCTTGCCGGTCGGTTGTGTCCCACGCGAGGAATACACGTGATTATCCACGTCGTGGATCGCGTTTTCCTTCAGATACATACCGAATTTCGATTTACTTCCAGCCGCTTTCAGGCCGTTGCGATAGCTCTCAAAGCCGCGTGTCAGCAGCCAACTGTCAATTTTCGAGGCCATATACTGCTGCGTCGCAAGGTTCGTATTGTCAGGTGGGATGAAGAAGAAGCAGTGTCTGATCAGTCGATAGCTCATATGATAGTACCCCCTTGAGCTTAGTTACGTTAACCGTTATAAGCGACGGAGAATATTGGGTCAACCTTAACAAAGTACTAGCATTTTATGCTTTCTAAACGAAACAATGTTGTAATAACGTTAACTCTTTGAGGCTGAAAAGGTTCAAAATTGGTTTGATTAATGTCCGATGAGGCCAATTTTACCTAAATTTCTGCGCAATTTACGCAAAAGATACACAAAATCTGAAGAGAAGAGTTGAGTATTCATGGTGTTTCTTAATGCTTCTGAGTCAGAAAACGCTTTCATCAAGGCCTTTTTGCTGATCCGATGGGTATACATTATGACCGAACTGTTATTGCCGCTGTGGTACAGAGGTGCTAAAATAAAGGGATCATCTGACCGCAATTTCCATGTCCTTTTTCATAAGTGGCATCCCTTAAGAGGGGATGATCCTGAACTGCTCAAATCCCCATCCAGACCCGATGAGTGAAGGGTAAACTCCAGTGAATTTCCAACTTCGTAACGAGCTGCGCGGCCTGATCTTCGTGATGGTAGGCCCGGGGGGTGTCGGCAAAAATACGCTGATGAAAGCCGTCATGCCCCGCCTTCAGAATCTGGGTCAGCTTCCCACCGTTACGACGCGTGAACCGCGTGCCGGTGAAGAACATGGCCGCGAACGTTTTTTTGTCGCCCCTGATGAATTCCAGCGGATGATCGAGGCCGATGATCTGGTGGAATATGAAGAAGTGACACCGGGCAAGTTCTACGGCGTGCCGCGCCGCTATCTTGAACAGGCGCTGCGTGCAGGTCACGATCTGATCGCCGATATCGAGTATTCCGGGGCGAACAAGGTGCGTCAGGCCTACCCGGATAACGCCATCCTGATCTTCATCGCCCCGCCCGAACCGGATGTGCTGGCCGACCGCATGCGAGAACGCGGTGAAAGCCAGCAGGGGATCGATGACCGTCTGGCACGGGTACAGCGCGAGATGAGCTTCCAGAGCGCCTGCAAGTACGTCATCATCAATGAAGATGTGAACAAAGCTGCGGAAGAACTCTGCCACGTCATCCAGTCTGAACAGGCATCCCGGGATGCCTACTGGGCCGAAGTCGAGGAATTTTCGGCCCGCAGCACACAGCCCATCCGCCGGACACAGCCGCAGTCCTGAACCGTCAACCAACATCTATCAATCATCGGGGCAGTGATGCTCAACACCGATCTCAGAAATTTTCACCATGCCAGCGGCGCAAAAGTAGCCGATGACGGCATCCCGCTGACTTACAGCGATGTCGCACAGGAATATCAGGCCGCGCTGCACAGCGTCGTGCTGCTGGATCGTTCCCACGAGGCGCGTCTGCGTCTCAGCGGTAAAACCCGCGCCGAGTTCCTTCAGCGCATGTCCACCAACGATATGCGCAATCTCTCCACCGACATTGGCCGACCGACCATTTTTACTTCGCCTATCGGGCGTGTGATCGACCGTGTGTGGGTTTTCCACACCCATGCGGATCATCTGACGCTGTTCGGTGGTCCGGGCCGAATCGACGCGCTGACGAACCTGCTGCGCCGTCAGATCTTCTTCGGTGATGATGTTCAGCTTGAAAGTCTGCAAGCATCCACCGCACAGTTCGCGCTGCACGGTCCTGCTGCCGACGCGGTGATAAGTGCTCTGCACAGCCCCGCCACAGATTTCGCGGTCGGACAGGGCGCGGCGGTCTCGATTGCTGGTGCAGAGGTCTATATCGCCCGTCGCAAGCCGTACACCGGCGCACACTGGATGCTGATGGTTCCAGCGGCGCAGGCGGCGGAGGTCTGGCAGGCGGTGCTTTCCGCCGGAAAACCCTTCGGGCTTATTCCCGCCGGATCACTGACCTATAACACGCTGCGGATTCGGGCTGGCCGTCCCGGTTTTGGGCGCGAACTGACCGAGGATTTCATTCCGCTTGAACTCGGCCTGTGGGATGAAGTGAACTTCAGTAAAGGCTGCTACACCGGCCAGGAGATCATCGCCCGCATGGAAAGCCGTGGACGCCTCGCCCGGACAATTGTCACGCTGAAGCTGCCCGCAGCCGTGAATCCACCAGCCGATCTGATGTCTGAAGGAAAGCGCATCGGTGTGCTGACCAGCAGTGTCACCGCACCAGATGGTGAAGTGTTCGGCATCGGCCTTGTGAAGCCATCCGCCGCCCGCCTCGGGCAGACGCTGTCGCTGGCTGGCGGCGTGATTGCGACGATCACCGCGCTGCCGGGTGTCCAGCCGCCGCAGCTTCAGGATGAGAGCGAACTCCAGAGTCAGCAAAATCAGCAAGATAGCTGAGAACACAGGTGAGGAGCTTCCTATGACGCTGAATGATCTTTATCCCCTCGTTGACGAGTTATCAGGCGACGACCTTGAAATCCTGGCTGATTATATCGACCAGCGGCGCTTGTCGCAGTACACCACACAACAGCGTATTCAGATGATCGATCAGCAGATTGCCCAACTCGGTAAGGAACCGACACCAGAGCAGATTAAGGAGATCAGTGAAGCAATAGATGATTTAGGTGAACGGCGTAATGCTCCACTCGATATTGAGGAGTTGAAGCAGATCTTCGCGCACCTGCGCGAAGGTTTCACCGAGAAGGATCTGGAAGACCTCGAATGGGCGATGAATGTGGAATACATCGAACCCTTGGATGATAATGAATGAACTTTGTTGTCGATACCAATATCATCACAGCATTCATCAAAGGTGAAGCACCCGTACTAAATCAATTTGAGATACATCGCGATGACACGGTCTATCTGTGCCAGCCTGTGTACTATGAGTCGATGCGTGGCCTGTTATGGAAGAATTCGACTTCAGGTATCTTAACGCTGCAAAGGCTCCGTCTCAGGCTAGGTTGGATTGAACTTCTAGATGACGACTGGGATCTTTCATCGAGTTTATGGGCTGAGATGGTAAGCAAAGGCCGACATCTATCCGATGTTGATCTGCTGATTGCTGCCATTGCCATCCGCCTTGATGCGGTCGTTGTGACGGCAGATGACGATTTCGATGCCCTACCTGTCCGCCGTGAAAACTGGCGTCAGCCCTGAAAGCGATAGCGAACCACTCAAAAAACGCGGAGAATCACTGGCAAAGTTCAGCGACTCCGCGTTTTTGATTCCCTGCGTTGTTTACCGCCATTGGTTAATCATCAGACAACCGTATAGTGCGTGCACCGTGCTTCCCCTACAATAGGCGCAGGACATCAGACAGGAGTAGATCGATGACCACTTCCTTAAAACGCCGTATATCACTTCGATATATAGACTATTTCGCCTGCCTTGTGCTTCTCATGACCCTATTGGCACAAGGTCTGCTGAGCGCAAATGCCAAAGGCAGATCGACGCGCCTGCACTGCTATCCGACAGTCAGTACATCGCTGCCCTGTGTCTTTCTGCTGCGTGATGAAGATTCTGATGGTGATACGGACCATGAGCAGGGCGATGCTCTGGTGCATTTTACGCACAGCGGCACACAGGTTTTTGACGCCCTGACTGGCGAGACGATCATATCCTCTGATATCCCCTTCGACCCTGCGATTCCGCTGGTCTATCAGAATCAGGCTGCCAGTGTCGCATGGTCCCATGACGGCCAGTACATGGCGCTGACATCCGACACCGAAGTCCGGCTTTACCGCCGTGATGAGCAGACACCGATTGCGACCTTTCCCTATCGGGGCAGATTTCAGCCGTATGCCGTCTGGAGTCCCACGGCGAACACACTGGCCTACTATTCTTACGATGGAATCTGGCTGACGACCATTGACGAAGGGGGCGAAGCATCCGAGCCATTTGCGCTCCAACTGGATGAGGATACAGACGTGTACCATGTGCTGTGGTCACTGGATGGTGACTCACTGCTGGCGCTCATCAGCATTGAGCAGTACGAGTATCAGGTACAACGGCTGAATGCGGAAACCGGCGTATCACAGGCGTTGGTTGCTGAAATGACCAGCCTGATGTCGCCGTCGATCAAATGGCTGGATAACGGAAAACTCCGCTTCTGCTGCGAAATTGTGGCGCTCGGTGACGGACCTGATCTCGATGTTGAACCGGCGGCCGCATTTGAACTGGGTGATCATTTCGACATCGACGGTGAGACATGGGAAATCGTGTCAGCGCCATTTTCGTTTCTCCATCTCGTACATGAAAGCGGTCGCTACAGCATCCGCTGGTTTGAGCATGTACCCGATGAATATACACTTGCGGTTACCGATCTGGTTGAGAATCGTGTGGTGGATCAGTGGGATCAGGTGTTTACATCGCAGAGCCATCTTGCGCCGCCGCTGGAAGCGATGTGGATCAGGGATATGGTCGTCGTTGCTGGCAGCGCTGTTCCTCACATGCGTCCCGATGATCCGGATGCGCTGTTCGTCTGGAAGCCGGAACTCCCGTAGCTTTCCAGAGACGCCCCGCGTCTGTGCTACAATTCGGGGACTTCAGATGATACTCAACACAGAAAGTGATTATCATTCGTCTATGGCAAACATCATCTTTATGGGGACGCCGGACTTCTCCGTCCCGATTCTGGAAGCCCTGATTCGAAACCACACTGTGACGGCTGTCGTCACCCAGCCGGATCGTCCCGCCGGACGAGGCCGTGAAGTCCAGCAGTCGCCGATCAAGCAGGTCGCGCTGGCACATAAGATCCCCGTGCTTCAGCCGGAGAAGATTGGACGCAAGGCCGCGATGGAAGAACTCCAGCGCTATGAAGCCGACGCCTATGTCGTCGCCGCCTTCGGCCAGATCCTGCCGCAGAAGGTGCTGGACATCCCGCCGCACGGGTCGATCAATGTCCATGCGTCACTGCTTCCACGCTGGCGTGGTGCCGCCCCCATTCAGGCGGCTATCCGCGCGGGTGACTCCGAAACCGGCATCACCATCATGAAGATGGACGCTGGCCTCGATACCGGCCCGATGCTGCGTTCGCGTGCCATCCCGATTGAGCCAGGGGAAACCGGCGCGACACTCCATGACCGCCTTTCCGAACTCGGTGCGGTGCTGCTGATCGAAACACTGGAAGACTATCTCGCCGGAAATCTCGAACCGCAGCCGCAGCCCGAAGAGGGTGTCACCTATGCACCGCGCATCGAGAAGGGCGAAGGCCGCATCGACTGGGCACAGCCCGCCGACGTCATCGAGCGGCTGGTGCGCGCCTTCACACCGTGGCCGGGGACCTTCACAACCTGGAAAGGTAAAACCCTGCGCGTCATCAGTGGGGCGGCTGGAAGTGCAGCGCCGATGCACCGTCCACCGGAGCCGGGTGAAGTGACCGAGATCGAAGGCCGCACCGCCATCGGCACGGGTGAGAACGGCGTCTATTACCCGACCAGCGTGCAGCTTGAGGGGAAGAAGGTGGTCCCGATGGCCGATTTTGTGCGCGGCTATCCTGATTTCATGGCAAGCCGTCTTGGAGAATGACGCCATCCACTGGCTGTTTACAGGTCATGGGGCGAGTGTAAAAAGCGTAATAGAAAGCGTCAGATACGCTGGTTTTACGCGATCTCTGTGGTTTTTTGGGCTTTGATCTATGCTATAATGACCGCGAGGCCGCGCAGTTCGATTACGGGATTCATTTCCCTGCGGGATCGTTTTCCCTTCCTCAGCGTAGGCAGTAAGGTTAATTTTACTGGAGTAACTTTTTGTGAATAATCGATCTCCGGAGTCTCCAAACAGTAATTCCCCTAATCGCAGCCCACAGCGCATGTGGATGATCATCGCCGGCGTTGGGCTGGTGGTCATTCTCGTCATGCTGGCTGCGCAGTCCATGAGCGGCGTAGGCGTCACCAATAACATGAGCTATTCGCAGCTCGCTCAGGAAATCCGTGAAGGCAATGTCGAGACCATCATCCTGCGCGGCGGCACCGATGTCGAAATCCGCCTGAAGGGCAGCACGACACCTCGCCGGATGAACACACCGCCCAACTACAACATTGGCGAAGAGGTCTTTCGTCTGGGTGTGACCACGGAACAGTGGGATCGTGTCGCCTTTATTCCGCTGCCGGGTGACAATTCAACACAACTTCTGAGCATGATCTTTCCCATCGTGTCGATGGTGGTCATTTTCTGGCTGTTCTGGCGTCTGATGCGCAATATGCGTGCCGGTCAGGATCAGGCCATGAGCTTTGGCCGCAGTCGTGCGCGTGTTTCGCGTGATATGGAGCGCCCGCAGGTCACCTTCTCCGATGTGGCCGGTGCCGAAGAAGCCAAGGAAGAACTGAAGGAAGTTGTCGAGTTCCTCAAAGAGCCGGAGAAGTTCATCCGACTTGGCGCTCGTGTGCCAAAGGGTGTGCTGATGGTCGGCCCACCCGGAACCGGTAAGACCCTGATGGCGCGTGCTGTTGCTGGTGAAGCTGGCGTGCCGTTCTTCAGCATTTCGGGTTCAGAATTCGTCGAGATGTTCGTCGGTGTCGGCGCGTCCCGCGTGCGTGACCTCTTCGACCGCGCCAAGGCCGAAGCCCCCGCGATCATCTTCGTGGACGAAATCGACGCGGTCGGTCGTCATCGCGGTGCAGGTCTGGGCGGCGGCCATGATGAACGTGAACAGACCCTGAATCAGATTCTGGTCGAGATGGACGGCTTCGAAACCGGGACCAACATCATCATTATCGCGGCGACCAACCGTCCCGACATCCTTGACCCGGCCCTGCTGCGTCCGGGCCGCTTTGACCGCAAGGTCATCATGGATAATCCGGACATCAAAGGCCGTCTGGATATCCTCAAGGTGCATTCCAAGGGAAAGCCGCTGTCATCTGGTGTAGACCTTGAAGCGATTGCCAAGATCACAGCCGGTTTCTCTGGTGCGGATCTCGAAAACCTGATCAACGAAGCCGCGATTCTGGCGGCACGCCGCAACCTCAAGACCATCGGCATGAGCGAGCTTCAGGAAAGTATGGAGCGCGTCGTCATGGGGCCGGAGCGTAAGACCCGTGTCATCTCCGAATACGAGAAGCGCAAGATCGCCCATCACGAAGCCGGACATGCTATCCTTCAGCACGTGCTGAAGTACGCCAACCCGGTGCACAAGATCACAATCATCCCACGCGGACGGGCAGGCGGCTATGTGATGTCCCTTCCGGACGGTGACAGTGATACAATGATGTACTCCGCCGAACAGTTCGAAGACCAGATCGCCTCTGCAATGGGTGGACGCGCCGCCGAAGAGATCATCTTTGGTCAGCTCACCACCGGGGCCAGCAATGACCTTCAGCAGGCGACCCGCATTGCACGTGCGATGGTCACGCAGTTCGGGATGAGCGACATCCTCGGCCCGCGTTCGTATGGCAGCAACAGCGGCTCGATCTTCCTCGGACGTGAACTCGGCGAACAGCGCGACTACAGCGAACACTACGCCGAAGAGATTGATAACGAAGTAAAGCGCATTCTGTCGACACAGTATAACCGTGCCAAAAGCATCCTGACGGAGTCCCGCGATAAGCTGGAGATGATCGCCAGAGTGCTGCTGGAACAGGAAACGCTGGATCGTCCGGCCTTCGAAGAACTGATGGCGAGCACCAATGCCGGCGTCGGCACCGCGACTGCCCCTGCACTCTTCGATACGGATTCGACTTTCAATGCGGATGACGCTGACGAGGAAGAACTCCGCTAGGGCGGTTCTTCGTCTGCGAGTACATCGATACAAAATCATCTGGCGGGGCCGCATGCGGCTGACCCCGCCTTTTGTTTCACTTGATTTCCCCTCGATCACCCGCGTCTTCGGCTTGTCTGGCAGATAGGCTATAATTGTGCCTCGCATTGGGACAACCATTGAAAGCGTATAACGACAGATGCGATTTCGATTATTGGTACTGGGCATTGGCGCGCTGCTGGTGATCGCCACATTCACTTTTCCCTACTGGTATCCGCTGCTGCTGACCACCGACGACAACTTCCCTTTCCCGGAACTCGCCTCCGAGCTTTGGCCGGCCTTTGAAGCACTGCCGCCGGAACGCCAGAATGATTATCTCACGCTGCGCGGTGACAGCCCTGCACAGGCGCTGGACATGGCAAACACCGCGCTTCAGCCGGATGTTGTCGTGCCGGAAGAAGCGCAGGCCACACCAGAGGTCTCCGGCGAGGTGCCGGTACTAACGGGGAGCTTTGTGGGCCTGTCACCGAACCGCAGCGCCGAGGGGACGGTGACCATCTATGAACGGCCAGACGCCAGCCGTTACCTGTGGTTTCAGGATTTCCGCGCCATTCAGGGGCCAGACCTGCGCGTTTATCTCTCTACACGAGAGACACTCGACCTTGAAGATCTGGACAGCGACGAAGAGCTGGGGCTGTCAGCCGATGACATCCCGTTGGGCCGTCTGCAAGCCAACGTCGGCAGCCAGCAGTTCCCTGTGCCGAGCGAACCGAACCTGTCACTGTATAATAGCATTATCCTTTACAGTAACCGCCTGAGTCTGGTGTACGCCATTGCGGATCTCTCCGCGCCGTAGGGATACCTGACCTCCAATGTTCGCCTGATACCTTCATCGTCCTGTGCTTGATACAAGGAAAGAGACAATCAACGATGGCCGTACGATGGACCGTCACCAGCGAGCTTTCAAAGGCGCATCTGACGCAGGTATTTTCTGGCGGGGCCTGTAACATCCTCGATGAGCACGGCGTGCTGCTGCGAAATGAGGAACGCGACCGCATCAACGAGTGGCTGACGCAACAGGGGATTATGTTCTTCGACCCGCAGATCCACCCGGATACGCACGGCGTCGAATACGATTATGAGCGCCATCATCCGGTGGAGCTGGCGGCGCGTCAGGCGGCGGGAGTCAACCTGTACGAAGTCTCGCCGCGCAGCTTTGGGGGCATCACCAGTCTGGAGATCGCCGCCGATCACTTTCGCCAGCACGAGCCGATGGTGATTTACTTCTCAGATGGTGACGCGGATGCGGATCAACTGCCAGTCCATAATGCGCAGGGCTATCCGCTGTTTGCACCAACCGGCATCGACCGAGACCCGGAAGCGCGGCAGGCGCATTACCGTGAATTCATCAAAAACGGTAATAATCTGCGCAAATACCTCGTCCACTTTGCGCGGCAGGTGCCGCTGCTGACGGTCAATCTGGGCAATAATCCGCGCCGTGGCGACATTGAGATCACACCGTATCGTATGCATGCAGCAGACCTGTTCCGCGCCGTGACACGGGCGGCATCCGGCAAACGGGTGAAGGTCACCTTTACCGGCGGCCCGGAAGCGCGTGACGAACACGGCAATCCGCTGTTCCTTGCGCCGGAAACGCCGAAGGCCATCGAATTACAGGCGCTGCTCGATCAGTATGTCGATGAGGGCAACGAACTGCGGTGCGCCATTGCACAGTTGATCAATGTCAGCGTGCTGACGCGTGTCGTCTACACCCAGCGTTCCGCCATTCTCGCGCTGGAAGAACTTCTGATCAATAAGGGGATACTGGCAAACCATTATGGACAATAACAGCAGCGATACCGGTAACAGCGGCCTGATTCCGTCTGGCAGTGGCAGCAGTGACAGCGAATACAGCGTTCAGGCTAAACCGGTTCAGACGGTCCTGAATACCGTCTGGCAGGCTGGCTTTGTGCTGGAGGCGCTTGCCAGCCTGACCGATCTGGCTGCTGTCATGATGCGCCACGGCAAAACAGATGAGGCGGCACAGGCGCTGGCCTTTGTCATGCATCACCCGGATGTACCGTATGATACTTACGACCGGGCCGAAGACCTGTTCATCGACCT
>JAEZAF010000147.1 GCA_023430545.1 Chloroflexota bacterium
TCCAGCGTCGGCTCATAGAAGTTGCGGATATGCTGGTGCCAGCGGTGGACGAGTTCCTGCACGGCGGCGCTGTCGGTGGGTGCGCCGGACTGCATGGCGTCTGAGATGGCGGTGTAGATCTCGCCGCCCTCGTCCATGATGGCCTGGCGCTGATCGTCGCTGTAGCTGTTCCAGCGGCGGACGGACTCGTTGACATGCTCCGGCCCGTACTGAAGGCGGGCTTCGCGCTCGTATTCCTTCTGCTTCTCCTCGCTGAAGGCTTCGAACAGTTTCTTCTTGCTCATCTTCGTGTCTCCTGTCAGATGCATGATGGTGTGGTCTACGGTTTCGATCAGGTTTTGCAGGCGCTCCATTTTGTCCAGCAGGACGGACCGGTGCGAGCGCAGCGCGGTGACGGGATCGAAATCCGGGCGGTCGAGGATGTCCCTGATCTGAAGCAGTTCCAGCCCGATTTCGCGGTAAAACAGAATCTGCTGAAGCCGCAGCAGGGCGTTGTCGTCGTAATAGCGGTAGCCGTTTGCGCCGACTTTTGAGGGATGCAGCAGGTCGATTTCGTCGTAGTAATGCAGCGTGCGGACGCTGACATTGGCTAAATCCGAGAGTTGTTTGACGGTGTACATGACTTCGATCACTCCTTGAGTCAGAGGCATCATAAAGTATCACGTAACGTCAGAGTCAAGGGGGTAGCACACAACTCACCAGATTAGAAGTTACATAATATTGCATAATATTTCAAACACAGAGCTATATCAATAATGCAACTTGCTATTAAAGGCTTGACAAAGGTAAGGGGGGGGGAATAATTCCGGGCTGTCACGCATAACAAAGGAGAACACGGGAATGCGTCAAAAAAAGTATCTCTTCACACTAATTGCCTTGCTCGGCCTTTTATCGATGTTTGCAACCAGTATGACGTTTGTTTTGTCGCAGGAACCAGGTGATCCAACCGTCGTTGTCCCGACTGATATCCCGGCCACCGCAACTGCTCTGCATGAACAGGCACTGGCAGACACACGGGAAATCAAAAGTCGCGACTGGAGGAATTTCCGTGTCGCCTATCTGGTGGATACCAGCCTCGAACTGGACGAGATCGTCTCTGCTGCAACGATTCAGGAAAAGACCGGCGCACTGGTTTTCGATAATGCAGAAGATTTCACAAAAGCGGCTGCCGAACAGCCGTTTCAGATCGTGCTGATCCACGGCTCCATGAAGGACAAGGTCGACAGTGAGTGGATAAAACAGGCTTATCGGCATGCGACAGCAGTGATCATTGGAATCGATATGTATCGCAAAGACCTTGTCGCCATCCTCGGCAATAAGTGTAAAAAGCCGAAAGACGATCTGCTGGATCATGTCCCGCATACCTGGGCGATCTATATGTTTGACGTTTCGGGAGGGGCAGAGGAATACAAGGAAGGTATTTATCAGGCAAAGCTTGAAACCTGTAGCAAGCCTCGTGTTGATCCTAGCCAGAGTACACTTATTCAATCGTCCGAGAGTGCAGGCTGGCTGCGTCCAGAGCCTGAGTTAGAGGCGCTGGACTGGTATGAACTCACCTTTACAACGATGACTCTGACCTATCAGCTCGGCATCGAGAAACAGGGCGACCTTGTGCGGTAGGGATTGCCGGAGACTCATGCGCGGGTCGCAGACGTGCCCTTGCACGTCCCTACAGCGAATATTCAGCTATACGGTGGAAATGTAAATCAAAAAAGACGCCGCAGTGAGAAACCGGGCGTCTTTTTGATTCACAGTTTATTCGCGTTAGCTCTGGCGGTCGGAGCTGAACTGCGGGCCTTTATTCCCCGCAGAGCGACGACGGCGTGAGCGTGACGGATTGCGCTTGCTGCCGTCACTGCTGCTGCCCGTGCTGCTACCGCTGTTACTGCGGCCAGCATTCCCGCTGCGGTTTGCGGGACGGTCATCGCGGCTGCGATTGCCATTCCCCTGACCACGGTTATTCTGCTGACCGGCGCGACCGTTATTCGATGCACTGCGCGGCGCACGTTCGTCGCTGATGTTATCGTTCAGGGCGGCGAATTCCGGGGTGGCGCTGACGGGTACGCGTAGGCGGATCAGCTTCTCGATGGCGTTCAGCAGCTTGCGCTCTTCACCATCACAGAACGAGAAGGCGCTGCCCGATGCACCGGCGCGGGCGGTGCGTCCAATGCGGTGGACGTAGCTCTCCGGCTCGTAGGGCAAATCGTAGTTGATGACGTGCGTCACGTCGTCCACGTCGATACCACGAGAGGCGATGTCGGTGGCGACCAGCACACGGGTGCGGCCGCTCTTGAAATTCGCCAGCGCACGCTCACGGGCGGTCTGCGACTTATTGCCGTGGATGGCTTCGGCCTGAATGCGGGCGCGTTCCAGCTTCTCAACGACCTTGTTCGCACCGTGCTTGGTACGGGTGAAGACCAGCACGCGGCGGATGTCGCGGTTGGTGTTCAGCAGGTGAACCAGCAGCGCCGGTTTGTCCTTTTTGCCGACGAAGTAGACCGACTGATCGATCCGTTCGACGGTGGTAGAGTGCGGCGTGACCTCGACCAGCGCCGGTGAGCGCAGAATCTGGTGTGCCAGTTCCTGAATCTCCTGCGGCATGGTGGCCGAGAACAGCAGCGTCTGACGCTGCTTCGGCAGCACCTTGATCACGCGGCGCACATCATGGATAAAGCCCATGTCGAGCATGCGGTCGGCTTCGTCCAGCACGAAGATCTCAATGTCTTCGAGGCGGATGTGCCCCTGCCCTATCAGGTCGAGCAGGCGTCCGGGTGTGGCGACGAGAATATCGACGCCGTTACGGAGCGCGGTCACCTGCGGGTTCTGACCGACACCACCGAAGATCACGGCGTGCTTGATCTTCAGATAGCGGCCATAGGTGGCGATGTTGTCGCCGATCTGGGAAGCCAACTCGCGAGTCGGCGTCAGGATCAGGGCGCGGATGGGGACGCGGCGTCCGGGATAGGGACGCTCGGCCAGCTTTTGCAGCATCGGCAGCGAGAAGGCGGCGGTCTTGCCGGTGCCCGTCTGCGCTGCGCCGATCAGGTCTCTCCCCTGTAACAGAATGGGGATGGCCTGCTGCTGAATCGGCGTGGGTGTTTCGTAGCCTGCCTCGCGCACGGCGCGCAGCAAGGGATCAATCAGTTTTAAGTCGTGAAACTGCATATACGTTTGGTGCCTCTTATTGTGGGTCTGATACGTTGAGCGAGATTAAACAGAGTGATGCTGTCTGCTGTCGCACACTATAGACACACAGCACCGTGAATTGGATCAGGGAAGAACAGGTGAAAAAATCAACTGGGGAGATCGAACTCGGACTCGTTTCACTCAGTATAACACAGAAAATGTTAACAGAGTGATAGAAACGGTTTTTGGAGCGGTACAGAATCCAAAAGGGCGGGAAGAATCCCGCCCCATACAAATTCCCCACCGTAGGGACGACCGACGGGGCGTCCGCCACGAACAGCGGACGTCGGACAGGGTTAACGCACGCCGAGGAGCAGTTCAATCGTGAGCTGGTCGAGTTCCTCATACGGCAGACGGCGCACGGCGGTACGGTCAAAGGAGGTTTCGCGCAGCTTCTGGACGGCGTCGGCGCTGTAGCCCTGCCCCAGATACTCGTACTGGCTGTCTGATGCGGCGATCTCGGACAGCAGGCCCTGAATCTCGCTGTCGGCGTTGAAGCGCTCGGCCTTTTCCTTCAGGATCAGGTAGGTGCGCATGCAGCCGCGTGCGAAGGCTTTCACATCCTGATAGTCGCTGCTGCGGAAAGCGTGCGCGTCGAAGTGGCGGATGCTGTCGTAGCCCACATCTTCGAGAAACTTCACCAGATAGAACGCCTGCTTGAGCATCACACTGCCGAAGCGGAAGTCCTGATCGTAACGGCCAAAGAGCTGGTCGTTCAGGTCGATGTGGAACAGCTTACCGGCATCCCATGCCATCGCGACGGCGTGCAGGAAGTTCAGGCCGGCCATGTGTTCGTGCGCCACTTCCGGATTGAGGCCGACCATTTCCGGATGATCCAGCGTGCTGATGAAGCCGAGCGCATCACCGACTGTCGGCAGGAAGATGTGACCACGCGGCTCGTTGGGCTTGGGTTCCAGCGCGAACTTGAGGTCATAGCCCTGCTCGCGCACGTATTCCGACAGGAAGTTGAGCGAATCACGGAACCACTTCAGCGCGTCCAGTGGATTCTTGCTACTGTCAGTCTCGGTCCCTTCGCGCCCGCCCCAGAAGACGTAGATCTTCGCGCCCATCTCGACGCCGAGGTCAATCGAGTTGATGGTCTTCTGAAGCGCGTAGGCCCGCACCTTCGGATCGTTGCTGGTGAACGCGCCATCCTTGAAGATCGGATCGAAGAACAGGTTGGTGGTCGCCATCGAACAGACGATGCCGGTTTCGTTCAGCGCGTTACGGAAATCCGAGACGATCTGATTGCGTTCGCCGGAGGTGGCGTCAATCGGGACGAGATCGTTATCATGGAATGAGACACCATACGCGCCGACTTCGGCCAGCATGTGGACGATCTCGACGGGTGTAATGGGCTTGCGGGTGGCGTCGCCGAACGGGTCACGTCCGGTATTGCCGACGGTCCACAGGCCGAAGGAAAACTTATTTTCGGGTTTTGGGGTATAATCTGCCATTAATAATGCTCCTGAAAGTGAAATCTTTCGACGAGAAAGCAAAGTAGACGTAACGCCTCTATTTTACCCCTTTAGCCGCATTCAGCCTAGCAGTTCGCAGACAAGATGACATACATCACGCCTGAATTTACGTTTATCCGTTGGGATTTACGAATCAGCAGCGCGTTCTGGCTTACGATAATCAATATCAGTCCATTGAAAGCCTTTTCGTGAACACTTTCTATCTCGACCCTGACAACGAAAATTTCATCCCCGGCAAAACACCGTTGAAGCTCAAACTGGTGCATGGGGATAGTGTCCCTCCGGTCGATGGCTGTCTCTATACGTCTATGTGCCTGCCAATTGCAGCAGCAATCATTGTTGTCATGGGCTTGTCACTACTCACGACGGTACAGTTTCTGATGCGAGGAATTACGACTGAAGGGGTTATTGAGACTTGTCATCATGAACGACCTCAACTTAGAGGAAGCGGAAGCATTGAAATTACTTACAGCTATACCTCACCAGAACAGGGGCCAGTAAAAGGAAGTGCATATATCACGCACAACTACATCAATTGCGATACCATACCCGTAGATAATACACTACAGATACAATACCTTTCCGCCCCACCCTTACTTCGTTCAAGAGTCGTAGATTCACGTTTGGCACAACCCATATTAGAATCCCTGATTCCCTCTATCGCTTTTTGCGCTGCTCTTTATGGCTCTATCATGTTCTCTTCCTGGGGAATAAAGAGCCTGGTTCGCTTTTTAGGCGCGTTATTCCGTTTACCACGCCTGAAAAAAGGCGTTGTACTGGACGGCATTCTTATCGATTGCGCCAAGAGAGCGGAATATGGCAGAAGACACGGTTTACAAACCACTTTTGAATTTAAATCTCCTACTGGCAAAGAGCTTAAGGGACGCCAGTTTTATCATCGCGCAAATTTATGGAATGAGATTCTCCCTGCACCCGGCACGCCGATAAAAATCCTCTACGTCAGTGACAAGTGCTATATCATGCTTTAGAAGCTGTCTGAAATTGGTTACCGGCGTGGACAGAGCATAGAATGTGGAGACAATGCCTCAACATGCTTGCACATCACCTGAATATTTAGATACGCTGAGGCGGGAATCAAAACAGGACAGGCCGTTGTGACCTGTCCTGCGGGGTGGTGAATAGCGATTGCCAGTTACTGCTTATCCATCGTGAAGATCATCAGGCACATTTCGCCGTCTGGCGCGAACAGCGTATATGATCCGCTGGACTGGCCTTCGGCAAACCCCGCGATGCTGATCATCAGGCCGGAGCCATCGTCGCCGAACTCGGTGAAGCTGTATCCACCCGGCGCACTTCTCAGGGTGTACTCGGCATCCGGCGCGGTCACGATCAGCTCGGTATCACTGGCTTCCAGCGTGGCCTGAGAAAAATCCGGGATCTGCGGCAGCAGCTCCGCCGGACATTCCAGACCGGGGATCTCTTCCCATGCGACTGCATAGTCGCCGGATTCCACGGCGAAGAATTCGGTCGGGACTTCGATGCTGTTGGGATCAAACACCGGCGTGTCATCGGTCTCGGCAAACGGCGGGTGAATGACTGGCTGTTCAGCGTCGGCGGTGAGCAGTGACAGCAGGCCGCGTGCGCCGCATGCCTGACGGTTATCCGGGCTGGTGGCCTGCCAGTAAAGATCGAAGTCGGTTGGCAGACGGCGATCCAGTGAACCGGCGAAATCATCCGTCAGCATGTCGAAGCGCCCACTCATGCCCTCTTCCATGCCGCTGCCACCGAAGCGGAAGGTCTGCCCCAGCGCGGTCAGTTCAACCTCATCGAAGGCGGTGGGCGTCAGGGTGACGGTATCGAAGGTCGGCGCATAGTCCTCATGGCAGGTCTGCGGGTCGAAGGGCATCCACGCGACGCTGTACTCACCGGCGATGATCGGGTCAATGATCACGTCGTCCGGTTCGGTGATCTCGTCGATTTCCTCGCCGGTTTTGACATCGACCTTATCGCCATCGATGGTCCAGACCTTCGAGTTCGGATTGCACCCGAACGGTGCGCCGGGGACGTACATCGTATAGCGTGTGGTCGATGTAATCGTGCAGGTCCCGGCTTCGATGATCGTCGTGATCTCGAAGGTATTCGGATCGAGCACGCTCATCTGCTTGTGCATCGTGCTGTCCGTGAAGCTGGTGACACCCGTCTGATAGAGGTTAGGCATGGTGGAGCCAAAGGCGCGGAAGATCTCATTATCGACCGTCGCGAGGCCATAGGGATAGGCAAAGCAGACATGCACCTGGAAGGTCGGATCGTCGGGATTGTAGCCATCGGAGCCGGGGCCGTCGGCATCACCGCCGCGATAGTCGGAGCAGTCACCGGAACGGCTGTACTCATTCGGGCCGTAGGTATAGATGCCGCTCATCAGGTCCACCCGTGACTTGGGCACGGCGTTCTTCGTGATGCGGTCGATGTGCTTCTTCACAAGGTCCTTGCGCGGGCTGTCGGTGCTGTTGAGATAGTCGGTGACGGCATCACTGACGGCCTGCACCATCGGGTCCTGAAGTTCACCGGCACTGGCATCCGATGCCATGTCGGACTCGGCCAGATAATCCTTGATGGCGTCGCTGACCGCCTGAACCTTGGGATCAGCAGCCTGTGCTGCGGCATCTTCGGCCATATAAGCATTGACGGCATCGCTGACGGCCTGCACTTTCGGGTCGGTGGACTGGGCGGCGTCGCTGTATTCGGCGACCGAGTCCGCAATGATTTCGGCCTGTACGTCCCCGGCATGGCCGGACTGAATCTCGGCTTCGTAGCGGGCGACGGTATCGAGATAGGCCTGCACCATCGGGGAATTGTCGCCGGTAGCAGATGGAGCCTGCTCAGCGGCATCGAGGAAGGCGGCATTCTGCGGGCTGGCCTGTTCGAAGCTGGCAACGGAGTCACTGAAGCTGCTGATCTCGTCCACCACAGCGGCGGCAAGTGTCTGTTCAGCAGGGCTGATGGCCCCATCCCCTAACGGCAGGCTGCGGGCGCTGGCCTGCTGGTCGAGGCTGGTGGCGAACTGCGTCACCGCGTCCGGCTGGGCCTGAGC
>JAEZAF010000173.1 GCA_023430545.1 Chloroflexota bacterium
GCGTGCGTCATGTGAAAGGCGTGATGCCGATGGTCTATACCGCGTTTCAGGAAGGTTATCAGCGTGTTTATGTACCGGCTGAAGATGCGCCACAGGCCGCGCTTGTCGAGGGGATTGAAATCATCCCGGTCCAGTCACTGGGGGAACTGATCGAACATCTTTATCACCTGAAGCCGATCCCTCGCTATGTCATTGAACAGGATCAGCTCACAGCGAATGCCACAGAGTTAGACGGTATTGTCGATTTTTCAGCTATCAAGGGACAGTATCATGTAAAACGTGCGCTGGAAATCGCAGCCGGTGGGAACCATAACCTCCGCCTGATCGGTCCTCCCGGTACTGGAAAAACCCTTCTGGCACGTGCAATTCCCGGAATTCTGCCCCGCCTGAGCATCGAAGAGGCGCTAGAGGTTACTCGCATCTATTCTGTCGCGGATATGCTTCAGAGCAATCATCCTTTAGTGCAAAGCCGCCCTTTCCGTGCGCCACATCATACAATTTCCCAGCCGGGTATGGTCGGAGGCGGGACAATTCCCCGCCCTGGCGAGGTGACGCTTGCTCATCGCGGAGTACTGTTTCTGGATGAAGCGACCGAGCATAACACCCGCACGCTTGAAGTCCTCCGCCAGCCCATCGAAGATAAAGTTGTCACTATCTCTCGCGCCAAAGGTACGCTGACTTTTCCAGCGAATTTCCTGCTGGTCCTTGCACACAATCCATGTCCGTGCGGGAATTACGGTGATGCATCCAAGCCCTGCACCTGCACCCCGAATATGATTACACGTTATCAGAGCAAGCTCTCCGGCCCTCTGCTTGACCGTATCGACATGCATGTCGAAGTGCCGCGTGTAGATTATGATAAGCTGATGGGAAGCACTGCAGAAGAAGGGTCTGAAGCAGTACGCGCACGGGTCGAACGGGCAAGAGAACGTCAGCGTGAACGCTTCAAGGGGATGAACGGTCTGTATGCGAATTCCGATATGCGCGTTGGTGACATCGAGCGTTTCTGCGTCCTCAGCGGTGAAGCAAAGCAGCTTCTTGAGCTTTCGGTCAAACGCATGCAGCTCAGCGCCCGTTCGTATCACCGTATGCTGAAGCTGGTTCGCACGATTGCCGATCTGGCAGATACCGATACCGTTGAAGTTCAGCACGTGGCCGAAGCGATCCAGTACCGTCCTGCACAGGCAATATAGAGCTACATCGGTTCAGGAGGAGACAGATACATGGGTAACGGCGTTTGATGTCAGCGAGTAATGAACCGAAAATTGCAGATTGTGAATACCTCTGCCCTTGCGGTTATTACGGCGATCCGGTCAAGCCCTGCACCTGTACCCCAAATATGATCGCCCGCTATCAAAGCCGGCTCTCAGGCCCACTGCTCGATCGCATCGATATTGTGGTCGATGTCCCACGAGTGGAGTATGACAAGTTGCTCAGCGATGCCAAATCCGAACCTTCGTCGCTCATCCGCCAGCGGGTAGAGCACGCCCGCCACCTTCAGCAGCAGCGCTTCGGGGCAACCAGCGGCCTCTACTCCAATGCCGATATGGGTGTCAGCGAGATCCAGCAGTTCTGCACACTGACACCGGAAGCACAGCAGCTTCTTGACCTCTCGGTTCGCCGGATGCAGCTCAGTGCCCGTTCCTATCACCGTGTCCTGAAGCTGAGCCGCACGATTGCTGACCTCGCTGGCTGTGACCGCATCGAAGTCCAGCACGTCGCGGAGGCCATCCAGTATCGTCCGAAGACTTCAGCCTAACGTTGGTCACCGCTTGTGCGACGGCTTGGAAAGCCAATGACCAGCACGGTGATCACTGTCACAACAACACCTGCAACCATCAGCAGATTGTCTTCCTGCGTCAGCGCTGAACCGGAACTGCGCAGCAGGAAAAGCAGCAGCGTCAGAAGCTGTGATCCCACAAAAATTCCACGAGCGGCAAAGACCTTGCGTGAGCCGAAAATCCACAGCCGGCTTGAGGACCGAGTGTGTTCCCATCCAAGCGCGACATCACTCAGCAGCCGTGCTTCATTGACAGACAGAAACTGGGTGATCTGGCGATTGCGAATGTCGTTCTGGGACCATGCCAGTGCCAGAAATAATGCCAGAAACGAATAAAGCAGTAAAATGGACGTGGGGCCACCTTGGGCACTGATCGTCAGTATCGTACCTAAGGCAACCAGTGCGCCGAGGATTAGCTGATGCTGAACCTCGATCCGCTTCAACACTTCCTCACGGAGTGCCGTGTACTGTGCGAGCAGAAAGGCATTTTCCATATCCGTTAACGGTGCGCTGTCAGCAGAGGATGGACTGACGTCAGCCGCACCATCTGCGGCCTGATCATGCACAGTATGCGTATTGGTTGTAGTCGTCTGTCTATCTGTCATCTGACGGTCCTGTCAGGCTGCAATGAACAACATCAAAAAGAAACAAAACACATCAGGTGAAGCATACTTCAGATTGGAGTGTAGGCAAACCACATGAAGAAAATTCAGACTCAGGGTGTGCATCATATCACACTAATCGGTGCAGATCGCCAGACCAGCATTGACTTCTGGGAAGGTGTGCTGGGCATGCCGTTTGTGTTCGAACAGCCCAACCTCGATGTCCCGCAGGAAAGCCATCTGTACTTCGATCCCGGCGACGGCAGACTGATTACCATCTTCACCAATGAAGACCGCAAGCCTGACTCCACCCGCAACCCGGAAGGCATCGGCAATCTGCATCATATCGCCTTCACAGTCAGCCGCGCCACCTATACCCAGATCACCAGACGGCTGGGCGAACGCGGCATTTCACACACCGGTGAAGTGGATCGCGGCTTCATGGACTCCATCTACTTCCGTGACCCGCTCGGCCAGCTCTTTGAATGCGCCTGTTATAAATTCGAGCCGCCAGTCGGGACGACGCACGTCCAGGTGCTGCTGGAAGCCCATAAACTCCGTGTCCAGCGTGGGGACTACAACATCACCGATGAGCATCTGGCCGATGCCATCGAACTACTCGTGCAGCGTCAGCAGGAATCACTCTCATCGGATCGATCGGCCAAAGATCCGTATACCGAAAAGCCGCCCGTGTGGGATTAATCCGGTGATGCGGCGCTGCCCGCCCATTCATAAACAAAAACTGGTGCAGATTGATCTACACCAGTTCAAAGTCTTTATCAGAGTCGCAAGAGACGAGGCTACAT
>JAEZAF010000255.1 GCA_023430545.1 Chloroflexota bacterium
CAGAAGTAAATATCCAGATAATCGATGCCAAGACGGTCCAGGCTTTTGTCGATGCTCTCCATAATGTGCTTGCGAGACAGGCCGCGGTCGTTGATGTCATCGCTCATCGGCCAGTAGACCTTGCTCGAAATCACAAGGGTATGACGTGGGTACTGCTTCAGCACTGCACCCATCTGTTTTTCGGCTTCACCCTTGCCGTAAACGTCTGCCAGATCAAAGAAGTTGATCCCGCTCTCGTAGGCGGTCTCGACAACGCGTCGGGCGGCGTCCTGTTCAACCTTGCCTTCGCCGAAATTGATCCAGCCGCCGAGGGAAACAGCGCTGATCTTCATGCCTGCATTGCCTAAACGACGATATTCCATTGGTACATCCTTTTAAAATGTGTGAAATAAAATGACCTGTGATTTGCCGTGCTGTCCAAAGCGATGTCAGATGAGCGATCTCAGCAGGGCCTCTGCTGCGGAAAGCTCATTCTGATTGATCGTGTGCCCCATATTAGGGTAAATCCGCAGATCGACCTGTGCGTGCATTGTTCGCAGGATGTCTGCGGTCTGTTCTACACGTGAAAGCGGGATGTGAAAATCCACATCACTGCATCCGAGGAACACTGGTGTCTGCTGGAGATCAGCATTAGCCGGATAATGATCCAGCGGCGTATCTTCCGGTCCGATTAAACCTCCACTGAAGACGATCGCGCCTCCGTAGCGCTGCGGATGACGAGCTGCGTACTCAATAGCCAGACATGCCCCCTGAGAGAAGCCGAGCAGTACGGTCTGTTTTGCTGACAGTCCAGTCTGCTGGAGTTCCTGTATCTGCATGTCAATTTTGTTCAGCGCAGAAGACAGCCACGGCTCATTTGCCTCTAAAGGTGCGATGAATCGGTGTGGATACCATGTGTGCTGATAGGCCTGCGGGGCAAACCACGCAATGTCCGGAACATCGAGTTCGGCAGCGATGCCGAGGATATCCTGTGCGGATGCACCGCGTCCGTGCAGCGCGATGACAGCGGCTTTTGCTTCTTCCAGCCGTGTCCCGAAGGTATAAACAGGTTGATCGCGATGAATTCCAAATTGTGTCATGATCCCACCATCGGCCATGCCGGGACAGTAACAGGGTTGATGTTCTGCTCAATCTGCGAACGATTTTCTTCCAGCCAGGGCGGAAGTTTCAGAGTTGAGCCCAACTGCGCCAGAGGTTCATCAACCGCGAAACCCGGTCCAGCGGTTGCCAGCTCCACAATATGACCATCTGGGTCCTGCGTATAGATGCTTTTAAAGTATATCCGCTCCATCACGCCTGAAACACGCATACCAGCCTGTATCAGCCGTTCGCGGAATTCCAGCTGCTCTGCTTCGTCTTTGACTGCAAAAGCGAAATGATGGGTTTGTCCGGTTCCCAGTTGAGCGCGGCGCGTATTTCTGGGATCGCGCTCAAAATAGGTGATAAGTGTACCCGGTTCTCCACTTTGTGTCCCCCAGTACCAGTGTCTGGATTTGGGATCATCGAAGTTAAAGGTGCGTTTGAGCAGGTGTAGTCCCAGAACCTCTGAATAAAAGGCGTGGGTCTTATCAATGTTTGAAGCCGTCGCGGAGATGTGGTGCATTCCCTGTGTCAGCGCAATATCCGGGCTGATCTGATCGATCGGCTCCGGCCATGTTTCAGCCTTGATCGCGGATTCGTCGCGGCCTTCGAGCATGAGTTCCGACGGGGGAGTCTGCTCGGCCTGACCTAGCGCGGCCTCACCTTCATCGACGGTCCAGCCGGGGCCACGGGTAGCGAGTTCGACGATCGCGCCATCAGGGTCGGTAAAATACAGGGACTGAAAATAGACGCGATTGTAAATGCCTCTTGTTGCAACGCCCTGATCATTGAGATAGCGCTTCCATTTGAGCAGTGCCTCGCGGTTCTCAACCGTCAGTGCAAAGTGATGTGTCCCGCCGATACCGGGCTTTCCGGCAGCGGCATTCGGCCACTCGAAGAAGGTGATGGCTGAGCCGGGTGCCCCGCTTTCGTTTCCAAAATACAGATGGTAGGAACCGGGGTCGTCGAAATTCACTGTGAGCTTGACCAGCCTCAAGCCCAGAATGCCGGTGTAAAAGTCGATGGTCTGTTGTGCGTTGGAGCAGACGAGCGTGATGTGATGTAGTCCCTGTATCTCCGCCATATTGTTTCCGTTCACTGGCACCGATAAATAGTATGCTTTATCACTACGGCCTGAACACTGACTTCGCCAGGGTCTTCCTGCGCCTGTACGGTCGGTAAGCCTTGTCGTTTAGAGGAAGTGTTGTCCGAATATCGTAAATTTATCAGATAAGTGGTGCCTAAGACTCAACGAACAAGGTTTAAAGCTATAAAATAGTTTTAGCTCAAGCAAACACCCAGTCGTTTGGAGAGGTTTTATGCGATACACACGTGTTATTGTTTTTGCCATGTGCACACTGGCAATCCTGGTGGTGCTGAGCATCGGCCAGTTTCCAGATGCCGGACAGGCACAACCTATTCCGTTACCCGGTCGTGATGATCCGCCTCGTGTGACTGTTACCCGTCCGGCGAACAGTGAAGTGAACGTCCTACGTAACATATACATTTCTGCTGACGTGACATTCCCGGCCGTTGTTGGAAATGGTGTTGATCCCAACACTCTCAATCAAAATACGGTTTATCTGCATCCGACGGGTAATCCTGGGAATAAAGTTGCAGCGGAAATTCTCACTTCAGGTGGTAATGATTCGATCGTCTTATCGCCTGATGCTCTCCTCGCCAGTAATACCCAGTACACCTTCGTGGTCACCAGTGGTGTAAAAGATCTTGAGGGAAATTCGTTTCAGCCTTACAGTATGTCGTTTACGACGGGTACAAATGATGGTTCGACCCCAACTCCGATTGAATTTGCGTTCACAGAATTTGCACTCTTTGGATACGCTCACAAGTATACCTCCCTGCTTATTCCGCAGGATAATCGGCTTTATGCCTCAACCGTTACAGGTCTTATCCGAATTTTCGATATCAAACCTGACGGTGGGTTGACTTTTGATCGTGACATTACTGCTCTTCAGGGACGTACCATCCTTGGTTTTGTCAATTCACCGGACTCGACCTCTAATAATATGACATTGTGGGTCACTAACAATGACCCCTATACCGATGAATCAGTCGCTGCGCTGCAATTTACAGGTCGCATAAGTAAACTCGTTGGTACAAATCTTAATACAGCCTCTGAACAGTGGGTAAAGACCGACTATGTTGTGGGCTTGCCACGTTCACGTAAAGATCATCTGACCAATGGTATCGTTTATGGTCCTGATGGTGCACTGTACCTTACGCAAGGTAGTAACAGCGCAATGGGGCAGAAGGATCTGACATGGGGCAACGAGCCAGAGACGCTGCTTAGTGCTGCAGTATTACGGATTGATGTGGCCAAGCTGGAAGCCAGCCCGCGACCGCTGGATGTAAAAACGGCAGTGGTCGTAAATAACTCTATCACACAGAATTATGGTTTAGGCGAAGTTCCGTCTGGGTTTTACGATCCAACGGATCAAGATGCTCCACTAACCATTTTTGCGACTGGTGTCCGTAATGCTTATGATCTACTGTGGCATAGTAACGGTCAGCTATATGTGCCTACGAATGGGTCTGCAGCAGGCGGAAATGTTCCTGGATATTTCAATGGTGTCCCATGTCAGAACCGTGTTGATAAAGCACTCTTTGGCGATTATTCATGGGAGGGTACGCAGCCACCAACTGTGAACAGTGTTCCTGTTCAGTATGACTATCTCTTCCGTGTTGTACACAATGGCTATTATGGTCATCCAAATCCAGAACGCTGCGAGTGGGTAGCTAACGGTGGTAATCCAAATGTTGGGATCGACCCTGCCGAAGTTGCTTCCAATCCTTCATACAACGGGTATCCAGTGGGTGTCCGTCCTGACCGTAATTGGCGAGGCTTCGCCTTCCAATTTGGCACAAATATCTCTCCGAATGGGGTGATAGAGTATAAAAGTAACATCTATGACGGCGCATTGCGTGGCAGAGTCCTCGTCATTTCTTATGCCGGTAACAAGGAGATCTTTACCCTGACTCCGGGAGGCGCGGCTGACAATTACAATATCGTTGCAACCATCAACGGTATTCCGGGGTTTGTCAATAAGCCCTTCGCAAATCCTTTGGATCTTGTCGAGGATACCCGTAACGGGAATCTTTACACTGCTGGATTTGGTTCACAGACTGCGTCGCTGGACGGAAAAATCAGCCTGCTTAAACCGGTAAATCCCAATGCTGCACCGTTAGTAGGGAATGACACTTACAGCGTAGTTCAGGCGAATCCGCTGGTTGTAGGTGCTGCAAATGGCGTTCTCAAGAATGACATTGATCAGAACGGTGATCCTATGTCAGCGCTGCTCTGGACAGCACCAAAGAAGGCTCAGAGCTTCAATCTGAATGCGGATGGCTCGTTCTCCTATGTTCCTGTCGCCAACTTCTCAGGGGTAGACAGCTTCACCTATAAGACCAGTGATGCACAGACGACCAGTTCAGTTGCTACAGTGACGATTAATATCACGCCGGGGACACCGACACCAACGATTACACCTGGTGGCCCGACGCTTACACCGACCTATACACCATCTGTTACCCCGACGATGACGCTCATTCCGCCTACCGAAACCCCAATTCCTGTGGGTGGCCGCCAGTTGGTTCTGAATGGTGGCTTTGAGGGAGGTATGAACCTTGAGGGCGTACCATCGAACTGGCAGGTTAATAACGGTAAGGGTGACAAGGTCAAGTGTAACACTGCCGATAAGCTGGTCTCGTATAAGGGACAATGCGCCTTCATGTTCAAGAAGAGCGCTACTGAGGACTCGCGTCTGGTTCAGAAGCTGGATGTAGCCAATATCGTGGCCAATGACACACTGGTCCTCAGTTTCTACGCCCAGACCAAGAAGGTTCAGCCGGATGCTGCACGAGTACTACTGAAGATCCGGTATGAGAATGGCAAAAAGAAGAAGATCAAGGTGAATCTGGCTCAGGGCACGACACCCTATGGTAAGTACGGTGATATGGTGGTGCTCAAGGATGCCCCGACAAAACTCAAGCTGATCGTGCGCTTTAATGGCACGAAAGGTAAGTACTTTGTCGATGATGTGAGCGTGGTGCTGGTTCCAGCCGGTAGCGCTGCGTCCTTCTCCTCCAATCCGCTGATCGATCTGCCACAGCCGTAAATCAAAGACCTGCAGTTCGTATGAAAAGAGGCTCTGTGGAAATTCACGGAGCCTCTTTTATTGGACAGCGCTATCAGTACTCCTGGCTACTGCTCTGGCGTGGGGAGTATGGAAAGCACGGGAAGATCAAGCACTGGCGCCGGTGCGTCCTGTACAGGGGCTATCATCGGGATTGCATCGGTCTTCTGCCATGATGAGGCAGTGGCCTTATCAATGGTGATACCCAGATGCTGTACTGCTGGGGTGAGCTTCTGCTTGTTGAGATCATCGCGATAGTAGAACGTGCTGTTACCCTTGAAGAATATCCCAAAGGTGTCGATTTCATCCCCGTTCCAGTCTCCGCTGATGATGTTCCCATAGCTGCTTTCAGGGGTCTTGAATTTCTGGGTTGCCGGGAAGACTGCTGCGCCTCCCGCTGGTGCAACATTTCCCCATTTGATTTTCTTGTCGCGCCGCACAGCAATTGAATCAAGTCCATCACCATTCCAGTCCCCGGCGACGAACTGGTATTTTCCATCCCCCTTGAGACTTATATCAATCCACTGTGTCTTGATGCCGCCTGGCGGATTAGATGCCCCCAGTTCGCACGTGTAGCGCAGTGCGAAGTTGTGCCCTGCCGGGACATCTTTCATCTGAACCACACCAAAACAGTCGTTGTTGAAGGTGGGATCAAACCGACCAGCGACGACCGTGATCTTCCCATAATCGCCGATCTGAACAGTATTCCATGTTGCAGTAGCGCCGATCTGATTGGTGTACCACAGGGTATCCTGCTTGAATAATCCGGGGGTTTTCTGGCCGTCTCCGTTCCAGTCACCCATGATAAACTTCCCCTTCTTCGGGGCAGACGAGAGATAGATTATGAAGCTGGTAGACGGAGGTGTGTCCTGTAACGTGTCCACCAGTGTGAAGGTTGTGAGCTTCTTGCTGAAAATCGCCAGAGTATCTATCGACACTGGGCGGCCAAGTGTCTCTTCGGCAGCAGGTTCGGTGTTGGTAGGTGATGGAGTATCTGAAGGTTGCAGCGCCGTATTCGATGGTGTTAGGGTCAGCGTTGAGGTCGGTGTGGCTGGTACGCTGACCAGTCCTGCATCAAGACTAGTAATGGAAATTACATTGCTGGCGATCGAGATGGTGTCGGTAAAGCCTGCATTCACGCCACCGGGGTTGATGTCGCTATCCTGTGTGTCTGCACCCTGATCCTTCCATGTAAAACCTGCACCCGCCGGTGGAAGGACTCGAATGCGATAATTTCCGGGGATCGGGGCGATAAGGCTGTACACTCCGGATGCGTTCGTTTGCGTCTGGCTGTACATATAGGTCTTTGCGTCGTTCCACAGTTGTACGGTGATCCCCTTGAGTCCATCTTCGCCACTGTCCTGAACGCCATTGATGTTGTAGTCATTCCAGACAAAATTACCGAGGTTAATTGGGGTTGGAGTACGGGTCGGGGTGGGTGGCCGATAAATGATGATGCCTGCATCGATGGTTGTAATCGAAATGAGATTGCTGGCAAACGTGTATACATGGGTGAAACCTGCGTCGGTGCCATCTGGGTAGATGTCACTGTCCAACTGATCGTTGCCTGCTGCCAGATCCTTATCTGTAAACTTATCCAGGGGTCCTGGCAGCAGAACTCGAACGCGATAACTTCCCGGAAGTGGGGCAGTGAGTGAATAGGAGCCACTGGCGTTTGTCGTCGTTTGATCATACAGCTGCGTTTTATTGGCATTCCAGAGCTGTACATTAATCCCGGCTATCCCCGGTTCACCAGCATCTTGCCTGCCGTCCTTGTCAAGATCATCCCAGACGTAGTTGCCGACGTTAATCGGGGTTGGTGTACGTGTAAAGGTCGCGGTGTTCCTGGGTTGTTGAAACTCCTGTGGGGCGAGGGTAGGCTGGTTGAGATATTCAACAGCATCCGACTCCTGAGGGGCATCGATGACGGTATTGGCCCTGCTGTCATCGGTGGTAAAGATGAGCAGAGTGATGAGGACTGTCACAATGAGCAGTGAAATAATCGAGAAGGGGTTCTGAGGGCGATGCATAGCTTGAGTCCTTGAATGGATAACTTCTTTGAAGCTGAGATTGAGACGACGCCTATACAATTGCCATAATAACAGCTTAAGGAATTTTGAAATTTATGCAACTCAACAATACGTAATTAATATTGTGACAACTTGTAAATTGCAGTATCAAACGCTCTTTTACTATATTGACTATCGATCGATGGCCTCAATAAAGTCTATAGTTGGCCTTTGACAAAAGATCACGTCTTAAGCAGACTAGGCGGCTGTATTGGCTCTCTACAGGTTTTTCAGCATTCAAAACGGGAACAGGTATGGAACTTTATCTCATTCGACACGGTCAGTCGTACAATAACGCGCTGCTGGACGAACCAGTTTCGCGTGTTCATGATCCTGAACTGACCGAAATTGGCAAAAAGCAGGCGCAGCTTCTGGCAGATTATCTGGCGCTGAGTATGGATAAGCTCGACGTAGCTGATCAGCAGGACCTCCCGGCGGCGAGTGCTTACAGCGAACACTACATCTCGCGGTTCAATAAGCTTTATTGCAGTGCGATGCATCGTGCCTTGCAGACTGCACAGCCCATTGCCAAAGTGCTGCAAATGAATGCCCATGTGTGGATAGATATTCATGAGCACGGGGGTGTATATCTGGAAAATGAAGGGGCGGTCAAGACCTACGGAGGGCTGACGCGGTCACAGATCACGGAGCAGTTCCCGGACTATATGCTGCCCGATCTCATCACTGAAGATGGATGGTGGCTGCCGACAGATGAGATTGAGGATCTGGCAAGCTGTCAGGGTAGGGCGATCCGAGTGGCGGAAACGCTGCGTCGATGGGCGACTGAACCAGAAACAGCGGATGATCGTGTCGCGTTGGTTTCGCATGGGACGTTCATTGATTCGCTGATTAAGGCCTTCACCGGCAATCTCCCGGGGCGGGAGTTTTACTATAATCACTGGAATACCGCCGTGACCCGTATCGATTTCTTCACCGGTATCCGTGAGATGCGTGTCCGCTACATCAATCGTGTGGACCATCTGACAGCGGAACTGATGACGCACTAGCGGCTTCAGCGGGTGCGCTGTAACTGTAAACGCTTCTATTGCTTTGATACAGCTCTGATAACCGGTAGATCATCTCTGAACAGGACGGACACTTATCATGCCAACGATGGCAGCGGCACTAGAATATGCGGCAGCGCACAGTCAGCGTTTTATCGCCGAACTGAGTGAATTACTGAAGATCCCCAGTATAAGTACGATGCCAGAACATGCGCCTGATGTCGAGCAGGCGGCGCAGTGGCTGGTAGATAATATGCAGCAGATGGGTATCACGACGCAGATTTATCAGCAGGCAGGTTATCTTCCGCTGGTTTATGGGGAATGGAATGGGGCTGGGCCAGGTGCGGCAACCGTTCTGTTGTATTGTCACTACGACGTTCAACCAGCCTTTCTGTCTGATGGCTGGGATACTGATCCGTTTACTCCCACCGAGAAAGATGGGAGGATTTATGCGCGTGGTGCAGTAGACAGCAAAGGCCATGTGATGGCGAACCTGAAAGCCATTGAGTCGATGCTGATGGTGGATGCAGCCTGCCCGGTCAATCTGAAAATCCTGTTTGAAGGAGAGGAAGAGTCTGGCTCGGAGCATATCTTCCAGTTTGTCGCTGACCATGCGTCAATGCTGCAAGCTGATGTCTGCGTGGTATCCGACGGCAGCATGCCGGACACTCATCAGCCGGTGCTGGATTACGGGCTGCGCGGGATTATCACCTTTGAAGTCGAGGTTACGGGGCCGAGGCGCGATCTGCACAGCGGACATTACGGCGGCAATGTCCATAACCCGATTCAGGCACTGGCCGAGATTCTGGCGCAGCTTCATGACGCTGACGGACATGTGACGGTTCCGGGGTTTTATGAGGACGTTCAGCCGCTGAGCACAGAAGAGCATGAGACGCTGGCCCGGATCATCGATCTGATGGAGCATGAATGGCATGAAGTCACTGGTGCACCTGCTTACTGGGGCGAACCTGAATACCTGCTGCATGAGCGTGTTGGCGTGCGTCCGACGCTGGAAATCAACGGGATCGCAGGTGGCTATTACGGTGAAGGCTTTAAGACGGTGATTCCGTCGAAAGCCCTTGCCAAGGTGAGTTGTCGTCTGGTGCCAAATCAGGACCCGGATAAGATCTTCGCCCTTGTCTCGGATTATCTGCACGCACTCACACCCCCCACGGTCACGCTGGATATCCGTATGGTAGAAGAAGGCTCGCCGGGTATCGTGCTGGACCGTCATTCCCCGGCCATGCGGGCTGTGTTTAATGCCTATCAGGCAGCGTGGGGGGTTGTGCCGAGATATTCACGTGCAGGCGGCAGTATCCCGGTAGTTTCCGCTTTTCAGGCGAAACTGGGTATGCCCATTGTGCTGATGCCTTATGGGTACAAGGGCTGTGGTGCTCACAGTATCAATGAACATGTCTATATCGATATGTTTCATAAGGGAATTGCCACCGCGATTCACTTCTATCATGAGTTTGCATCGATGCATGACAGCGCTACTACATAGTGCAAACTGTCCCATATCAATTATCAGTCCGCCTGACTTTTCAGGCGGACTGATTCACTGCCGGATCACGGGTGTAGATATACCCTACGCTGCGGACGTTCTGAATCTGTTCATCAGGACCTATATGACGGCGCAGGCGGTGGACAGCAGCTTCCAGCGCACGCTTTGATTTATCCTCACTTTTCCAGACGGCTTCCAGCAGTTCATCAAAGGTGCAGATACGCTCCCTGTTTGCGAGGAAGTAGGTCATCAGGGCACCGTCAATAGGTGTTAAACCGTCGAACTGGAGTTTACTCTCCACAGCATACGGCACCAGTGTTTTATCTTCCCCGAAGGCGTATGTCTGTTGGACGAAGTTATCGAATAGGGCGCTGACGATGTTATAGCGATCATTTTTAATATCGGCGTATACCAGCCCTTTGTCGATCAGCTTGGCGACCAGTTTACCCATTTCGCCTTCAGTATCCAGTTCATCTCCGGATGCGATATTGTAAATTGTGCGCTGAATATCCTTGCCAAAGCGATTCCATGTAATTTGCAGGACACGGGCGACATACGGCTGGCCCGATAGTCGATAGATGAACTGCGAAATCAGGCTGTTGTATCGCTCTGGTCTTTCGAGATCGCGCTGCATGTCAGGATAGGTTTCAAGTAGTTCATAGAATAACTCGCATGCAGCGGTCAGCAGGAAAGGCTGCCGACCTGCGACATGGATCAGGAACTTTTCGCTGACTTCACTAAACGTTGCTGATGTATCCTTCAGTGGATCATGGATCAGTTGGCTGGCGGCTTCAGGTGAAAGAAGTTCGACGACTTCTGGCCGAAGAATGCCTAGTGTTGGTGAAGCATCGTTAATATCCGGACGAATATCGGAGAAGGCGTCTTCCGTTGCAAGGATCAGCACCGCCGTTGCGGCAATGGTGCGCAGAAAGCCATCATCCTGAATCGTGATCGACTTTAAGGGTTCATCGAAATCATCCAGCATAAAGACAGTCCGTATCTTCTGCTGTGATAATTTGTGGATGATTTTTCTCAGGATATCAACGGTTTCCTTTTTGGTCAGCGAGATGTCATAAGGTGGAACCGGAGCAGCTTCGTACAGATCTTCCTCGTGCAGTACATCTTCCAGATGCGACAGCATGATAAAGAAAAGGCTGCCAGTCTCTCCATAGACCGGAAAATTAATGTAAACAAACAGCAGGCGATAGTCGCCGCCTATCCGGAATTCAGGCGAGACAAAATGTGGATACTTTTTGAGTGCGCCTTCTTTATCTCTGATGAACTTCAGCAGGATGGTCTTGCCAATGGTCCGCAGTCCATAGATTGCATGACCACCCGGCTCGGCTGCGGTGATGACACGCAGCATATTTCGTATCTCGGTTTCTCTCCCGTAAAAGCGCTGATGATCATAGGTAAGCAGCATTGGGGTAAACGGATTTGGTAAACTCATACTTAGTCCTCTCTCTGAAGATCCCGGCTAACAGTAAGATGCGTGACTATTCGCTGGAGGTAAAGGTGGAATAACTCCATCGAAATGCGGTATGCAGGCTGATTATTTTTCTCTGCGCCATCAAGGAAGCCCGCAAGCCTGAGAACACCGATACTTTTGGAAATGGTCAACTTCTCAGCTTCTGGCTTGTAACTGGCAACCGCTTTACGGATCTTATTGCTTGTCGCCCAGGGTTCATCCGGAGTGGTGATATACGCGATAATTTTCAAAATCTCCCATTCCTGTATAGGGACGCGATGGCGGTAATGATTAAAGTAATGGTCACTATGTCGCAGCAGCAGACGAACCGCGTGATCCAGATGTTCCAGCGTGATTACATTAATGTCTTTATAGGCAATGTTGGCGATGAGTTCCTGACACAGTGCCTGAATGAAATAGGGATGGCCGTTTGTCAGCCGCAGTATCTGATCCACGACCGGCGGGTCCCATGTATAGAAATCGGCCAGCGGCTGCTGAATCAGGCGGCGGGCATTACTGTGATCCAGTTCATCAATGCGGACGGGTTCACTCCGCTGAAGCAGGCCAGTGATGCTGCTGTTTTCGCGTGCGATGATGTGATCATGAACACAGAGGATAAAGCTGATTCCGCTGATACTGACCAGCCACTGTAACCCCTGAAAGAAATGCTGATCGAGGATCCCCTGCTGAAATTCTTCCTCGGCACGTGTAAATTCATCGACTAAAAAGACCAAACGTTTGCCTTGTAATTCTGATTCAACCTGATGCACCCAGTCTCCGAAGGCTTTAAATGGATGCTGACCTTTCACTCTGAACTTGGAGATGCGGGAGGTACGCCGGTCTTCCAGCTTCTTCTGAACCAACAACACCTGTGTCAATGCATTTTCGGCAAGTTCTGTCAGAAATGGTGCGGCATCTAATGGACTGAGAGACAATACATCAATCATCACCGGAATGGCATTACAGTGCTGGGGCAGGATGGTATCTGTGAGTCGATTGAGAAGAGAGGTTTTTCCAATTCGCTTTTGACCATAGAGGACGACGGGTTTGTGAGCGTTAATCGCCTGAATGATGCGCTGGATTTCCTGCTCGCGCCCAAAGAACATGGCATGCCTTACATCGCGGATGGTGTAAGGATTATGTAGTCGTCGGTCAGCGATCGAAGCGACCAGCATTTTATGGGTAGGGAATAGCTGCCAGATTTTATAATCGGTAATGTAACCGCTTTTCTGAATGGTCTCCAGTGATGCCTTGATTTTATCAATCGTGCCGATCGTTGGCGCATAGACCACAGCTTCAATAAACAGCTCGTTATTGCGTATCTCTGATTCGTATTTGTGAATAATAACGCCCTGTTTATCATCACTACCGACACCGTACAGAGCGGTAAAGATCATGCCGATAATATGTGATCTCGGTAGGGCGGTGATCGTGAGTGCGACCGCTTCATTCAGGTCAGTCATGGAACGCCACTGCAGTGCGATTCCGTTTTCCTGGGGTGCTTGTGGGGCATCCTTACGGTAAATAACTAAGGTGTTGCCAGATTTTTGTTCAATTAATTTTCCTGTAATTGGTACACCCGGATAGACACGTGTAGACAGGTTCCATTTATGAGGTTCACTGGCCTGCATCCATGTCTGAGCGATTTTAATACGTTTTGTCTTTAACTCAGTACCATCGGCCGCAACGATATGTTTAATCAGTTCTGATTCAATTAATTCTGTCGCGATTTCATCCGGGCTGTGTGTCTGATCTTCTACTTTGTTGTAGAGCTGAGCTGCTGTCGGATAACCTAAGCGGGTCGCGATTGCAGCAAGGCCTTCTTCTATACGCTCTTTTGGAAAATAAAGTCCACAGATCTGGCATTCTCTGGTCAGTACCCGATCAATCAGTTCACGCCCTTTATTTTCATGCTGAACTTGCTGCTTAAGTATTTGCCGGATCTGCTGACGGGTGGAGCGTAAAAAGACGATCTGCTGCCATTCAGGTTTGAGTGAGAGCCGCTGCGTGTCGAATTCAATCTCGACGAGATCACGATGCCGCACCTGTGTCGCTGGCTCAACTGGAACACCATTTAACCTGAATACAGAGGCATAAGGCCCAAGCTCGGAATGGATCTTAAAGGCGATGTCCAGCAGGGTCGTGCCCGGTTTAATTGGATAAAGGACTGCGCCATCTGGCAGGAAAACGGCGATTTCTGCCTGGGGTGCTCCTGTTGATGTTTCGGTTGAAGCAGGCAGGGGAGACGTCGATGGCACAGCCTGAAGGATATTACGAAGCGTTGTATTATTCCACCACACGCCCTGTACAACCGTCTTATTTTGTCTTGCCGCAACAAGACCAAATTGATTGATATGGGTATGGGTGCCGGTTTGTATATGACATTCGATTATTTTTATAAATTGACCTTCAGGGAAATGAACGCTGGTAATCAATGCCCGATAACCATTGGGCTGAGGCTGAGCGATGAGATCCTGAAAGCGTGTCTCTGAATGTGATCCTGATTTCAGTCCGACGATATGTTTTTGTGGCGGCCATAACTGATGAATAAGCCCCAGCACGATGTAACAACTGTGTTCTTCAGAGACGACAATATCAAGCTGTAACAGATTTAAATTAATATTTGTCAGTTTATCACGGTCTGATCGGTGTCGCGCATACCACGGACGTGATCTGACTTCGATGATCTCAACCTGATTTTTATTTAATACATTAAGGAGTGTCTGGTGTATTCGATGATCATCAGCCTCAATTATTCCTTGAGACTGTATACGTTTTTTCTCTATATGTTCCCAAAAATCAGAATGACTGATCTGTAAATAGTTTCGATAAAGATCAGCTCTGTCTAACGATAAGCCAAACAGATCGAATAGTCTCAGATAAATGTGCTCACTACTTTCTGCCCAGCGCTGCTGCGAACTTCGGTCCAGATCCTCAAGTATCTCCATCTGTGCCAGATGAGCCGCCATCAAGAACAGGGGGATTTCGTAATCCGAATAAGCATAAACAAATAAGCGGCGTAACTGATCGGTATAAATTACTTTAAGCGGCTTTTGCTTTGCAGGCTGCGGCGTTCGGTCCAGCAGAGTGAGCCGATCGATCAATTCAACAAATTTCAGGATTGTCGGTGAAAACTGTTGAGAAATCTGCGCTTTTAGCTCGGAACTCTGCTGATAGGGTAGCAGCAGATAGGCAGCACACTGCATACGCTGGCTAGCCTGCCAGCGCTCCAGTACCTTCCGGAGGCTCAAAACAAGCCGTTCCGCTGATGCTTGCGGCTGCGGATCGCGGCTGTAACTCAGGAAAATCTGCTGAGCTTTTTGTGTATAGGTTTCAGACATTGAATGATTCTTCAGTCGCTGCATCACTTTCCCAAAGTTGTTTGTGTAAATATACACAAATTTACCAAACCATACAATTGACGCAATACTGCTGTCAATTCCCTGATATTCTTACATGCCGATAGGAAAATTGTACCATATAAGCAAGATTCTGGCCGAAAAATTTGCACATACACAAATTTACGGTTATCTTACACAAAATATACTCTGAAAACTTCAGAATTTGTGTGTGAGGTTGTGAAGATGTCGCAGACTACAGAGAATACCGAATCACCTGAAGACTATATGTCCCTTACCGAGGCGCTGGGGATATGGGGATGGTCTCATCTTGATTCCGTCCTGCTGGCCGCGCTGGTTACGGAACTTCCGATGCTGCTGAAAGGCACACATGGCACTGCCAAAACGATGGTTGTAGAGCGTATAGCCGCGCACCTAGATTTTGCACTTCGCCACTACAACGCGGCAATACTGAACTACGATGATTTGATTGGCATCCCCATGCCCGATGAAAGCGGCGAAATTCTGAAGTTTGTTGCTTCGGCAAATGCCATCTGGGATGCGGAATTCGTCTTTTTCGATGAAATTTCCCGCTGTCGCCCTGATCTTCAGAACAAGCTTTTCCCGATTATTTATGAGCGTACCGTGGTCGGTGAACATCTTCCTCATCTGCGTTATCGGTGGGCGGCGATGAATCCGCCTGCACCCCAGAACCCTGATCCAAAATCCAGTCATTCGAACTATTATCTCGGCTCCGAGCCGCTGGATATGGCGCTGACAGATCGCTTCGCTCTGATCGTCGATGTGCCTGTGTGGGGAGATCTGGAAAAGGAACACCGCGCAAAAATCATCTCACCGCATTCTGAAGACGTTACAGTTTCACCTGATTTACTACCTTTGCTGATTCAACGGTGTCGACAGCGGATGCCACAGGTTGAGGCGGACTGTCGGCTATGGCTTAATGAGTACATCGACATGCTCTTTAAAATCCTTGAACGTGAAGGTCTGCCACAGAGTCCGCGTCGTGCTCGGACTCTGGCACTGGTGATTGTCGCTGTGCACACCGCACGCCTGATTCTGGAAGGTGAAGACATCGCACTGGAAGAAAGTGTCGAGCTGGCGCTACTGAACTGCCTGCCGCAGACGGTAAGTGAGACGCCACCCGCGCCACTGAAGATCATCGCCATTCACCGTCAGGTGTGGGAGGTTATCCAGTATCTTGAGGACGATCGCTGGCGGCGCATCTACGAGGAACCAGATCTGGTACGGCGGGTGATGCTGGCGGATTATCTCGGCTTCGATGATTTTGAACTTTCACGCCTGATCACACAGGCGATCAGCGGAGAGTCTTCGAATATCCGCCAGATCGGGATGGCGACGGCGATGCTGCTGGCATTTCGTGAACGGCGCAATCTGTCTGCCATGGCCTTCGAACCACTGGTTCAGCTTGCATATCATGTGTTGGAGCCGCGCACCTGCAATGCCACTGTGCTTCCTGGTTCACAGGAGGCCCACATTTATGAAGAGATCAAAACCTGGCTGGACGCTGAATGGCAGGATACACCAGACTTTCGTCTGAAACGCAATTTTGTGCTCCACGGTTTTCCTTTGCAGTGGCGTCAGCAGAGCTGGCAAAGCGCACTGGAGCAGTTTGTCAGTGATCTGCTGTTGTTCGGATCTGACGGGAGAAATGCAGCATGACAACCAATATGAATGCGTCTGGTAATGGTTCATCCGGTAGCGCGTCCAGCACTTCGCCGGTTTCGCGTTTTCTGAGTCGGCTTTCGAACAACGGATCAGGTGCACAGGCTGCGTCTACTGGACAGCCCAGCAGCCCTCCGCGCTCTCCATTTGGCAGCGGACGGATGCACCATGTCTACACGCTGCACCCTCTCCAGAGCACGGTGGCACGCTTTGAGCTGAAAGGCCTTGGTGACCCGTTTTACCGGTTGTTCGGTGGTGAACCCAACCCGGATTATGGCAACGTCCAGACGCTGGTGAAAATGCTGGAAGCGGGTGGAGAGAAGGTTGCCTCACTGAAAGCACGGCTGGATGAAGACTGGCAGCGCTGTCAGCTTAGCGGCGCAATCGTGATCTATCGCTGGAACAACCAGACATGGAAGGTAATGACCACTCCACCTGAGACCGCACAAAAACCATCGTCTGAAGGCGAAGATGAAAATACTGATGACACTGAGACACCGCAGAAAGTGCAGCACACGCGTTTTCAGGCCCTGCGTGCGCTCGATCTCAGCCTTGTGCTGAATGTGCTGGGACGATCCCATACACAGGTGCTGATGCCTCACACACCGCTGATGTTCACACAGACGACGCTTCAGCGATCGCTGATGTCTGATGACACTCGTCTGCTTGCACTGGTGAACGCGACTGGTTATCTGGCGGAGGAACAGACCGCATGATTGCCATGAAACCGCCGACTGAGACCGACAAACGCAGGCTGCTGCGCCGTCTGATTGGCTGTCTGCCCGCGGCGCGATACGAGATGGAAACCTTCTGTCGATTGACGTCGGTTGAAGTCAGCCGTGATGTGCCGACTGCTGCTGTAGATTGCACCCGGTTGCCTCGGCTGCGGATTAATCCGGATTTTGTGAGCCAGTACTGCCCAAAGGACGAACATGTCTTTTTGCTGGTCATGCATGAGATCTGGCATGTGATGCTGGGGCATACCCGTATGCATCCCCGGATGACACCCGCGCAGAATATCGCGTTCGATGCCATTATTAATGCTGGTCTGATGCGGGAATTTTATCAGCCGGAGTATATGGGCTTCTTCGATGAGATCAACCCGGCGGATAAGTTCCCTGGCTGTCTGCTGAGGCCGCCGGTGGGCTGGCCGCATAACCCACAGTATCCTGCTGATATATGGCCCAAGGGAACTGCTGACCTGCTTAAGCGTCTGTATCCTCCTCATAACGATCCGCAGGTACCGCTACCGATGTATGAGGATGTCCTGAACCTGCTGATTCAGTCTGGTATGATGCGCTTTGAGTTCACCACACTGCTTGGCAACCACGATCCGCTTCAAATTCATGATCCGCTGCTGAAGGATCTTATGCAGCAGGCCCGTTCCCAGTGGAAACCGTTTCGCCATCTGGAGGAACAGCGACTGCGACTGGCGAATAAGCATCTTCCACGCGGACAGACAGGGAAGGAAACACGGGCGGTGTTCGCGCAGGCCCTGAGAATGGCCCTCGTTCCCAGTGGAACTCGTGCACGTAGACATACACAGGTTCCGGTAATGTCCTCCGGGAATAAATCTGTGATGCCTAATCCACGTGACCGGCTTGCCACAGCCCGAAACCGGCTGGGACTGCCACAAACGCTTTGGGAACAACCCATCATGGTCGATGTGCGCCGCTGGAAGCCGATCGACAAAGCGCACATTTATCTGGATGTGTCCGGGTCAATGGAGCTGCTGCTGCCGAATCTGATCGATCTTGTGATTCCCTATGTGGCTGATGACACTGCGGATGTCTTCCAGTTTTCGACGGACATCGCGCCGATCAGCTACGATCAGATCTCACGCAGAGATATTACGACGACTGGTGGGACGGACATCAACTGTGTGCTGAGTCACCTTCTGCATCTGCCGAAGATCCCGAAGACGGTGCTGCTGGTGACAGACGGGGAATTCGGAACACCTTATTATCGTCATATTGAGCAGTTCCAGGCGCATCATATCCGCCTGTTTGTTGTCATGCCAGAAGGTACGATGCTGGAGCCAACAATCGAGCACCAGGCACAACGGGTGATCGTACTGCCCCCATTGTACTAATGCGAAATTGTCACAACAGGTTAAATTAGGTGTAAATACACTCACTAACAGAAAATCTGTAATTCTAAAGATAAGTAGCAAAAGGTTGTACATGAAGACGACTGATGAGGATGCTCGATGTCAGCCGTCTTTTTTTGCTGCCTTGCGTCTGTATGCCATGTTCAGCACAAAGTAGCCCGATTCTGATTTGCTCTCCGCCTCTTTGGATAGTAACCTCTAGTCGCTTAAATTGACGGTTCAACTGACAGCATGGATCGACTGTTCAGAGTGGTAAGGTCCACGCAGTCAGTTGTCTTTGAACGATTTCGAATAATCGGTAAACTTTCTCCACGAAAACCATTTTTGAAAGGATCTAAATACCGTGGGCAGACCAGTTACTTTATTTACCGGACAGTGGGCAGACTTACCGCTGGAAACACTGGCGGAAAAGGCAGCCAGCTTTGGCTTTGATGGGCTGGAGCTGGCGTCGTGGGGCGATCACTTCGATGTTGATCGTGCGCTCTCCGAAGACGGTTACGTACAGTCTCGGTGGGATATCCTCAACAAACACGGCCTGAAATGTTTCGCATTCAGTGTGCATCTGGTGGGGCAGTGTGTTTCCGATGCGATTATTGATCAGCGCCACCGAGGCATCCTGTCTGACGCATTGTGGGGAGATGGTGATCCTGAAGGGGTGCGCCAGCGCTGTGCAGTACATGTCGAGAATGCAGCACGTGCGGCCAAACTGTTTGGTGTGAACATCGTGACCGGTTTCACGGGCAGCCCGATCTGGCATATGCTGTACCGCTTCCCACCGACGACCGACAGCATGATCGAGGCAGGATATCGTGAATTTGCCGACCGCTGGAAGCCCATCCTTGATGTTTTTGAAGAAAACGGCGTGAAATTCGCGCTGGAAGCTCATCCTGCGGAAATCGCCTATGACATCTATACCGCGCAAAAGACGCTGGAAGCACTAAATCACCATCCAGCGTTTGGTTTCAATTTCGACCCCAGTCATTTTATTCATCAACTCTTTGATCCGACCAAGTTCATCGATGCGTTCCCGGATCGTATCTTTCACGTTCATGTGAAGGACTCGAAGGTCAATCTGGATAATACGCGCAGCATTCTGGGTTCTCACCTGAATTTTGGTGATCCGCGCCGTGGATGGGATTTCGTTTCACCCGGGCATGGTGATCTCAACATCGACAGCATGATGCGGGCACTGAATCGTGCAGGTTATACTGGCCCGCTGTCCGTGGAATGGGAAGACAGCGGCATGGATCGTGAATTCGGTGCGGCTGAGTCCGCTGCGTGGGTGAAGAAGAACGATTTTACCGCTTCAAATGTGGCCTTCGACGCTGCTTTTGGAGAATAGGTTTCAATCAATCATATGCTGTATTGAACAGAATCAGCTTATCTCAACCGTGACCCGAAACATGTAACGATGAAGGAAGTGTTTCTATGTCAGATTCACAACCCAGTAGTTCATTTACCACTATGGCAGGCCGTCGGGCAGAAGGCGATGCCCCCGAAATCGGCATTGGCCTTCTGGGATATGCCTTTATGGGGAAGGCGCATTCCAATGCCTTTAAAACCATCCCGTATATGATGTACCCACCAGCCGCGATCCCGCGTATGGTAGGGATCGCGGGACGTAATCAGGAAGCCGTGCAGGAAGCTGCGAGGCGCTATGGTTATGAGACCGCCTATACCGACTGGCGTGACATGCTGGAAAATGACGCCATTCAGGTCTTTGATAACGGTGGGCCGAACGACGCCCATGCTGAACCTTGTATCGCAGCGGCGCAGGCTGGCAAACATGTCTTCTGCGAGAAGCCGCTTGGCCGTACCGCCGAAGAAGCAAAGTCCATGCTGGATGCCGTCGAAAAAGCCGGTGTCAAACACATGGTGGCGTTCAATTACCGTTTTGTCCCTGCGATCATGCAGGCTAAAAAGCTGATTGAAAGTGGTGCGCTCGGCCAGATTTATCATTGGCGTGCGGTGTATCTTCAGGAATGGGGCATGGACCAGATGTTACCGATCAGCTGGCGTTTTCAGAAGGAAACGGCAGGCAGCGGGGCATTAGGCGATCTTGGCGCGCATGTCATTGATCTGGCGCGTTTCCTCGTTGGAGAGCCGACATCGGTGGCGGGAAAGACGAAGACATGGCTGCCTCAACGTCCTGACGGCTCTGGCGGGATGGCGACGGCCGATGTCGATGATGGCTTTGTGTCGATCATGGAATTTGAAAACGGTGCACTTGGGACCGTCGAGGCGACGCGCTTTGCACAGGGCCGCAAGAATTACAACAGCTTCGAAATTAACGGCGAAAACGGCTCGATTCAGTTCAATCTGGAACGCTTAAATGAATTGAATGTGTTCTGGGCAGGTGATGAGCCCAACACCACTCAGGGCTTCCGTAATGTTTTGGTGACGGAGTCGTATCATCCCTACTGGGAAAACTGGTGGCCGCATGGTCACACGATTGGATGGGAACACAGCTTCATCCATGAGTTCGATCACTTCTTCCGTGCGATTGTCCAGAATACCGATGTCGCTCCATATGGTGCCACTTTTGTGGATGGTTATCGCAATGCGGTGATCTGCGATGCCATTCTTGAGTCGGCCGCTTCCGGCAGACATGTTGATATTCGCTACGAATAAAAATGGTTATGAGCTCCTCCAGTAGGCGCTCGTGCTCAGGGATGCGGTGGGATCTGACGGATGCTGCTGTATCCCTGAGGCTACCTAGCTTGCTGCTCACCTGTCAACCTGTATTGCACTTGACACGAAAGCGACTCTCTGCGAAACTCGCAAACCATAAAAGTGCTGAATTGTTAAGGTTCTTCAACCTGCACCGCCAGCTCGCCCTCTCGTTGTGTCGCAACTTTGCTTTTCTTAAATTAAGATTACAAAAAACCCATTTTGATTGACCTCACGCATGATATGTGGACGCTGCTTGTGCATCCTGTGTACAGCATGTAGAAGCCAAGTACAAAATAGGTGCAGATGTACAGACACAGTGCGTGCGCATTCATGACCTGTTGGCCGTATTTGCAGATCATCTACAAACGAGAGACCGTCTGGGGTAGGAGAGTAAGCTTTGGGTGCGATCGGTGCATTTACATTTGTGCTGCACAGCCATTTACCTTACGTCCGGTTAGCCGGACGCTGGCCGCACGGTGAAGAATGGATTCATGAGGCGATCAGCGAAACCTATCTTCCACTGTTGGATCTGCTGTATCGCCTTCGCGACGAAGGAGTGAAATATCGCCTTACATTAGGTCTCACACCTGTACTGCTGGAACAGTTGAATGATTCATTGGTACTGGATCATTTTGACCAGTTCCTTAGTGCAAAAATCGATGCGGCCAATCGCGATGTCCAGTATTTCTCGATGATCCCTGTCCAGCCTTTTCACGAAGGGGATGTTTCAGATCCGCTGATGTACGGCATGAATCAGCATCATGTGGCTGCCACCGCGTCTACAGGTGAAATCCTGCTCGATGGTGAACAGCAGCCGTTGGATAAACTGCGTGATCTGGCGCTGTGGTATCGTGATTATTATCAGAATATCCGCACCATCTTTAATGATCGGTTTCATCGCGAACTGATTGGAGCATTTCGTCGTCTTCAGGATGAAGGCTATCTCGAAATCATTGCTTCCCCTGCCACCCATGCTTATCTGCCGCTTTTGAGTCGGGATACTGCCATCGTCGCGCAGATCAAGGCCGGGATCGCGACCTACCGCCGAATGTTTGACCGTGAGCCTACTGCGATCTGGCTGCCAGAGTGTGCCTATCGTCCAGCCTATATCTCACAGAATGGCACGATCCGCCCCGGCCTGGAATATTTTCTGGCAGAGCATAATATCAAGGTGTTCTTCAGCGAAACACACTCCATTACGGGTGGTTCACCCGTCGGTATTGCCGCCGGGGATGCTATCGGCCCATATGGGGATGTTAAACGGCGTTATGTGATTCCCTCGACTTCTATTTCCCCACCACGTGCAGCCACTACCTATCATCCTTACTACGTGAGTAACTCTACCGCAGGTTTGGGTGCTGAAGATCACAGCGGTGTGGCGGTCATAGGGCGGAATAATCGCACCGGCCTACAGGTTTGGAGTGCTGAATGGGGTTATCCTGGCGACTTCGATTATCGTGAGTTTCACAAAAAATCCGGGACCAGCGGCCTACAGTACTGGCGTGTGACGGGTGCCCGGACGGATCTGGCGCAGAAAGAATATTATGATCCGGAGTGGGCACGATTTAAGGTCGATCAGCATGCGGAACACTTCACCCACTTGGTGCATGACCTTCTGCGCGATTTTTATAACAAAACTGGCGAGTACGGCCTGATTTCATCCAACTATGATACGGAGTTGTTCGGCCACTGGTGGTTTGAGGGGATTCTTTGGCTCGAGCGGGTACTCAAGTTCCTCTCTACTTCTCCCGATATTGAGATGACCACCGCGACACAGTACATCACCCAGCATCCACCGACCGAGGTGCTGAATCTTCCGGAAGGCTCTTGGGGAGCAGGTGGGACACACTTCACATGGGATAATCCCGAAAATCACTGGATGTGGGAACCGATTGCAGAGTCAGAATTCCGTATGGAACAGAATGCCATGCGCTATTCTGAAGCGACATCTGAACAGCAAGCGGTCCTGAATCAGGCAGCGCGTGAGCTGATGCTCATGCAAAGTTCGGACTGGACGTTTCTGGTCACAACCGGACAGGCCCGTGAATATGCCATCCAGCGTTTTAATCAGCACCTTGATCGGTTTACGCGGCTGATTGAATCGCTGGAACAGGGGCAGCCGGATGTGGCTCTGGCCGAAGAATACTATGAACTTGACAAGGTCTTCCCTGAAATGGATTTCCGCTGGTATCTTCCATAATTGCTGAATATCGGTGAAGGTAATTTGGAAACACAGAAGCGGGTGCTCCCCGCTTTTTATTTTCAGTCGGTCAACAAGGTGATGTTTGCAACTTTGCGGTATAGTGACACTATTACTGTATCTCTTTATATGTTCACTTCTGACTGACAGGTGTTATGTTGATTTCAGATACAATTCTGCGGTTCAGTGTTTGGGATAAACGAACAGTTCTCCGTTCTATATATATCGTTTGGGCGGTGCTGGTTTTCGGCATACTGTTTTCTGGTGAGATCGTTGTGGGACAGGAAGCGACACCTATGCCGGATGTCGTGACACGCTCCAGCATCAGTTACGGACAAGTCGTTGAGGAAACCCTGACCCAGCTATCATTTGTTGATATCTGGGAATTTTATGGCACTGAAGGGGATCATATCATTGCCCGGATGGTGGCTCGTGATGGTCTTGCACCGTTGCTGGGTATCACCGATGCAGGTGGTGATTTGGTCGCTCGCAGTGACCTTTCGATTGATGGCAGCATGCAGCTTGAAGCGCCTGAAAACGGGATCTCGGAGATTAACTTTGTCCTCCCGGAAACCGGACCATACATGCTGGTTGCCACCCGTGTCGGCAATCAGGAAGGGACGACGACGGGTAGTTACAGTCTCTCGCTGACCTTTGTAGAATCGGCTGCTGAGACTCGCCCCTTTCAGGAAGTCGTTTTTCGCTGCGGCGCTGCGGAGATCATCACGGCAGCCGCACTTGAACTGATCCCCGAACCCGGTGACGGTGATTATCATGTCAGTGTATATGGGTTTGATGGCTTCGACCCTTACATTCGCATTGATGTTGTCGAGGCAGATGAGACACTCCACTGTGGGAATGAACGTGGAGATACAACCGGACAACAGATCACGGTGCCAGATGACGGAGAAGTGATTGTTGATCAGGAAGCGGTACGTGCTGCACAGCTTCCACTAGGCCAGATCAATCATCTGGGTGTTGTACGGGTGATTATCGGCAGCCGGGATGGTGCTGCTGGTCGATTTTATGTCGTGATCGAAGGACCGTCCATTCAACCTGAAGGCAATGTTGACCGTGTGAACGTGCTGACAGCCCCGCGTGCCCGAACTGAACCGCTGTGGCTATATATGCTGCGTGGCCAGCGCACACGGATTGACCCTCAAATCAGCTTTGTGCTGGAGCAGTCTCAGGATTCTACGGTCTGTGATGATGCAGGCCGTTTCGACTGTGATCAGGTGCCATCTGCGGAGGATTATCGCTTTCCACTGGCGGATAATGCTCTGCTTTCAGGTGACCGCTTCAGTGCGGGTATAAGGGTTGAAAGCCCGGATTTGCTGCCCGCGTTTACGCAGCTTCGAAGCCGTACGGCAGCCACTCGCGGCGTTTACAGTATTTTATTGATAGGTACACTTCCGCCGCTGGTTCTGGATGAGGGATAAAGAATCAACGGATTACGGTCTGCGAAGCTTCAATTATTCTGTATACTTAGAAAATGGTTGCTGATCAAGATGTGGTGGAGGCTTAGCCTTGAACTGGTTGATTGCCGAGGATGAAACGGATATTCGTAATCTGGTCAAGATGATGTGCACTGTATGGGGGCATAATCCGCTGGTATTTGAGAACGGCCAGCGTGTATGGGATTATCTGGATCGTGTCGAACAGGGAGAAGGTGCCGAACCGGTGCCTGAATTTGTGCTGATGGATATCCGTATGCCGGGCAAACGCGGAAACGAGATTGCCCTGCGGATGCGCTCCATTGAACCGTTCAAACGCGTCCCGATCGTATTAATGACGGCGTTTGCACTGACTGAAGACGAGATGAATCAGATGCAGAACGACTACGCTGTGGATCATATCATTAACAAGCCGCTGCCGGACTTTGACCAACTGCGCATCCTGCTCCACAATATTATCAAGCAGAAGGATCAGACCGGTGATAAGGCTGGTTAGTTCGGTCAGTTGATCCGGCTCCTTTATTCGGCCAGTCATTCGGCCAGCATGTCTGTGCATTATGTCCGTATCCATCAGCTACTATAGGCGAGCCGATGTCACAGCGACCTAACCCAACCCCCGAAACACAGTCCGCAGTCGGCGGTGTGAATTCCTTAGGGACGGCGACCGAGCGTCTGTTTAAGCGCCTTTACCGGGGCCTCAATCGACGAGCGTCTACACCTGCCGATCCGCGCAATTTGTCTGGATCGTCGGCTGGGCCGGTTCGACCGGGCCGCGCTCCAGAGGTCAGTGCGCGTCAGGATGCGGAACGTCAGTCCAAGCTACGAGAAGCCCTTCAGCGCCGCGAGCAGGAAATTGCCCGATTAAACGGCATCCTTTCGACACTGAATGACGGCATTGTCATGCAGGATACCGAAGGGCGCATCGTTTTAATCAACAATGCGGCACAGGAACTGCTCGGCTCACAGAAGAACTTCTGGCAGAGTGAACTCGGTGTGCTGTTTGAGGCTTCTCGCGATCTTGTCAGATTAGACTCCGAACTGACCCCGCTGGGAGAGCCGAAGCGTCTCCAGATCAATAACCGCGTAATCGGGGCGCAGTTAGCCGCTGTAGCGGATATCAACGGCAAGCGCCTTGGAACGATGATCGTCCTGCGTGATGTCACTCAGGATACCGTGATGGAGCGCCTCAAGGATCAGTTTGTAACTGCGATATCGCACGAACTACGCACACCGATGGCGGTGATTAAGGGTGTGGGTGAAGTGATCGCTGCCCAAAGCGAAAATCCCGCCGCAGTTCCAGCGAATAACCGCCGCCTGCTCGATACGCTGTCGCGTAATGTGGATACACTCGACCGGATGGTGGTAGAACTGCTGGATATTTCCGAGATGGGTGCAGGCTCGTTTGCAGTGCGCAGTAACAGCATCGAGATGGAGCCGCTGGTGTGGAGTGTGGTCAATGGGATGGCGACGGAGATCAAGCGCGCTAAACTGGACGTGGCCTTTATGGTGCGGGATGGCGATCGGCTTGTGGTGGCAGGGGACGAACAACGCCTGCGCTGGGCGTTCGGGCATATCCTTCAGAACGCGCTGCGATACACAGAACCCGGGGGACATCTGGCTGTTCGGTTAGGGCTGGCCCCACAGCATCCTGGTTATATCGCTATACATTTCAGTGATACCGGTGTCGGGATTTCCGGTAAGGATCTGCCCCATGTATTTGAGCGCTTTTACCGAGGCGAACCCCGCACAGCCACCGGAAAATTACTTGATCCACGTGGATTAGGGCAGGGGTTGTTTGTCGCCCGAACCGTGGCAGAAGCGCACGGTGGAATGATCACCGTCCGTAGTGAGCCTGGAAAGGGAAGCACCTTTACCATGCTGCTGCCTATCGCTGAAACAGAAACAGGAGACAGCAATTCATGACGGAATTTTCGCATGAGACGGTTCAGTCTGCACTGGATCGTCTAAAGCTTGGGTTATCAGTTCAGGTATACGATGAGACGACGGCAACCTCACAGCAGGCCGCCGATCGTATCGGCTGTGAACTAGGGCAGATTGCGAAGAGTATTCTGTTTATTATCGACGGGCAGCCGGTGGTCGTGGTTGCCAGTGGTGACCAGCGCGTGGATGACCGCAAACTGGCGGCCTTATTTAATGTCAGCCGCAAGAAGGTGAAAATCGCGACAGCAGAGCAGTGCGTCGAGATCACTGGATATGCACCCGGCAGTGTACCGCCGCTGGCGTACCGTCAGTCGGACCTCAAAGTGCTGCTCGACCATCATCTCCAGCGTTTTGATCAGCTGTATGCGGCTGCCGGTGCGCATAATGCGATTTTCCCCGTTCGCTGTGATCAGCTTCCACAGGTCACTGGTGCGGAATTCGCTAACCTCTACCGCGAAGCGGACTCCACACCGGCAGGCTAAATCGTTTCCGCTAACTCTTAACCACGCGCACTGTAATATCCATAGAGATAGCGCAGGAACTCCAAGGCTGTCTTTGGCCGGTGCCTGCCACTGTCGAGCCGCTCACCCAGCCCCTGCGGCTCTAGTGCGCGTGGATCTCCACGACTGCCGATATGATCGATCAGCAGTGCCAACCGCTGAAGATCAACACTGAGGATACGCGTAATCTCCTGCTGATCGGTTTCGGAGAGTTCGAGTTTCAGGCTGGCAAGTGCGTCGCGCAGATCACTGGCACGCATCTGGAAGGAGGCCCCCGGCTGACCTATTTTTGCCAGCCCGACGATGACGCTGTTCATCGCAAGCACTTCCTGATAGAGATATGGGCGTGTTCTTTCAGTCAGAGGATTAGGCAGGGTGGTTTTCAGACGCAGGTCGTGGCGTCTGCCTTCGGAGAAATAGCCTGCAATCACCCATACCGCATCCATGACGGAATTGGGATCTGTGACCGCACTCAGAAGTTTGTCTGGTGCGGCGGACCGCGCACTGCGCTGTCGCTCATAAAGGCCCATCAAACCACGGGCAGAATCGATGAGGGTGCGGGTGATGGCACGACGTTCTTCCCGTGAGAAGGTACCGCCCTTCATGGTGCCCATCTGCGCGTTGAGGCTTTCCAGTGTGGGATAGTCTCGATCACCGTAACTTGAAGCAACATCCTGAAGGAAGTCGGTGGTCGTTTTCACTGCCTGGGCATATTCTTGAAGCGATTGTCCAGCCGTGATCTCCCGCACGAAATAGACCGCTTCCAACGGCCCTCGCAGGGTGCCGCCCAGTTGTCGCGCGAAAGTGGCAATTGCCGTCCGAGCATCCAAATCACCTGCCTCGCGGACATAGATCCGCAGGACTTCTGCCGCGAGCGGTCGGGTTTCCGCACGAGCAGCCAGCAGTCGATACATCTCGATAACAGACTGTTGAGCGGTCTGGGCATCCTCTGCGTGAGCGATGACCCCGGATGCGAGTAATCCCGCAGCATGACCAGCGTCATGGACACGTCTCTGACCCAGATAGTAATGCACAATCTGCATCAGCGATGGGGTTTTAACTACTGAGAAGAGCAGCGGTTCCGCCGCCAGAATATCCAGTAGATGATGTGCTGTCTGATCCAGTTCGGTGTTCGGTATGCGATTCTGGAGTGTCCCAAGACCTGCCATCACCAGCGGTGCGGAACGGATACCCGCCGCTTCAATCTGGCTGATGGCCGCCGCTGCCTGTGATGATGAAATCGGCGTATTGGCGAAGACCTGTTCCACCATTTCGATATAGTCAATCTGACGATCCCCCAGATAAAACACTGCCGACTGCTGAATCATCTGGCTGGCAAGGTCCTGATATTCGCCCAATGCCAGCCGAAGCTGTAGCAGACGGGATGCGGCCTGTTCATTCAGCAGCAGAAGCTGCTGTTCCGGCCAGCGCTGAGAGACCATGCGCAGCCGTTCAGTCGTGGCTGCATCCGAGTTATTGGTGGCCAAATTCAGTAAACGGTCGTAAATATCACTGTCGAACAGGTCAACGCGGCTGGCTTCGCGGGCCATCTCAGCCAGACGTATCAGCAGTACCGATTGACTCTCAGCATTGAAGGCGTTCACTGCCCGCATCAGCGTCCCGGAGGGTGCGACGGCATCCGTGTGATTTAACAGGTATGGCATCACATCCGAGACTGGTTGCGGAAGCTGCTTAACAAATGGTTCCAGTGTCATAAGCCGCTGGAAGGTCGTGTCATTCAGATGCAGTGCTGCCATCAGAAAGGCTGCTTTAGCGATTTCACGATCCGATGTTGCCAGAGGAACCGCAAGTTCCACCAGTCGGCCGGCGACACGTTCAATATGGATAGCATGGGGTGCATTTGCCAGTTCTACCAGCGCGGGGACAAGTGTGTCTGTATTCTGTGCGCGGGCCAGATCCGTCACTAGTAACAGCGCGGCACGGTGTGCGAGTGTTGTCCAGCGTGTGTATTCCATCTCATTCGCAGGATCAGCAGACAGAACGCGCAGAATCAAGCGATAGATGGGTAGGGCGGTGGTCGGGCTTAAGGTGTCTGACAGGCGATCGAGTGTAACCTGACTGAGGCCTTCATTCTTCCAGATATGTGGGGCCATCTGATTTACGGAATCGAAATCATTCATCGCCAGTGACAGATTAAGCAGATGTTCCGCATAAACTGTACGCAGATTGTCACTCAGCGTCGGATCATTTTCGAGAATTCGGGCGACTTCATCCTTATCCCCAGGCTGATGGTTGAGCAGGGCTGTATCCAGTGCTGCCCGATGTGAAGCATAGGCCAGTGCATCGCCTAATCGGTCCGACTGACGCATGCGCCAGCCCGCCGCTGGTGTCAGTGCGCGTGTACGCTCGATCACCAGTGAGGTATCAAGCCGAAGCTGACTGATGACGAAGCGACTGTATTCGTCTTCCGGGAAGACGCCGGACAGCTCATTTGTTTCCCAGTTGAAAACCAGTGTTTCAGGAGCTGGGTCGCCCTGATCCAGAAACCGGATCTGTACATCGAGATCGGTTGTGCTCTCGCTGTAGGTGGTGAAGGTGACAGCAAAGCGGACCGACGGCGGAAGCATCGCGAGCAGTCCCATAATAAAATCGAGGCGCTGATTCAGGTCCTGCGGGGCATGTGTAACGATGATCTGCACCCCTTGCACAATCGCTGCCAGCAGCTTCTCAATCGAATCGAGCCGGTTATTGACAATATCCATCAGCGTCAGCATCGCGTCGGTCTGCTCGGCGCTGTCATCCTCATCAGGGATGACGAGTGCCAGTGGTTCCAGCGGCTGCTGCCGGCGAAGATCACGTGGATGCGGCAAAACTTCCTGAATCAGCGGCTGCAGTACCTTGAGTTTGCCGCCAAGGGTACGCAGGATGTCTAGCGGCATCAGAATATAATGGCTGACTGCAATGGTTTCCTGAATGACCTGTGCCTGTGCGAAGATAAACGGAAGCTGTTTCGTCCCACGGATGAGCGCCCAACTGATGCCATTACCCGCTTGCAGAGGTGGCAGGCTGGAACGGTCCATCACCGCCGAAGCTGTTTCATTGGTGACATTCGCTGAACGGGACAGCACGCGAGGTGCTTCCGGTTGATCTATGAAATGACCCGTGTAAAAATGATCGAGAGAAAAGTTTGCGTTCGCCACAACTCGCCTTTGCGATTATTCCGGTCGAGTACGCTGATCGGGTGATCTCGACTGCAAGATACTGTGAAACTCAGACAATTATAGCGCCGCCAAAGTGAAACCGAAAATCGTACTTCGGTAAGTGCCGTGCGGTACACATCAGACAGGGAACTTATGACCTCTGGAACTATTTCTACACCTCAGGCCCTTTCACGGACGCAGGTTATGCGGGCCGCGCTGATTGTCCTGCTCGGTTTCTTTGCCAGCGGTGTGCTCGGTCTGGTGCGGACTGCCGTTTATAACGCGATGTTCGGGGCCAGCAGCGAACTGGACGCCTTTTACGCCGCGCAGCGTATCCCCGAACTGCTGTTTACACTGGTTGCAGGTGGGGCGTTGGGTTCGTCCTTCATTCCGGTCTTTGCAAGACTGCGCTCCTCAGGACGGATTGAGGAGAGCTGGCAGCTTGCCAGTGCGGTGATGACCCTTTCTGCGCTGGCTGCCGGAGCGCTCGGTATTCTGCTAGCGATTACCGCACCTCTGTATATGGCGTTGTTCTATCAGAATGCGCTCTACCAGGAATTAGCGGTGCGTATGACACAGCTTATGCTGGCGACGACGGTTATCTTCAGCGTCAGCGGTCTGATGATGGGTATTCTCAACACCTATCAGAATTTTTTACTGCCTGCGCTTGCCCTGAGTATGAACAATATTGGGTTGATCATTGGTGCCCTGGTGATTGCGCCACTGCTGCCGACCACCAGCGGTTTTTTTGCTTATCCTCAGCCGTCGCCGCTTGCACTGGTGTCACTGCTGCCGGATGCATCGGCTGTGGCGATTGCCAATGCGCCGCATACGATCAATGTCTACGGCCTTGCGTTTGGAGCACTGTTAGGTGCGGTGCTGCACCTTGCCATTCAGCTTCCCGGACTGCGTCAGCTTGATGGACGCCCACGCTTCCTACCCAATGCACGGCTTGAAGGTGTGATGTCGGTACTACGCCTGATGCTTCCAAGGATGCTGGGGCTGGCGGTGACGCAGATCAACTTTCTGGTCAATACCACCTTTGCCACCGCGATGATCGCAGGTAGTCTGGTTGCGCTGAACAATGCATGGTTCCTGATGTTCTTCACGCTTGGGATTATCGCACAGAGTGTGGGGACGGCAGTTTTCCCGTCCCTATCCGCACTGGCTTCAGCCAATGATATGGACGGATTCAGGGAACGGCTGATAGGGGCGATGCGGAGTATCCTGTTCCTGGCTGTGCCTGCGACTGCCGTTCTGATTTTGCTTGGCCAGCCGATTGTTGAAGTGCTGTATCAGCGTGGAGCGTTTGATGCGGACGCCGTCGCAGGGACTGCATGGGCATTGGCCTTTTTCTCGATCGGGATCGTCGGCCATGCGATGCTGGAGGTGCTGTCGCGTGCATTTTATGCCCTCTCCGATACCCGTACGCCGGTGTTGATCGGTATCGGTGCCATGCTTGCCAATATCACCCTCAATGTTATCCTGATTCAGTTTATCGGTGACCCAGCGACGCTGTCTCGCGGGGCATTTGGCGGCCTTGCTCTGGCAAACTCGGTCACAACTCTGGTGGAAGCGGCAATCCTCTGGTGGTTGCTGACGCGCCGCCTTCAGTGGAAGGATACCAGTGAACTAAGCGGCAGTATTGGACGGATGCTGGTAGCTGCAGTTGTCATGGTGGCTGTACTGGTTCCAGTGACAGTACTGACGCAGGCCTACGGCAGTATACCTCAGTTGATCGCAGCAGGTCTGACGGGTGCGGTAGCCTACTTTGGTGTGGCAACCGCAGCAGGTTTGGAAGAAGCGCGCCTGATCCCACAGATGGTGCTGCGTCGCATCCGACGGGCCTGACCCGAACCCCTTTGTTCTAAAGGCTCTATTATGTGGTACTCAGCAAGTATGGAACTAACATTTCTATACTTCGCGGCTATATGAGTACACAGACCTTACTCCAGTTTACCGATCAGGGCATCTACTGCGCCGCCGGAGATTTTTACATCGATCCGTGGGTGCCGGTCCCGCGTGCAGTGGTGACACATGCTCATGGCGATCATCTGACGCGGGGCAGCGCCGCCTATCTCTTTTCCTCAGAAGGCGAACATGTCTTTCGCGTCCGTCTGTCAGATGATGCTGTCTATCAGACGGCTGATTATGGTGAACCCGTGATGCTGAACGGCGTGCGAGTCTCACTGCATCCTGCCGGGCATATCCTCGGCTCTGCTCAGGTGCGGGTGGAATATCAGGGTGAGGTGTGGGTCGCCTCTGGTGATTATAAGATTGAAGCGGACCCTACCTGTACGCCATTTGAGCCGGTGAAATGCCACACATTTATCACCGAAGCGACCTTCGGCCTGCCGATTTATCACTGGTCGCCGCAGCAGACGATCTTTGATCAGATCAATGCATGGTGGCGTGCCAATGCCGAGGCGGGTAAATCCACGCTGATTTATGGTTATGCGCTTGGCAAGGCTCAGCGTCTGCTGGCGGGAGTTGATGCAAGTATCGGGGCGATATATACCCACGGCGCGGTGGAACGACTGAACCGTGCCTATCGTGAAAGCGGTGTGAACCTGCCGGAGACGATCTATGCGACATCGGCTAAACGAGCCAGTTATGCTGGTGCGCTGATCATCGCGCCGCTGTCTGCCCGTGGGACATCATGGACGCGCCGGTTCGGCACCCATGCTAGTGGATTCGCGTCAGGGTGGATGCGTATTCGCGGTGCGCGTCGGCGTCGGGCCGTTGATCGCGGCTTTGTCATCTCCGATCATGTTGACTGGGATGGCCTGATGCAGGCGATCGAGGCAACAGGGGCAGAACGTATCTGGGTGACGCATGGTTATGTCGCGGTGGTAGCGCGCTGGCTGCGCGAGCAGGGCTATGAGGCACAGGGCTTCCAGACACGTTATGAGGGTGAACGTGAGGAACTGGAAGACGTTACTGTGAGGGAGGCCGAGTCGGCAGAGGAAGCGGCAGATGAAGGCGGGGAAGGGCAGGTATGAGAGACTTCGCGAACCTGTACGCTGCACTCGATGAAACCAACAAGACCAATGAGAAGATTCAGGCGCTGGTAGATTATTTCAGATCGGCACCGCCGGATGATGCCGCATGGGTTATCTATTTCCTCAGTGGACGTAAACCTCGTCAGATTATCGGATCACGTCAGCTTGCGACATGGGCCGCCGAGGAAGCCGGTGTTCCAGAGTGGCTGTACAGCGAATCCTATGATGCCATTGGTGACAGTGCCGAGACCATCACCCTGCTGCTGAGAAACAACGAATCCACCAATGATCTGCCGCTGTCGGCATGGGTGGAACAGCGTCTGCTGCCGCTGCGTGCTGAACCTGAAGCCGTGCAGAAAGAAGCGGTGCTGCGGGCATGGCGCGAACTGAATGTCCGCGAACGCTTTGTCTGGAACAAACTGATTACCGGCGCATTTCGCGTCGGCGTGTCACAGCGGCTGGTGACACGCGCTGTATCGATTGTCAGTGAAGTCGATGATGCCACGATCGCACACCGTCTGATGGGGAACTGGGAACCGAACGCCGATTTCTACACCAATGTCGTTGCCCAAGAGACAACCGATGCGGACATCAGTCGTCCGTATCCGTTCTTTCTGGCATATCCCATTGAGGAAAATCCAGAAGCACTGCTCGGTGATTTTCATAAATGGCAGGCGGAGTGGAAATGGGATGGCATTCGTGGGCAGGTCATCCGGCGCGAAGGTCAGGTGTTTGTCTGGTCACGGGGCGAGGAGTTGGTCACTGACCGCTATCCTGAAATCGCGGAGATGGCGGCACTGCTGCCAGATGGTGTGGCACTCGATGGTGAACTGCTCCCCTGGCAGGAGGGGCAGGTGATGCCTTTTGCACAGCTTCAGCGCCGTATTGGACGCAAGTCCCTGATGAAGAAGATGCTGGCCGAAGTTCCGGTCGTCTTCCTCACTTATGATCTACTTGAATTTGAGGGACAGGATGTGCGTGAGCGTCCTCTGACATGGCGCAGGGAGCAGTTAGAGCAGATTGTCGCGGGTATCCAGCACCCGTCATTGCAGCTTTCCCCAGTGGTTGAGGCCCAGTCGTGGGATGAACTGGCCGAGCAGCGTCAGCAGAGCCGTGTTCAGAATGTCGAAGGCATCATGCTCAAGCGCTATGACTCGCCGTATCGGGTAGGGCGTCAGCGTGGGGACTGGTGGAAGTGGAAGATTGAACCCTACACCGTTGATGCCGTCCTGATTTATGCTCAGCGCGGCTCCGGAAAGCGTGCCAGCCTGTACACCGATTATACCTTTGCAGTATGGGATGAGGAGGGGACGCTGATCCCATTTGCCAAGGCGTATTCTGGCCTGACGGATGAGGAAATCCGCAAGGTGGATGCGTTTATCCGCCGGAATACAAGTGAAAAATTCGGCCCGGTGCGGACGGTCAAACCTGAACTGGTGTTTGAACTCGCCTTTGAAGGGATTCAGCGCTCGGCTCGGCATAAATCCGGGATTGCGGTGCGCTTTCCCCGTATTCTCCGCTGGCGTCACGATAAGAAGATCGAAGAAGCCGACACGCTGGAGACGATCCGTGCCATGCTCCCAGACGAAGCGTGATGCCGATGCCCTCTCAATCCACTCAACATTCACACATCAATCCGACTCTGGCTGATGCACTGACCCCGATTGAAGACTGGTTTGCCGCTCAAGGATGGACACCGTTTGACTTTCAGCGTCAGGCATGGCGTGCCTATCTGGGCGGGAAAAGCGGACTTATTCACACGGCGACCGGAACTGGCAAGACCTATGCCGCGTGGATGGGGCTGGTGGCAGAAGCAGCGGCAGAAATGACTGTTGGAAGCTCACGGTCAGCGATGGTCACACGCCGCAGCCAGACCGTGCCACTGACTGCACTGTGGATTACGCCGCTGCGGGCACTTGCAGCCGATACTGAAGCTGCGCTGCGGGCACCTGTCGAAGCGCTGAATCTGCCGTGGTCAATTGAAAGGCGTACAGGTGATATCTCATCCACGCTGCGTAATCGACAGCGCACCCGTCTGCCGACTGTGCTGGTTACGACGCCGGAAAGCCTTTCGCTGCTGCTGGCGCGTGAAGATGCTGAGAAGATGTTTGCTTCCCTGCGTTTGATTGTAGTCGATGAATGGCACGAACTGCTGGGCACCAAGCGCGGCGTCCAGACGGAATTAGGGCTGGCACGCCTGCGTCGGTGGAACCCACATCTGCGGTTGTGGGGGCTTTCTGCGACGATGGGTAATCTGGAAACTGCGCTGGATACACTGCTGGGCATCGATGCAGAGACTGGGGAAATCCGCAGCGGTGTGATGGTCAATGGCGATATTTCCAAACAGGTAGTCATCGAGTCGCTGATCCCGACGAGAATCGAGCGATTTCCATGGGCCGGCCATCTGGGGATCAACATGCTCCCTCAGGTCATCGCGCAGATCGAGCAGGCCGAGAGCACGCTGATTTTTACCAATACCCGTGCTCAGACCGAGACCTGGTATCAGGCACTGATTGATGCGCGTCCAGACTGGGCAGGTGAGATCGCACTGCATCATGGATCGCTGGATCCAAAGCTGCGGGCATGGGTCGAAACGGCGCTGGCTGAAGGCCGGCTGCGCTGTGTGGTTTCGACCTCAAGCCTCGATTTGGGCGTCGATTTTTCGCCGGTGAGTCAGGTGCTTCAGATTGGAAGCCCGAAGGGGGTGGCGCGTCTGCTTCAGAGGGCTGGCCGCAGTGGTCACCAGCCGGGGGCCGTCAGTCGAGTGATCTGTGTCCCGACCCATGCCCTCGAACTGCTGGAAGCCGCCGCTGTACGAGAAGCAGCACAAATCGGACGGATCGAAAATCGGCGTCCGATTGAAAATCCGCTGGATGTGCTGGCGCAGCATCTGGTGACAGTCGCATTAGGTGGCGGCTTTACTTCTGATGACCTGTACCGCGAAGTCCGCAGTGCGCATGCTTTTGGCACCCTCTCACGTGAGGACTGGGAATGGACGCTGGATTTCGTCACTCGTGGCGGGGATGCCCTGCGCGCTTATCCCGAATATCACCGGCTAGTAGAGCAGGACGGATGTTATACCGTGGAAAATCAACTGGCGGCCCGTCTGCACCGCATGTCGATTGGTACGATTATGGGGGATGCAACGCTTCAGGTTCGATACCTGAAAGGCGGCACCATCGGCAGTATTGATGAGTCGTTTATTTCACGTCTAAAACGAGGTGATACTTTCACACTGGCTGGTAAGGTGCTCGAATTTGTGCGGGTGCGCGATATGACGGTCTGGGTGCGGCGGGCAAAAAGCAAACGTGGGGTAGTTCCGCGCTGGTTTGGCGGTGGCCTTCCGATTTCGGATGAATTGAGCACCGCTATTCGCGAGCAGTTGGGCCGTGCTCAGCAAGGTGATCTCACGACGCCAGAGATGCAAGCACTTCAGCCGATTTTTGAGCTTCAGTCAAAGTGGTCGATCATCCCGTCGGCTGATGAGCTGCTGATCGAGCAGGTAAAAACCCGTGAAGGCTGGCATCTGTTTTTCTATCCGTTTGAAGGGCGACTGGTTCATGAAGGACTGGCCGCGCTTTTCGCCTATCGGCTTGCCCAGCAGAAGCCGATGACCTTTACGCTCGCGTTTAATGACTACGGCTTTGAACTGCTTTCCGCTGAACCAGTGGATGATATCGAAGCTTTTCTGACAGATCGACTGTTTTCTACTGAAAACCTGATCGATGATGTGCTGGCAAGCCTCAATGCTGGTGAAATGGCGAAACGACAGTTCCGGGAAATCGCCCGCATTTCCGGTCTTATTTCGACTCGTTATCCCGGTGGACAGAAAACCGCCCGACAGCTTCAGGCATCCAGCAGCCTGATGTATGACGTGCTGCAAAATTATGACCCCGATAATCTGCTGCTAGTGCAGGCCCAGCGTGAAGTGCTCCAGCGGCAGCTTGAAAGTACGCGTCTGCATCAGGCGCTTCTACGGCTTCAACGTTCGGCCATTGTGCTGAAACCTACAAAGCGTCCTACACCGTTTGCCTTCCCACTGCTGGTAGAACGACTGCGACAGACACTGTCGTCGGAAACATTGGAAGACCGTGTCCGCAAAATGCTCGCCAGCCTCGACAAAGCAGCAGGCGTCATTCCGGACACCTCGGATCATTGAGTATGGCTGATCTCTCTTTGACGCTGGCCGGAGAAACGCTGACTCTGCTACCGGAACGCGCCGTGTTTCATCCTGCTAAAAACACTATCTTTATCGCTGATGTGCATCTGGGGAAAGTTGAGGCATTTCGGGTTCACGCTATTCCGTTGCCGGATCAGACAACGTCCGATGATCTATCGCGCCTGAGCCGTGTATTACAGAGGACACAGGCCAGCAGACTGGTGATTCTTGGTGATCTTATCCATTCGCGCAGTGGCCAGACAGACAGAGTGATCGCAGCATTTTCCGCATGGCGCAGCCGACACACCGCGATTGAGCTTGTACTGGTGTCAGGAAATCACGACCGTTTTGCCGCAATCCCGGAAGACTGGCGGTTGCGCACGCTCACAGCTCCGGTGATAAGTACGCCGTTTGTATGGGCACACCATCCGACGCTGTCCGATGAAGGCTTTACACTTGCCGGACATCTGCACCCGGCATATCGTCTGTCTGGCAAAGGCCGCCAGCAGCTAAAACTTCCATGCTTCTGGCATCAGCCTGGGATGTTGGTACTGCCCGCGTTCGGAAGTTTTATCGACTCGGCCTATATCATACCTTCCCCGGATGACCGGGTGTATGTGGTTGCCGGGGATGATGTGCTTCTCGTATAAGGGGTGTGGTCTAAGCGATCAGCGTAGAAACAGCAGGGCAGGTGAGAGTAGATTCCTGAACATCCCTGACCAATTGGTATCGTTGGGATTGAACGAAGCCCTGATCTCCAGATGCAGATGTGGCCCACTGGAATTCCCGCTGTTGCCACAGGTCCCTATGCGGGCACCTCCTGCGACATTCTGGCCTTCCACACACTCGATACTGTTCAGATGCGCATACATGGCGTAAATATGCGCCCCGGCCAGACTGCGCCTGCCAAGTATCTGTTTTGTAGATTCCGGCAGAGCATCGCTGAGATAGCGGATAATCACATAATGACCGTATCCGTAGCCCCATGCCGGATCATTCAGTACTGCGAAGTTGTTTAATCCGAGTCCCTGATCGACTGCGCTTGGTGCCTGCGGAACGCATTTGGTACAACGAAACGTGCGCATCACCGTTCCACCTTTTGGACCTGCCAGCACTGCCTCGCCAATGCGGGCGCTGAAATCCCATCCATGATGCACGACATCGTAATACTTTGGATCGATGTTGAAATCGCGCTGCCAGAAGCAGTTCTCCATCGGTGTTGGATAGGCATCACGGGTGCCGAGTTCGAATTGATCGTATTCGCCTTCCAGCCGTACGACATCTTCACGTACCCATCCACTGCGGTTCTGATACTCGACATTGATCCAGCGCAGGTTATTCGGGAAATTCTGATCGGGCATTACTCCGAGAATGCGCAGTTTCTCTCCAAACTGAAGCCGTCCCAGAGGTGGGTTGACTCGTAAAGATGGCGCACTGCGGATGTTCACCCCGCCCTGTACCCGTGCAATGACATGAGCCATACGTACAGGGGTGCTTCCCGATCCGGGCAGCGGATCTGTTGCAGGTGGCGGGGCAGGGGTGGTCGGGGGAGCTTCCGGTGCGGGAGGGGTGACTGCCTGTCTGGTGAGGGCAAAGGCGAGCAGCGGTCGAGAGATGAAACCATATCCAAAGCGGCTGCCGTCCCCTTCGACCGTAATCAGATCATCCCGCACCCATCCGCTGCGGCCATCAGAGAAATCGAGTTTCAGCCAGTGATAAACTTTATTGCTCAGCCCCCGTCCCTCGACATCAGGCGCAACATCAACCACTGATGCTCTGATGCGTAAAGGGACTTTGAATGTCATGGGTTGATTCGTCCCCGGAGCGGCCCGAACATTGACTTCCACGATTGAAGGAATACTGGGGATACCGAGAATGGTAGCGACAAATGAGCTTGAAGACATCGGCTGATCCTTATCGTGCGGAGAAACGAAATTATTATGAAATTTTGCCAGTAAAATAGGTAATTATTGCTATTTTTTGGTTTTTTAGTGGTTTATTCAAACGACGTCATTTAAAATAGAGCATAGTCACTAAAAGCAAAAAGTAAACTAAGTAAACTGGAACTTGCAGAGCGGCGACCCATGACTGAGAGTTTGTCCAAAAAATTGCTTACTTACCATCTGGCACGACTGGAAGACAAAAACCCTGAGGTCCGCTTGAAGGCTATTCATGAGATCGAGCTGTTAGGCGATGCGGATGCATTGGATACCCTGCATCAGGTTTATTCCAGTGACAGCGATCTTGAAGTGCGTCGTGCTGCGCAGAATGCCGGCCGGGCCATCTTCCTCAAACAGCAGGCGGCACAGCACTAACTGCTTGCACCGGATGTAAGTCGTCCCCTTCATGAATTCAGGAGAACTATACCTTCAGGTACAGTTCTCCTTTCGTATGCCCATGTTTCAGATTGACCCGTCTGTTTATCGAGCGCCGTCGAGCACACTCGTCATAAATTCCACCATTCGATCATAGTGCGAGCCTTTCCAGTAAATCTGCTGGCAGGCGGTGCAGCGGTGAAACTCATCGTAATACCGCGCCGTGGACTCAGTCAATTCACTGAGGATAGCCTGTTTCTCGACCGCTTCCAGTGTGCCATTGCACTTCAGGCACCGCTGGAGCAGAGACACTTCTTCTATCAGGTGATACCGATGCAGCACTTCCACAAGCTGACGCTTCGGGTCCGTCTGGCGTATAAACCGTCCATAGATCACCAGACTCCGCTTTAGCAGTCCCACATCCCTCGTAAGCAGTATACGCTGTTCGGCGTTAGAAACTTCCGCCAGTTCGCTGTCGTCGTAATCATTCCGGTAGAGCGTATCGTATCCTGCCATCCGCAGAAATGAGGCCAGCCTGCCCAGATGCGTATCAAGAATAAAGCGTGGTTTTCCGATCAGTGGTTCTCTCAAGGGAAGCACTGGCCTGATCGGACAGGATTCCAGCTTACCATAAACTTCAATTTTGGCGTTTTCCGGTACAATCTGGTCAAATTGAATACTGGTACCGTTGAGAATGATGGCTTCCATTTCGCAGTGGGGCACCCCAAGTGATTCGATCATATCCTTGATCGATGCTTTCCAGTCAAAGGGATGTTCGATGGTTTTACCGCGAAGTCGCGCCGGAAGAAAATCATTGGTTTCGTCGTAAAATCGAAATGTTGCGAGAGGCATCTGATCTGAACTCAAATCATGACAATCATCATATTATACTGGTGAAAGCGCCAGCACAAAATTCTATCGGGAGATTTTGACTATAGTCGTCAGGACGATGCACCTTTGTGCGATAGTCTCTGTATCGGGTTCCCGACCGCATTTATTGATTATTTGCTGATTTTTACTACTGGCTGTTTTACCGCTGGAGATGAACAATGGAAATTCTCGGAATTGATATTGGTGGATCAGGCATCAAGGGTGCGCCAGTCGATATTGAAACGGGTGAGTTCACACAGGAACGTTATCGTCTTGCCACTCCTCAGCCCTCGAAACCCGAAGCCGTGGCTGAAACGGTGCGTGATGTAGCACGTTTCTTCAACTGGGAAGGCCCGGTCGGCTGTACTTTTCCGGCAATCGTCAAAAACGGGACGATGTACAGTGCTGCCAACGTCGATGATGCATGGATTGGGACGAATGGCAAAGCCCTGTTCGAAGAGACCATGAATCTGCCGGTGCATGTACTGAATGATGCGGATGCTGCGGGTATCGCTGAGATGATCTTTGGGGCTGGCCGAGGGCATAAAGGCGTCGTGATGATGCTGACGCTCGGTACAGGGATTGGCAGCGCCATTTTTGTAGAAGGAAAGTTGGTGCCGAACCTTGAGTTAGGACATCTCGAGGTTCGCGGAAAATCTGCTGAAGACCGTGCATCAGATCGGGTTCGCCAGGAGAAAGACCTGAGTTGGGAAAAATGGGGACGCCGTCTCAACGAGTATCTTCAGCGGCTGGAGTATCTGTTTTCGCCGGACCTCTTCATCATTGGCGGGGGTGTGAGCAAACGGGCGGATAAGTTTTTGCCGCTGCTTGAACTCAACACTGAGATCGTTCCGGCACAGCTTCAGAATGATGCCGGTATCGTCGGTGCTGCCCTTTCAGCGATGCCGCTGTTGATCGGAAGATAAACTTCATATACTGCATACAGCAGGCAGCAGGTAAATTCCACCTGCTGCTTGTAGTATACGCTTCTTATCAGCTTTCGTAATCTACTGCGACAACGGACGAGGTAAGGGGCCGGATAACCTCGGTCAGCACGCGCTGATGGTCCGGGTGAACCTGATATTCCTGCATCGTTTGCAGTGAAGCAAATCGCGTGATCAGCACCACATCATAGGCGCGGTCTGATGGGACGATGTTGTCTCCGACTTCAATACTCAGGATCTGCGGGATGGTTGCCTGCAGCGCCAGCAGTCTGCTTCGCATCAGGCTGATATTTTCGGGCGTGGGTTCGTGCAGGCGCATCATCACGACATGGGTCAGCGTGCTCTTTGGTTGACTGATTTCGAACGTCCCCCAGTGCCGGTTGAAGTAGAGCAGCGGCTTATGCGTTGGCTGAGACTCAGCGGCGATCACCTCACCAACAATGATCGTATGATCTCCGCCATCGTAGCTGCGGATCAGTTTGCAATCCAGCCATGCGTTGACATCCGGTAGGACTGGCGCGCCAGTCAGCGCTGTGTGATAGGGGATATGCTCAAAGCGATTTTCCTGCCCCGCGCCTATTCCCGCGAATAACTTGGCCCACTCAATCTGATTTTCCTGTAGGATATTGATGGCGAAGAAACCTGCCCGATGAATCAGTTCATGGCTGAAATTTTTTTTACCGATGCTGAACTGAACCAGAGATGGATCAAGGCTCAGACTCGTAAATGAGCTGGCCGTCATGCCATGAGGTCTGCCATTATCAAGGGTTGTGATAATACTGACGCCCGACGCCCATTGAGCAAGCGTCGCACGAAACAGGGTAGGGTCAACCGTCATTATGCCGCTTTCTATTGATGACCGGTGGATCAACCGGAAGTCGTTTTGAAATTAAATCAATTGCTCACGATTTTTACTACGTGTCTGAGACCTCAATGGTGTATAAGTCGTGAAACGTTCCACCATGATCGGGTTATTATAAACAGAGTAGAAACAATTCAACTACACCCACTGATGTTTGTCTGTTACCTGCTGTTCGATGAATTATAAGGCTTCCATGTCCGAGAGACCCTGTTATTCCATTGTTGCACCTATTTACAACGAAGAAGGCAATATTCTGCGTCTGCATCAACGTATCTGTGAAGTGATGAATACGCTTGACGAGACATGGGAACTAGTGCTCGTTGATGATGGCAGTCGTGATAACTCCTACGCTGAAATGCATGCCATCGCATCGCAGGATAGCCGCGTCAAGCTGATTCATTTCGCCCGCAATTTCGGCCATCAGATTGCCGTCACCGCTGGGATCGATTACGCACAGGGCCGTGCTGTGGTCCTGATCGATGCTGACTTACAGGACCCACCAGAAGTCATCCTTGAGATGATTGAACGCTGGAAAGCCGGTTATGAGGTTGTGTACGGTGTCCGAGCAGAGCGTAAAGGTGAGACCAAGTTCAAGATCTGGACAGCGAAGGTCTTTTATCGCCTGATCTACCGCATCACCGACGTCAACATCCCCTTGGATACTGGTGACTTCCGTCTTATGGACGAACGGGTGGTCAATGTCTTACGGGCCATGCGGGAACATAACCGTTTTATCCGTGGGATGACAAGTTGGATCGGATTCCGGCAAACCGGTGTCCAATATATTCGTGAAGCGCGTGAAATCGGAGAAACCAAGTATCCGCTGAGAAAAATGGTCCGCTTCGCGTGGGACGCTGTGACTGGGTTTTCGTATTTTCCATTACAGATTATGATTTATGTCAGTCTGATTTTTGGAATGCTCGGCATTTTGACCATCCCGGTGATCACTGTCCTGAGGGTCTTCTATGGTCCGGATTTCTTTGGGGGCCAGACGACGACGATTGTACTGCTGCTGCTGTTGGGTTCATTCCAGCTTTTCTTCCTGTTTGTGATGGGACAGTACGTAGCCCGGATTTACGATGAGGTGAGGGGTAGGCCGCTTTATGTGGTTTCTTCAACCACAGGTTTTGACCATGCACCGACATCCGGTGGGAAGGAAGTTGCACGGCTGAACGCTTTCGAAGTTCCGGAATGATGCTGTGCTGTTGACAGGGTTACAGCGTGTAACATCCCGCAAGTAAAAATTTAGAGAGGTTTTTTAAAATGACAGAAAGCGAACTGCTCCAGAATATCACCACCTATCAAGGGCTGGTTTTACGTTATGAAGCGGTGCATTCCAGCATCAATGCCTTTATGCATGAGCATGGCGGTGGGACAGAACATATGAGTGACATGGAGATCTCGCATTATCGGACGCTCGCTCGCCAGCGTGACGAACTCCTGAATGAGATGCGCTTTCTGGAACAACTGCTGAACATCGACGATCCGAACCAGTAAGTACATTGTTCGCCAACTTCTCGCATTCTGCTTAAAGCACACAACCTTGCATCAGAGGCGGTATGAGCTATGCCGAAGACAGGGTATTAGTGGGGGTGATCAGCCGCAAACGTGATCTCGCTGCAGCGCTGACCCAACACTGGTACCGCATCCCTGAAGCCCACATGAAGCAGGGTATTCAGGCGGAATACCTTGGCTTTTTCCTGAGCCGCGCTTTTGGCGATCAGAATGGTTCAATCCGGTATTTTGCACGCATCACCGGTTATGAGCTTCATTACCGGCGTCTTTTACTGCCGGACGAGCCGCATCATCGCAACGCCGATCAACTGTATTATAAAGTGGTGTTTGACAGCCTCATCGAAAAGCACCCGCCGATTGTTAACAATACGAAGCGCACCGTTACCTTTATTTATACAACATGGGATCGCTTCAGCCATGCACGTGTAATCGGGGATCTTTACAGCCGGTCGGAGGCATTTGTTGATCGTATCGAACATGGCTTGAAAAATCATCATGTTCAGGCTGCTGCGATGCCAGCTGCACTTATCGCGCAACCAGCAGTCACAGATCGTGCCCTAATTCGGACAAGTGCTCAGATGGCTGAAGCACCGATCTATCTTGCTGAAGATGCCTTAGCCACCGATGTTCTGAAAACCGCGTCTGGACGGATTCAAGCTGAGACTCCAGATGAGATCATGGCCGCAGCCTATGATGAACTGTACCGCCGTGGCACCTCACGCTGACTGGTTTTGCCTGTTAATCCTGAATGAGTCGATGAGTTTGAATCTGATCTGAAGCTGTTTCGTAAGTCTTTCCGGGCTGCGCTGCTCTATGACATATGCTCAATACAGATCTGTAAGCCCGTCGAGTTGCTATATCGGATTCTGTCAGTCATCGTTACAATGACTGACGTTACCGCAGGATTTCCACCGGCTTAACCGGATTATCCATAACTGAAGGCTTTTATTTCCATGACTCAGGAACACGATAACGGACCGATGCTTCTATCCATCGCCATCGTCGGCGGTACTGGTAGGGAAGGTTCCGGGCTGGCGATGCGCTGGGCGTTAAACGGCTATAAAGTCGTAATTGGTTCCCGCGATGCCGAGCGTGCGGCGCAGAAAGCGGTTGAACTCAACCAGCAGATTGAGGGTGATTACCTCACTGGGACGGATAATGAAACTGCCGTGCGAAGCGCGGACATCGTGGTTATCTCGGTCCCGTATGATGCGCATCAGTCTACGCTCACACAGTTGAAGGACGCGCTGGCTGGTAAGATCGTGGTTGATGTGACGGTGCCACTGATCCCACCGGATATTCGCTCGGTTTATATCCCTGAAGGGAAGTCTGCCGCGCTTGAGGCGCAGTCCTATCTTGGTGAGAGCGTCCGGCTGGTTTCCGCCTTCCAGAACGTCAGCTCGGCAAAGCTTAAAAACATACATGGCGAAATCGACTGTGATGTGCTGGTATGTGGTGATGACGTCGATGCCAAGGAACAGGTGATCCATCTGGTGGAAGCTGCTGGGATGCGTGGCCTTGATGCTGGCCCACTGGTGAATGCTTCGGCCGCTGAGTCGCTGACGCCTGTGCTGACCTATATCAACAAGCGCTATGGTGTCAAAGGTGCGGGAATTCGGATCACAGGATTTTAGTCTGTGGCTCAGGAATCCTCATCTTTTGTACAGCCGGTGACCATTCTTTCGCTTACCGGCATTCCATTGATTCAACCGGGTGATGATCTGCCCGGGGTTATTTTGAAGGCACTGGAGCGGATGCAGTGTCCCTTAGTGAATGGTGATGTGCTGGTCGTCACTTCCAAGATTGTCTCAAAGGCTGAAGGGCGCTTTTTCGATCTGCGTGATGTCGTCCCTAGTGCCGAAGCGGAATCCCTTGCTGAGGAAACTGAAAAGGATCCACGCTTGGTTGAACTGGTCCTACAGGAAAGTGCGGACATCTCGCGTAAAGGCCATCGGGTGCTGATTACACGGCACCGACTGGGCTTTGTAAGCGCTAATGCTGGCATCGATCAGAGTAATGTCGATGAGGGCGGTGAGCGTGTGCTGCTGCTGCCAGTTGATCCTGACCACAGCGCGGATGTGATTCGTCAGGCGTTGTTTACTGCGACTGGTGTTGAGGTCGGGATAGTGATCAGCGATACCCATGGGCGTCCATTTCGCATGGGGAATGTCGGCGTGGCGGTCGGCGTGGCTGGTATCCCCTCGATACTCGATCTGCGAGGTGAAACAGACCTGTTTGGCCGCGTGCTGAGAATAACCACCCAGGGCTATGCCGATCTGGTGGCCTCTGCCGCGCATTTGGTCTGCGGTGAAGGTGACGAAGGGCTGCCGGTGACACTCGTGCGCGGGCTTCGCTATCCCGCAGCGATGGGTACTGCATCTGAACTGAACCGTCCGCCGGAACTTGACCTTTACCGATAGTTCATCCAATGACTAAATGAGAGTGAAGTGTGGCTGAACTGTCCCTGATGGAGATGATTATCGGGCGTCGTTCGTTGCGGCGCTATCACCCTGATCCTGTTCCGCATGAAGTCATCGAACAACTGCTGACGGCTGCAATCTGGGCACCCTCTGCACATAACCGGCAACCGTGGCGTTTTGCGGTCCTGACATCTGTTGAGCAGAAAGAACAACTGGCCCTCCGAATGGGGCAGCAGCTTCGCGCAGACCTTACAGCGGATCAGGTACCTGTATCAGTGATTGAGGCTGATGTTGATCGCTCCTATCAGCGCATCACCAGTGCGCCGGTTGTTATCGTGCTTTGCATGTCGATGGCCGATATGGATGTATATCCGGATGAGAAGCGGCAGTCGCGGGAAGTCGTCATGGCGGTGCAGAGCACTGCCATGGCTGGTCAGAACATGCTGCTGATGGCGGCCTCGCTAGGCCTTGGAGCCTGCTGGATGTGTGCGCCTTTGTTTTGTCCTGATGTTGTTCGCGAAGCGCTTGAGTTACCCCCCGACTGGCAACCTCAGGCGTTGATCACAGTGGGTTACCCTGCACAGGAACGCGAACGTGACCGGAACCCACTCGAAAAGAATGTGATATGGAAATAGAGAACGCTGTGCCGAAAGTCGTGGTGCTGGTCGGTGGTGTAGGCGGTGCGAAGCTGGCTTATGGCCTTTCCCGTATTCTCCCGCCGGATCATCTGACGGTGATCGTCAATGTCGCGGATGATTTCTGGCATTATGGCTTACGTGTGTGTCCGGATCTGGACACGATCATGTACACACTGTCAGAGCGCGTGGACCCGGTCAACGGCTGGGGTATTGCCGGGGACACTACCGCGATGCTTGAAGCACTCCAGCGCTACGGTGAGGAAACATGGTTCGGTCTGAAGGATCAGGACCTTGCAACCCATCTGCTGCGGACTCAGTGGCTGCATAAGGGAATGCGCCTGACAGAGATCATGCATCACCTTGCGAGCCGTTCGGGTATTGAATGCGCGTTACTTCCGGTCAGTGATGATCCGATCATGACGATTGTCCATACAGAAGAACATGGCGCACTTGAATTTCAGGAATATTTCGTCCGATATCGCTGGCAGCCTCGTGTAAAGTCGCTGGAGTATCGCGGTGCAGCGGATGCTAAGCTCACCTCCGAAGTGCAGCAGGCACTGGTGGATGCTGACCTCATCCTGTTGGGGCCGTCGAATCCCTGGCTGTCAATCGGTCCGATGCTTGCGATCCCGGGCATGACCGACACCCTACGATCGCGACAGATCCCGCGTGTTGCGCTGACGCCGATTGTCGGTGGAAAAGCGGTCAAGGGACCGGCAGCCAAGATCATGGGCGAAATGGGGCTGGAAGTCTCACCACAGTCGGTTATCGACTATTATGGTGATCTGCTCAATGGCTTTATCGCGGATGTGCGCGATGAGGATGATGAGCAGGAGATCCCCCCGAATTTCCAATCTGCCATCTATCTGGTGAAGAGTTTTGATACAATGATGGGAGATGCACAAAGTAAAATAAACCTTGCCCAAAAGATTTTAGAAACTCTACAAGGATGGAAGTGATGACAACATGGGTGGTGATTCCCGTCAAGCCGCTGCGCCTAGCGAAAAGTCGGCTGGCGAAAATCCTCACACCTGATGAAAGGCAGCAGCTTGCAGAAACGATGCTGCGTCATGTGCTGAAGACAGTCAACGAAGTGCCACAGGTCGCCGGTACGCTGGTGATCAGCCGCGATAACCGTGCCCTGGCGATTGCCCGCGAATACAAGGTTCGAACGGTTCAGGAGAGTGGAACACCGGAACTCAATCACGCACTGCTGCGTGCCACGAAGATTATTGAGAGCTGGCGCAGTGATTCGATTCTGATTCTGCCAGCGGACCTACCGCTGATTAACCGCGAAGACATCAGCAATATCATTACGCTGGGCAAGCGATCTTTCCCCAGTGTGGTGATTGCCACGGATCGTGTTCAGGATGGTACTAACGCGCTGTTTGTACGTCCACCCGGTTGTATTAATTATGCCTATGGCCCGGGGAGTTTCGAGCGTCATATTGCCTTTGCCAGAGAAGCAAACGCTAACGTTGAACACTATCAGTCCGAACGCCTTCAGTTCGACATTGATGTGCCAGACGATCTTGCGAAATATTATCAGCTTACTCAGGCGATACCACCGGCTGTGGCTGGCACCTCTCCGGATGCGCAGGACAATGTGCTGCCTCAACTAGACTGGCTGTAATCCTGTTCTATGGTTGATAGTTACGGACTTTATCTACAGGATCATTATTCCCTCCGAGATTCGATCCGCTACGTCCAGTATGCAGAGCTGCGAGGCTTTGACAGCGTCTGGCAGGCGGAGACTCGTCTGGTGCGTGATGCGACGATTGCGATGGCGGCGTATGCGGCCACTACACTGCGTATCAAAATTGGCTCCGGCGTGATGACCCACTGGACACGGAATACCGCCGCACTCGCAGCAACCTTTCTGACGCTGGATGACCTTGCCCCTGATCGCATCCTGTGTGGTCTGGGGAGCTGGTGGGAACCACTGGCTCACAAGACCGGTGTGGTGCGCTCCAAGCCGTTGCTGGCAATGCGTGAAGTAGTGACGGCGCTTAAAGCCCTGTTGACTCTTCAGCGTGTGACCTATCGTGGTGAGTTCGTGCAGCTTGACGATATTGTGCTGGATGTGGTGTATGGACGACGTGAACCGCGCAATGTGCCAATCTATCTGGGGGCGACGGGTGCGAGTATGGCCGCCCTTGCCGGAGAAATTGCCAATGGGGTTCTGCTGAATCTGATGGTCTCGCCAGAACACAACGCAGCCGTGATGGAAGAGCTTCAGCGCGGCCTCCGGCAGTCTGGAAGGCCGCTTGATCAGGTGGCGCGGCCACAGCTTATCGTCTGCTCGGTGGATCGCAATCGGGCGCTTGCCCTTAACCGTGCGCGGCGGCTGGTGACGCTTTACCTGGTACAGCAGCCCCGACTGATGCTTGCCAGCGGAGTCCGTCAGGAGCTGATTGACGAAGTGTCACAGGTGCTGGCATGGGAACCTGAAGAATACCAGATCGAGCAGGCGATGCGCTTGGTTCCAGATGATGTTGTGCAGTTAGTTACGGCTTCCGGTACACCAAAGGAAGTCCGGGCGAAAGTTGGGGAATACTTCGCATCTGGCATTACGTCGGCTGTGCTTTATCCACTGGGCGAAGATGTCCGCTATGTGATCGATGTCTTTGCAGACAGCAGTGCGGACACCTCCACCGATACTGTCCCTGTCTCCATCACCAATCCATGATGCAGGAAAGTCCAGCCATTCTGCATCGTTTGCACATCCCATTTCTGGGGTTGTTGTGTGTGTTAACACTTGTCATTTATGCATTGACCTCTGTACAGACGGGAGATGGTTCCCCTCTGATGCCAGTGGATGATGCCTATATTCACTTCCAGTATGCCCGTCAGATTGCCCGTGGTGAACTCTATCAGTACAACCCCGGTCAGCCCTCGACCTCAGGGGCGACCAGTCTGCTGTATCCCTATCTCCTCGCTATAGGGTCACTGCTGGGATTGCAGGATCTCCAGTTAGGGTGGTGGGCGCTTACGATTGGCTGTGCGGGGCTGTTCGGCAGCGCGCTGGCGGTTACCCGTATCAGCCGTTTCGCTGGTTTGTCCGCAGATGCTGCCATGCTGATGGGAGCAGCCTTCATCCTGAATGGGGCGATCACATGGCATGCCTACAGCGGGATGGAAACCATGCTGATTATCTGCCTGTTGCTGTGGACGCTGTGGGGCTATCTGAGCGGTCAGCTCGCTGTATTTGTCGCTGCTGCGTCACTGCTGACGATCACCCGGCCAGAAGGCAGCATCGCGGCAGTAATTGCAGTGATTATCTATCTGGTGGAGCTTTATCAGCGCCAGGATCTGCGCGAACGGCGTTGGTTTGAGCGTCGTCATCTTTGGCTCCTTCTGCCGATTCTTCTGACCGGATTGCAGCCGCTGCTCAACAGGATCTTTACTGGCAGCTTTTCGCCCACAGGCAATCAGGCGAAATCACTGCTCGGCATGATCCCGTTTGAATGGGGTGAAGTCCTTCGGCGGATTGCGGAGAACATCACCCGCACCCTGACCGAATTGGTGACCGGTCTTGGGGAGTTCGGGGTGCCGTATCTCTTACCTGGTCTCGTACTGATTGCGCTGTTGGGTGTCATGGTCTGGGCGGTCCGAAATCGGCGGTTGACCTTCCTCTTTTTGATTCTGCTGTGGATGGCAGCCCTGATTGGGGCAATTTCCACACTCGATACCGCCTTGTGGCATTTCAAGCGCTATCAGATGCCGCTGATTGCACTGATCATGGCGCTATCACCCTTCGGTTTGACACTGGTTCAGGAACGATTTCGGCAGCGTTTGTCACTGGGGCTGGTAGGACTGCTGGCTGCTTTTGGGATCTGGTCGATGGTGCAGTTTGTCGGCTATTATGCGATGAATACCCGCGGTGTTGCTTCACAGCCGCTTGCGATGGCTCGCTGGTTGGCTGAGAATACACCGCCAGATGCAGTGGTCGCGGTGCATGATGTCGGTATGATGCGTTATCTTGGGAACCGCACAACAATTGATATGGTAGGTCTCACGACAGCCGGTGCTGCGGACTGGTGGCGTAATGGGCCGGGGGCAGTCGGTGAATATCTGACGACTGTGGAGCCGCGCCCTGATTATGTGGCAGCCTATAATGATGCACGCGGCCTGAGTTATCCCGCGCAGACCTCGGTCTATGGTGATCTGCTTGAGGGTTTTGAGGCGGATTATGATCCGCGTTTCAATGTCGCATTGGGTGGGCCGTTTCAGGGGATTTATCAGCCGACATGGGTCGGCGTAGAAGCAGCGATGCAGGTGCAGTCCCCGTTAATGCGCGAATACGTGACGGCACTTCAGGATCAGGTACTTGTCAATCAGATTGATGTCGCGAATCTGGAGTCGGAACAGCGGCACCGATACCAATGGCAAAACCAGTCGCATGTAGCTGGCTTTGCCACTGAGTTCTACCAGCAGCAGACACTGTCCTGCGCTGATGCATCCACCTGTATCGTGACTGATGGCGGGCGGCGTCTGAATGGTGAGGAACGCTTCTCTGTGGAGGTTCAGGTAGGACAGGACGCGCTGTTGATCACACGTGTACATCCACTGGAGGCTGGTACGCTGCGGATTCATATCAATGATCAGCTTGTCGCCGAAAGATGGATTCCGTCGATCCCCGGCCAGTGGCTGGAAGTACCAACCCTGATTACATCCGATCTGATTACCTCCGACACGCTGGAGATCCGCGTTGTGCCCGATGGTTTTGTGTATATGCCCTACATGCACTGGATCTATCAGGGTCGTTATGTAGCATCTGAACCTACTGCCGTGACCAATGTCTCATTTCAGGAAGGTGCAATCCGGTTGGCGTTTGATTACACTTATCTTTCAGATGAACGGCGTCTGGATGGCACTTTAAGCTGGCAGGTTGCTGGTGCACATAACGACGCGCTGCTTTTCATTCATGTGTATGATGATCCAGCTCATCCTCCGGTCACACAAATGGATATACGCATGGGACAGGGTGGACTGATTCTTCAGAATGCGCTGCCGGGTTCGTATCAGGATGGCTTCAGCCTGAACCTTGAGGCGCTTCCAGCCGGGGAATATACCCTTGCGATTGGAATGTATGATCCTGTTAGTGGTCAGCGGTTGCAGGCTGAGGCAACCGAATTTACCATTGATGAATCCGCACAACGCGTGATGATTGGTCAGATTGAGGTGTCAGCCGATGCACGATGACCATAAACGGGTCTTTGACGCCATTCTTGCCGCCCAGAATCAGGGTGTGCCTGTCGCACTGGCGACGGTGATTTCTACACAGGGGTCTATTCCGCGTCATGCTGGCAGCAAGATGCTGGTGCAGGTTGATGGATCAGTTGTGGGGACGGTTGGCGGCGGAGCAATGGAAGCCCAGGTCATCCAGGAAGCACTGACCTGTCTGGTTGATGGTCAAACGCGCCTTCGCAGCTATACGCTGAATAACCTCGAAGATGGTGATCCCGGCATCTGCGGAGGCACGGCACAGATTTTTATTGAGCCCATCAACATTGCGCCAAAACTGCTGGTGATCGGGGCTGGACATGTGGGCAAATCGCTTGCAGAACTTGGCCTCTGGATGGAATATCGCGTGCTTCTGTGCGATGACCGTGCCGACCTGTGTAATCCCGAGGTGGTCCCTGATCTGTCGGAATATATTGTCTGTAAACCGAGTGAAGTAACTCAGCATGTGGACATCGATGCCTCGACCTATATCGCCTGTGTGACACGCGGACTTCCAGTCGATCTCGCACTGATCCCATCATTGTTGAAGACACCCGCCCCGTATATCGGCCTGATTGGTAGTATGCGGCGCTGGAAGATTACGGAGAAGGCGCTGCGTGAGGAATACGGTCTGGATGATCAGGCACTTGCCCGTATTCGAGCGCCGATTGGCCTTGAGTTAAGATCAGAGACACCGAAGGAAATCGCGCTTAGCATCCTTGCCGAAATCACTATGCTGCGGCGGGGTGGTACCGCGATCCCACTGAGCCAGCATAGTGATCAGGTGGAAAGTGAATCATCAGGTTGAGCGAACTATAAGTTAAGGGTTCTTTGTGAAAATTCTGTGTATTAGTGATACGATTATGCCGCAAATGGAGAGCGCAGCGAACCTGCGCCGCCGTTACAGCGATGTGGAACTTGTCATCAGTTGTGGTGATCTCTCTGCGGCATATCTGGAATTTATTATTTCGGTGCTCAATGTGCCCCTGTTTTATGTGCGCGGCAATCATGATGAGTCCTATACTCAGTCGCCACCCGGCGGAGAAGACCTTCACAGGCGGATTGTCTCGTATAATGGCCTGACGTTTGTTGGTCTTGAGGGTTCCATGCGCTATAACAGCGGTAAAATCCAGTATGGTGAGAGCGAGATGATGTCGATGGTGGTGAAGCTTGGCCCACAGATGCTGATCCCACGCTCGCAGAAGGGTTTCGGGGTTGATGTGCTCGTCACGCATTCACCGGCAGCGGGTATCCACGATGCTGAAGATCGTCCGCATCGCGGGTTTAAAGCGCTGCTGACGTTTATGAAATGGTATCGTCCGCGTTATATGTTCCATGGTCATGTCCATACCTATGACCGTCGGAGCGTGACTGAAACGCAGTATGAGGGCACACGGATCATGAATATCAATCCGGTGACTGTCGTTGAGGTAGAGCCGCAGTCGTAAGTGATGTTTATGATGCGATGAACTGAATCGCATCTGATATTGACCAGATAGGCTGGAGTTAAAGTACAGAGATGACTTCGAAGATTAATCAGGAAGAGATCTTTGCACTGCTTAGAAGTGAAGTCTCTTCCCGTCAGGTAGTCGGCCTAATTCTGGTTGGCAAGACCTATCTGTACAAGGCGATTCCCCATGTGGTGCGCCTGCTGACGAGTAACAACGAGGATGTGCGTATCACAGCGGCTTGGACACTGGATCAGCTCGTCAGCCCGATGACGGTCCCTGCACTGCTGAATGCGCTCCGTGATCCCGTTTTCTCTGTACAGTCAAATGCTGCATGGGCGCTGGTTTCCATCGCAAAGGCGACGGTTCCACAGGTGGTAGTGCCGGATGTAGTCGAGATTCTGCGTGAAGAAACGGATGAGCCTGCAGGTCAGATGGCCTTTCTGGTGCTTTATCACATCGACGATGATTATGCACGAGAGGCAATTGAATTGTATTGGGATAATCGATGAGTATGTACTCCCCCCATTGGCAGCAGTATTACAGTGTCACTACGGTTGAAGAAGCGGTGGAGCTGCTGGCACGTTTTCAGGACCGCGCCCGGATCATCGCGGGCGGCACTGATCTGCTGATTGAACTGGACCGTAAGCAGCGCCAGCCGCTTGAAGCCCTGATCGATATTTCACGGATCAGTGACCTCGACACCGTGACCTTAGAAGGTGGACTGCTTCGACTGGGGGCACGTGCCACGCATAATCAGATTGTTGGCAGCCAGCATGCCCGTGAATTCGCGATGCCGCTGGTTCAGGCTTGCTGGGAAGTTGGCGCACCGCAGATTCGTAATCGGGGCACTGTCGCCGGTAATCTGATTACAGGCTCACCCGCGAACGATACCATCACGCCACTGATGGCGCTTCATGCATCAGTAACCCTGCGCTCGGCGCATGGTGAGCGGATTGTCCCCCTGCGCGAGTTTTACACCGGGCTTCGGCGTACCGTTATGCAGTCCGATGAGATGCTGACTTCGGTCAATATCCCGGTGATGCAGCCGAACCAGCGAGGTATCTTTCTGAAACTGGGTTTGCGTCGTGCTCAGGCGATTGCGGTGGTAAACATCGCTTGTGTGCTGACGTTCGAGAGTGATGTGATCACCGATGCTGTTCTCACGCTGGGTAGTGTCGCGCCGACGATTATACGTGTTACTGAGGCCGAACAGTTTCTGACAGGGAAATCCCTGACTCCCGGTATTATTGCAGAAGCCGCTGTCGTCACGGCAGCGATCCCACAACCCATCACGGATGTACGCAGCAGTGCAGACTATCGCAGTGAGATGATCAAGGTACTGGTTTCACGTACACTGCGTGCACTGGCAAAGGGTGAACCGCAAACACAGGTTCCGGTACAGCCTGCGATGTTGTGGGGGCATTCCGCAAACGGACTGTCTGCTGCCCAAACTCACGGCGACAGTGACGCCATTCATACCACGATCAACGGTGAAAAAAAGGTCTTTACAACAGGCCAGCACAAGACACTTCTGAATTTCCTGCGGGATGAAGCAGGGCTGACGGGGACCAAGGAAGGTTGTGCTGAGGGAGAGTGTGGAGCCTGCACGGTCTTCCTTGATGGTGCTGCCGTGATGTCCTGTCTGGTAGCTGCACCCCGTATCCATCAGGCGGAAGTAACGACGATCGAAGGGTTGAGTTCAGGTGATCAACTGCACCCAATTCAACAAACATTTATCGAAGAAGGTGCAGTACAGTGTGGATACTGTACACCCGGCTTTCTGATGGCGGGGGCAAAACTGCTCGAAGAACATCCACAGCCAACGCACGATCAGATCCAGCAGAGTATCAGTGGAAATCTATGTCGTTGTACCGGCTATTATAAAATAGTTGCAGCCATCGCTGCGGCAGCCGATCGAGAGCGTGACGCCGAAAAGGAGAAACCACTATGATGACTGAAGAGGATTATCGTCTGAAACAGGCGAAGCGCGTCAGTGTACGCGCATTTCTACCGCTTTTTGGCCTGATTCTGATTGTGGCCTTTGGGGCGATTGCCTTCATCTTCGGGCCATCGCTGACAGATGTGATGCGCGGATTTATCCCGATTGCTCCGGCTGACCTCGAAACTTTCGACTGGATCTCCCGGGCTGTTATCTTCTTCGCGCTGGTGATGATCGCAACTTTACTCTACGCGATCGCGATCCCGAAGAAGAAGGACATGGTGTCGGAACGCACTCTCGATAAGGAGCGTAAGGACCGTATTCAGGCACAGAAATTAGAGAAGGAGCGTCTGAAACAGGTTCGCGCTAAGATGGCGAAAGAACGCTCGAAAAACGACCCTCTGCGCTGAGGTGGTATTAAGAGTTGCATTAAGGCATTAAAGTTATCCTTAAGAACAAGGTGGGTTCGAGTGCGAGTTTGTTTACGCAATCGAACAACTGCGCTAAAATTCAGGGGACGCAGAAACGCGTTCTCTTTATTTGGCTAGATTCCTGTTGTAGAGACTTATGGAAACCCAATCCTTGAACGCTGTTGGCAAGTCCATCATTCGTATTGATGCTCATGATAAAGTGACAGGACATGCCGCCTATCCGGCGGATCTCGATATCGAGGGCCAACTGTGGATGAAACTGCGCTTCAGTGACCGTCCTCACGCCCGTATTCTGACTATCGATACCACCAGTGCCTATGCAGTACCGGGCGTCACTGCGATCTTCACCGCAGCAGATGTCCCGGCCAATGAATACGGACTTGTGACGAAGGATCAGCCCGTCCTGTGTGGACCCGGTAGTTCCAATCCCGCTGCCGATACCGTGCGCTGTACCATGGACTGTATCGCTGTTGTCGTGGCAGAGACCCCTGAGATCGCGGCCCGTGCCGCTGCTCTGATCCATATTGAGTATGAGGAGCTTCCCGGATTATTCGATATGGAGTCCGCGATGCAGCCCGATGCTCCGCAGATTCATCCGAATAACCCGGGGAATGTCTTCTGTCATTATGAGGTGCGCAGAGGAGATATTGATTCTGCATGGGCACAGGCTGATGTGATCATCGAAGGTGAATATCGCACCGGTTATCAGGAACATGCATTTCTTCAGCCGGAAGCTGGTCTCGGTTATATCGATGAACAGGGGCGGATTACTGTCTGCGTTGCTGGGCAATGGGTTCACGAAGACCTGTGGCAGATCACACACGCGCTGAATCTGCCGGAAGATCAGGTGCGAGTTGTTTACCCTGCGATCGGTGGGGCCTTTGGTGGTCGTGAGGATATGTCCGTGCAGATTGTACTGGCACTAGCGGTGATGCGCCTGCGTCGTCCGGTGAAAGTCGTCTGGAGCCGTGAAGAGTCGATCCGGTATCACCATAAGCGCCATCCGTTTGTATTTCGGACGAAATGGGGCGCAACTCGTGATGGCCGGATCATCGCGATTGAGGCGAAGGTCATGGGGGATGCTGGCCCTTACAACTACACGTCCACCAAAGTGGTTGCTAACGCCTGTCTGATGATTGCAGGACCATATGATGTGCCGAATGTTTCAGTAGATGCTTACGCGGTGCTGACCAATAATATCCCGACCGGGGCGTTTCGTGGATTTGGCGCGCCTCAGGCTGCACTCGCCGCTGAAGGTCAGGTCAACAAGCTTGCGGCGGCATTGGGTATGTCTCCAGTCGAAATCCGCAAGATCAATTCTATCAGGGAAAACAGCATTCTCTCTGTGGGAACACCGCTGCCCGCCGGTGTGAGTATGCCGCAGGTGATTGAAGAGTGTGCCATGCAGAGCGGCTTCTGGCCCAATACGGACGTCGATCATCTGCTGCGTGAACAGTATTCAGATGGCAGTGCGTTAGACGGTTCATCCCTGCGGCGAGGCGTGGGATTTGCCTGTGGTTTCAAGAATATCGGTTATTCTTTCGGCTTCCCGGAAAATAGTTGGGCACAGATCGAACTGCACGGGACAACTGAGATCGAGGAAGTCGTTGTGCGTGCTGCTGGAGCCGACGTTGGGCAGGGGACACATACCGCCATGATGCAGATGACTGCCGATGCGGTGGGGGTACCTTTCCATAAGGTGCGCCTGGCGGGGCATGACACCGCCGGAACCCAGTCATCGGGCAGTGCTTCGGCTTCACGCCTGACCTTTATGGCGGGAAATGCGATCAGGGGCGCAGCGGAAAAGGCACTTCAGGCATGGCACAATGAGGAACGGCCCGCGATTGCCGAGTATAAGTATCGACCGCCAAAAACCACCATGTACGAGCCGAAAACCGGCAAAAGTGAACCGAACTTTGCCTATGGGTATGCGGCACAGGCGGTGGAAGTTGAAGTCGATATTGAAACCGGTCATGTACGGGTGATTAACGTCGTAGCAGCCAATGATGTCGGCAAGGCCATTAATCCGCAGCAGGTGCAGGGCCAGATCGAAGGGGCGGTGGTTCAGGCACACGGTTACGCCCTGATGGAGAACCTGATCTCGCATCAGGGGCGGATCCTTAATCCGCATCTGTCCACCTATCTGATCCCGACTGTCTATGACATCCCCGATCGGGTGAAATCGGTGATCCTCGAATACCCCGATCCAATTGGACCGTTTGGTGCGCGTGGCATGGCAGAAATGCCGATGCTTCCGTTCGCACCCGCTGTTGCTGCTGCTATCTATGACGCGACCGGTGTCTGGATTGATGAAATCCCGATAACACCAGAGAAAGTTGTTGCCGCCCTGCGTGCACAGGGGATTGGTGACGTAACAAAGCTGAACATATGAAACTTCATGAAGCGTTGGAGATAACGCCCGGTGATGTCGTTGCGATTATCGGCGCAGGAGGTAAGACCAGTCTGCTGGCGGCGCTTGGCTATGAGTTGGCCGAAGCAGGCTGGCGCGTGCTGGCGACCACCACAATGGGCATGGATGCACATCTGCTCGACCTGATGCCCGCGGTCTTCTCTGCTCAGAGTGATCGAACTGAGATCTCCGCAGCCCTTTCCGAGAAGCGCTTTGTTTTTCTGTATAAAACCATTGAAAATGGAGTGGTGCACGGCGTCTCTCGTGAAGAGCTGCCGGTGTGGCTGGATACCATGGACTCCGATGTCTGGCTGGTGGAAGCTGATCGGGCCAACGCTGCACTCCTGAAATCACCTTTTGAGGATGAACCCGGCATCCCGCCAGAGACATCCCTGATTATCCCCGTAGCGTCTGTTTCGGCACTGAACTATACCCTGAGCGATGAAAGTGTCTACAACGCTGAGGCGATCCGTGCTCGTTACGGTTTTGCACAGGATATTCGCATCAAAGCGGCATGGATTGCACAGGTGCTGCGGGATGAAGCCCTTGGCCTGAAAGGGGTTCCGCCGAAAGCTCGGTTGATCGCGTTTCTGAATCAGACGCCGCCCAAAGGCTATTTTCGTGGGCGGGCACGTCTGATTGCTCGTTTGATGCTGCGCTCGAATCGCTTTAACGGTGTGGTATTGGGGGCGGTGCGGGGTGTTCAGCCAGTTGTAGAAGTTCAGCGGCCTGTGGGTGCGATTGTGTTGGCAGCAGGGCTTTCAACCCGTATGGGGACTTCAAAGATGCTGCTGCCGTGGGGTAACGATCGCACTATTCTGGAACATATCATTGAGCAGTTGATTAAGTCGCGGATTGATCATATCACGGTGGTGACGGGACATCAGGCAAAGGAGATCAAAGCGCTGCTGAGGCCGCTTGAGGTGGATGTCGTCTATAATCGGCACTATCGCAGCGGTGAGATGCTGTCCTCGGTCAAAGCCGGGTTAGCGGCACAGCCTTCTCACATCGCCGCGTCCATGATTGTCTTAGGGGATCAGCCGCGTATCCAACCGAAAGTTCTTTATCAGATCCTTTCGATGTATGCGGAAACCAGCAGTAAGCTGATCATCCCCAGTTTTGAGCGCCGCCGTGGACATCCGGTGCTGATCGGACGACGCTACTGGGGGGAGATTCAGAAGCTAGACCAGAGGGCCAGCCTGCGCGATTTCTTTACTCAACACACTGACGATATTCGCTACCTCGAAGTTGATACCGACAGCATTCTTCAGGATGTCGATACCCCGCAGGACTATCGTGATGAACGCTGGCGTGCCGGGTTCTCATAATCGCGCTTATTACTCCCGCATCAGCCAGATGCTCGTATGCTTGGTTGGCTGCCTGACCTGCTTAACAAACGCTTCATCCTGTGTATTCAGTACAGTCTCATCGAGACGCTTCCACGTATATTCCGCTTCTGCTGCAATGTGATGGTGGTATGCGATAAATACAAAGCTTAGCATGTTGGTTTCAGGTCTCTGCCATAAACCCGCCCACTGAAAATCCATTGGTTTGGATAAACGTAAGGACTGCTGAAGCTGTATCCACGGTGCTGAGCCGTCACAAACCACACGAGCAAGCTGATCGTGATCACGGTGTGTTTCAACCAGAATGTATTGACCAGAAAGGTCCAGAATAATGGCAACCGCCTGAACATTGAAGCGGACGTGGCGAGGTTCGGGTTTTCCTTGCAGAAGATTGGCGATGTAACGCCTGCGAAGCGCCCAACGTACGCGTCGAAGCTGTTCAGGTGGCGTTGTCTGGATCTGCGGAGCGAGCTTCTGCGGAGAAAGCGCCGCATGGACAAGGTTGGTATCACGCATCGGAGGTAACTCATCGACAGGCATAAACTGATTCTGTCGCGTTTCGAAGGTGCGCTGTCTCAGTTGTCCACCAATTGGCCGCGCACGGAACAGGACATTGAGTCGATCCCAGCCCTGCCAGTAGAAAAGCGCGACAGCCTGTTCGATCTCTACTTCAACCCCGGTTTCTTCCCGGACTTCGCGTGCGGCGGCCTCTGGCAGCCATTCGTGGGCATCCACCCGCCCGCTGGGCAGATTCCACTGATTGAGGTCTCCGCGCAGCGAAAGCAGGATGCGCCCCTCGTCATCAAAGACAGCGCAGGATGTCGAGAGACGCAGAAATCCCATACAGTCAACAGGTTAGCGTGGTGTGTTGAAAAGCTGACGCGACAGTCGGTTGTGCTGCTCGACCAGCATCGGCAGATCCAGATGGACGAAGTGGCCCTGCTGGACCACAAGACGTCCATGAATGACGACGACATCGGCCTGTGTCGGTTGGCAGAATAGCAGCGCTGCCGTAGGATCATGCCATGCGCCGGTATACGCCATCTGATCAATACGGAATGCGGCAAAGTCCGCCGCCATACCGGTCGCGAGCACGCCAATATCATCACGTCCGAGGACTGACGCGCCGCCCCGCGTTGCCATCTCCAGTGCAGTGCGTGCGGACATCGCAGACGGATCAGCATCCTTTACCCGCTGAAGCAGCATCGCCTGACGCGCTTCGCCCAACAGATGTCCACCATCATTCGAGGCCGAGCCATCCACACCGAGGCCAACACGGACATTCTGGCGCAGCATTTCGCGAATCGGTGCGATTCCCGATGCCAGCCGCATATTAGAGCAGGGGCAGTGAGCGACACCGGTTTGAGTCCGTGCAAACAGGTCAATTTCCTGATGATCCAACTGGACACAGTGTGCATGCCATACATCATCGCCAATCCATCCGAGCGATTCTACAAATTCGCCGGGGCGCATGTTGTATTTCTCAAGGCTGTAGTCGATGTCATTGACATTCTCCGCCAGGTGGGTGTGCAGGCGTACCTTTGGATAAGCCCGTGCCAGCGCTGCGGCTTCGCGCATCAGCTCCATGGAGACGTTGAACGGCGCAGTCGGGGCGACACCGATGCGCAGCATGGAATAGCGTTCAGCATCATGATGCTGCTCGATAGCACGCTGTGTGTCCTTCAGGATCAGCGCTTCATCCTGCACCAGCCGATCCGGTGGCAGGCCGCCTTTGCTTTCGCCGACGCTCATCGATCCACGGGTGGGATGAAAGCGGAAGCCCAGTTCCTGTGCGGCGCGGATCTCGTCATCAATCTGGATACCGTTCAGGTACAGATAGAGGTGATCGCTGGAGGTCGTACATCCGGATAGAATCAGCTCGGCCATTGCCAGCTTGGCAGAGACATGGATCATTTCCGGTGTCAGGCTCGACCAAATCGGATACAGTGTGGTCAGCCAGCCGAACAGTTCGTTATCCTGCGCGACTGCCCGTGTCATATTCTGGAACATGTGGTGATGCGTGTTCACCAGCCCTGGTAGCACCACATGATTGGGTAAATCCAGAACCGTATCTGCGTGCTGCTGTGGCATATCGTCCAGTGTGCCGACTGCCTCGATCACATGATCGCGGATGAAAATAGCACCATTGCTGATTTCGCGGCGCTGGTCGTCCATCGTGACCAGCGTTCCGATATTCTTAACCAGAAGAGTCGTCATTGTTTCCCTATGATGTGTTAAGCCGGGGTCGCCTGTGCTGCACGCCGTGCAGCCCGTACCGTATTCATCAGCAGCATGGTGATGGTCATCGGGCCAACACCGCCAGGAACCTTTGTAATCGCGCTGGCGACTTCCTGTGCTGACGCCAGTTCGACATCCCCGACATAGCGATAGCCTTTTTCAGTGGTGGGGTTATCAAGGACATTGGAACCAACATCGATGATTACTGCGCCGGGCTTCAGCCACTCTCCCTTGATGAACTCTGGTATGCCAGCCGCCGCGATGACGACATCAGCCTGAGCAAGATGCGCAGCAAGGTCTTTTGTACGACTGTGGCAGATAGTGACGGTCGCATTTTCACGCATCAGCATCAAGGCAACGGGAGTACCAACGATGTTACTGCGTCCGACGACCACTGCGTTGGCTCCGGCAAGGTTAACTCCAGCTTCCTTTAGTAGAACGATGCAGCCAGTAGGTGTCGCCGGGGTAAAAAGGGGTTCGCGTCCGCGCAACGCCAGAAAGCCCATATTCAACGGGTGGATGCCGTCGGCATCCTTCTCGATACTGATGAGGTCAAGCACACGCTCTTCGTTCAGGTGTTTGGGCAGCGGAAGCTGGACCAGAATGCCGTGTACCCTTGGGTCTTCATTCAGACTTGTGACCACCGCTTCAACTTCTTCCTGAGTGGCGTCCTGAGGCAGGTAATGGGGATAACTCTCGATGCCGACCTTTTTTGAGGTGCGCATCTTCATGCGGACGTACATCTGTGATGCCGGGTTTTCACCGACCAGTACCACACCCAATCCTGGCGCGTATCCATACTCCGCCTGAAATGAGGCGGCATCCTGAGCAATTTCCTCGCGAAGTCGTGCGGCGATCTGTTCGCCGTCAATGATCTGTGCAGTCATCGGCGTTTCCCCTGTTTTCTGTTATGGAATGTCACAAGCATAACATTGCATCCAATCAGTGAACAACCTCAGATCACTGTTCGCCTGATCTGAGGTTGTCACAATGAAGCTATATGTGAAAAGCTGGCCTACTCCTGAGCATCGTCCACCAGGCGCTTTAGTTCGTAAAGCTTGGTGAGCGCTTCAATCGGGCTGAGTTCATCCACCCGTAAATCGCGCAGGGCCTTCAGTGCCGGGTTTTCGACAGTTGTATCAAACAGGCTCAACTGATGCGAACTGCCATTTCGTGATTTCCGGGAAGTTGCAGAAGCCGATGGCAGTGGAGCAGGGCGGAAGTCACTGCCTTGTGTCTCCAGATGTTCCAGTAATTCACGTGCACGATCTACCACTGGGCGCGGCATCCCGGCAAGCTGGGCGACGTGGACACCATAGCTGCGGTCTGCGCCGCCTTTGACCACACGATGCAGGAACACAATCTCGTCGTGTTCTTCGGTGACAGCGACGTTGTAATTGCGTGTGCGGGGCAGCACATTGGGCAGTTCAGTCAGCTCATGGTAATGGGTGGCGAACAGCGTACGGCAGTTCAGGCGCGGATTGTTGTGGATGTATTCGATCACAGCGCGGGCAATGGCGAGGCCGTCATAGGTGGCAGTGCCGCGTCCGACCTCATCGAGGATCAGCAGGCTGCGCCGCGTACTTCCAGACAGCAATCGGGCGGTCTCTACCATCTCAACCATGAAGGTACTGTGACCAGCATGAATCTCATCCTGCGCGCCGATACGGGCGAAGATACGATCCACGACGCCGATAATGGCTTCCTGTGCCGGGACAAAACTGCCGATCTGCGCCATCAGCGTGATGATCGCCACCTGGCGTATATAAGTCGATTTACCCGACATATTTGGCCCGGTGATGATGTGGACGCGTGACATACTGTCAAAATGCGTATCATTCGGGACGTAACGTGTGCCATCTTCCAGCAGACGTTCTACGACCGGATGGCGGCCATTCTGAATGATCAGCCGGTCGTCATCAGTAAGCTGTGGCCTGACATAGTTCTCACGTACGGCGACTTCTGCCAGTGACAGGAAGGCATCGATATGAGCAATTGCCCGCGCTGACTTGATCATGCGCTGGGCGGAGTCATTCAACTGCTGACAGACCTCTTCGAATAAGCGCCGCTCGACACTGAGTATCTGTTCTTCTGCATTGAGGACCAGCGTCTCGTATTCTTTCAGTTCCGGTGTGATGTAGCGCTCTGCATTGACCATGGTCTGCTTGCGGATGTAATCAGAGGGGATCTTGGCAGTGTGCGCGTGAGTGACCTCGATGTAATAGCCAAACACCTTGTTATAGCTGACCTTCAGTGACGGGATACCGGTGCGCTCCCGTTCCTGGGGTTCGAGGTTGGCGATCCATTCACGGGCATGGCGGCTCGCCTCGATGATGTCGTCCAGTTCAGCGGCATAGCCGCTGCGAATAATCCCCATGTTATTCAGAGTTGCGGGCGGTTCATCAGATATTGCGCTTGCGACCAGTTCGCAGGCCTCACCACATGAGTCCAGATGCTTGATCAGCGGGGACAGCGCCGGGACTTCGAAAATCAGCGCCTTCAGTTCAGGGATGATCATCAGGCTCTGGCGCAGGCCGATCAGATCACGTGGACCCGCCTTGCCGATAATCAGTCGGTTTGTCAGGCGTTCTATATCCGAGACCTGCTTGAGACGGTCGCGAATTTCTTCGCGCAGCACCTCATTCTCCGCCAGTGACTGGACCGCGTCCAGACGGGCGTTCAACAGCTTCAGATCCAGCAGTGGTTGATGTACCCAACTGTGCAGCAGGCGTGCCCCCATTGCCGTAGTGGTGCGATCCAGCACACCAAGCAGACTGCCACGAGTCTTGCGCGAACGGATCGACTCGGTCAGTTCCAGATTGCGACGTGTGAACTGATCCAGCACCATAAAATTCTGGGTGGAGTAAGTGCGCAGGTTGACGATCTGCCCGATATTGCTGCGTTGTGTGTTGTAGAGATACTGCATGATCGCACCAGCAGCGGCTACCGCACAGGGTAGTTCCTCAAGCCCGAACCCGTGCAGGGTTTTTACCCTGAAGTGACGGTGTAAAGTCTGTTCGGCGGTATGAGGCTCGAAATGCCAGTCGTCATAGGGGGTGAGGTAGCTCCCCTGTGGCAGCGAAGCGCCGCGTTCAGCCCATGTGACTGGTAGCAGCACTTCACGCGGACTGAGGCGGGCCAGCTCTTCCAGAACCAGCACACCGACGTTATCACCCTCTAGCTGGGTGGCCGCGAACTCACCGGTGCTGATGTCTGCATAGGCAATGCCTGCAGCCCGCCACTCGCCGCTTGACGCATCCCCGGCAGGGTAGATCGCCAGTAGATAGTTAGGGCGATTCTCGGCCAGCAGTTCCGGCTCAATCACGGTTCCGGGGGTAATCACACGCGTAACTTCGCGATCAACCGGGCCACGCCCATTCGGTTCGCTCATCTGGTCGCAGACGGCGACGTGATACCCGCGCTCCACAAGTTTGGCGATGTAATTTTCGACGGCGTGATAGGGGACACCCGCCATCGGGATCTTCTCACTGCCGCTGGGATGTGAGCGTGTGGTCAGCGTCAGGTCAAGTTCCCGCGCCGCGATTTCGGCATCTTCATCGAATGTCTCATAAAAATCCCCCATACGAAATAAAAGAATGCAGTCCGGATACTGCGCCTTCATATCGAGGTACTGCTGGCGGGCAGGGGTTACACGCGTCATAAGGCTGTCTTCTCAGTTTTGTCTTTGATTTTCAGTGCGAAATGCGAGTGGACTTATCAGATTTGTGCCTGTATTGGCCTGTATTTTAGCACAATTTTTCTATTTGGGCTTATCGGATTCTAATTGTCAATTGGTTTCAGGTGCGCACCTTGCTATACTGACTCCAGATATAGGGGGAAATGATAAGGAGACTATAGTTTAATGGCAACTACTGAATATGGATTTGTTTTCCGCGATCCAAGTGAGAAGTCCCGTGCTGTCGTCGCCCGCGACGCAAAAACACTCTCACCGTCTTACACCCGTTCCTATGGTTTCGTGATGAGTCACGGCAAAGGGGCGGAAGTATGGGATGTGGATGGCAACCAGTATATCGACTTTGCTGCGGGTATCGCCGTGCTGTCCACGGGGCACTGTCATGATCGTGTGATTGAAGCGATACGTGAGCAGAGTGAAAAGTACGTCCATATCGGCGCAACCGACTTCTTCTGCACACAGCAGGTTCAGTTGGCAGAGCGCTTGCAGCAGATCACTCCAATCCATGGCGCAGAGTCCCCTGATGACAAGCTGGTCTACTTTTGTAATTCCGGTACAGAAGCGGTTGAGTCTGCACTGAAGCTGGCACGCTATCGTGAGGGCCGCCAATACGTCATCGGTTTCTATGGCAGCTTCCACGGGCGTACGATGGGATCGCTTTCTGTCACGTCCAGTAAGGCCATCCAGCGGGCAGGTTACTCACACATTCCCGGTGGGGTGGAGCATGTGCCGTATCCTGGGAAAATCGCGACTGAACAGGCGAAAAATGACTCCTTCGACTGGGGTGATGCTGCGGCCTTTATCGAGGACGTGATCATCAAGCGGAAATATCCTGGCAAGGAGATCGCTGCAATTTTGGTGGAGCCGATTCAGGGCGAAGGTGGTTATATCGTCCCGCGTGATGACTTCTTCCCCAAACTCCGTGCCCTGTGTGATAAATATGGGATCCTGCTGATCGTCGATGAGATCCAGTCGGGTGTTGGCCGCACCGGACAGTGGTGGGCCGTCGAGCATACCGGTGTGAAGCCGGACATCGTTTGCACGGCGAAAGGTCTCGGTTCCGGTTTCCCGATTGGCGCGATCATCACCCATAAGGATGTTATGGGGCAGTGGGTCCCCGGTGCACATGCCAGCACCTTTGGCGGAAATCCGGTCGCATGTGCTGCTGCGAATGCGACACTTGCCGTGATCGAGGAGGAAGGTCTGCTTCAGAATGCTGCTGACCGGGGTAATTATGCTCTCGAACGGCTTGAACACTTCCGTGCAAATCACCCGTCTATCACCCGTATCGATGGACGCGGTCTGATGCTTGGTGTTGACTTTTCAGATAAGGATGGTCATCCGCGTGCGGAGTTCCGTGATGAAATCGTGAACACCTGCTATCTCAACGGCCTGCTGACACTGGCCTGCGGTTCGAGCGCCATTCGTATCGCGCCGCCGCTGATGATCAATCAGGAACTGATGGAAAAGGGACTCGACATCTTCGAACGTGCAATCGCCGAAGTCGAGGAAACCTATTCCGAATTGTTTGCCGAGTAGTAAAGTCGGACAGTAAGTTTACCGAAGCGTTAAGCTTTACCAACGAAATCAGGTCTGTATGACATCAGAAAAACGGGCGATCACCCTCGATGATCTTTATGTGCAAAAGTTCCTTGAAGATATCCGGGTTAGCCCTGATGGGCGGTGGGCAGCGTTTGTCCGCGTTGACATCGACAAGGCGGGGAACCAGTACAAGCGCAATCTCTGGATCAGTGATCTTCAGTCTCCAGAGCGCGATCACTGGCAGTTCACCCGCAGCAATAAGGATAGTATGCCGCGCTGGTCACCAGATGGACGCTGGCTGGCGTTCCTCTCAAGCAGAGGTGAGAAGCCGCAGGTTTTTCTGATGTCATTATCGATGGGCGGTGGTGAATCTCGCCAGCTTACACAGCATCCTAATGGTGTAAGCAGCTTTAACTGGTCCCCGGATGGACAGCGGATCGTGTTCCTTGCCAGCGTCAATCGGGGTGAAATGGAACGTAAAGATGCGCCATCGGAAGATCAAAAGCTCGATAAATTTGATCGCAAGGCACAGACCGAGCGAAACGAAGATGTGGAAAAACGTAAGGCCGATCCGCGTGTCATCCATCGCATCCCGTATCGCATGGGGGTGTCATATACCACTGACCGCTATGCACAGGTTTATGTGATCGATACCGTGGAAGGCTCGAAGCAGCGCCGCCTCACCTCAGTAGAAGCGAATTACCAGGAGCCATACTGGTCGCCTGATGGCCGCTCGATCTGGACAGCCCGTGCAGCCCGACCAGAGGCGGATGAACCCTACCGTCAGAGCCGCCTTTATCGCATCAGTGTCGAAGATGGAACGGAGACTCCTTTTAATCACGGTGACCATACGGATGCGCAGCCGCAGCCTTCTTCTGATGGACGCTGGCTGGCATTTATCCGCTTTCCTGAAGATAAAGCCAGTATGCGCTTTAACCGCCTGAGTGTGGTTTCCACTGACGGTGGTGAAGTCCGTGATCTCAATCTTGAGCTGGACATGGCCCCGGTTGCAATGCGTTGGCATGGTGAATATCTGTACTTCTCGGCTGAACATGCGGGGGCAATAGGCCTGTACCGTGTTTCTCCCCATGGTGGGCAGGTTGAAACCGTCCTTGAAGGTGACTGGCGTGTTGAGACCTTCGATGCAGTGGCAGATGGTACACTGGTGTTTATCGCGGGAACCCAGACGCATCTGCTGGAAGTCTTTATGCTTGCGTCCACTGAAAGTAAACAACCTGAAACCCTGACCCGTTTTAATCAGCCTCTGCTGGCGCAGATTCACAATCAGCCGTATCACACGCTGCACTATCAGGCGGCAGATGGTCAGGAAATCGAAGGCTGGTATCTACTGCCACCAGACTTCGAAGACGAAAAAAAGTATCCCTTCCTGCTGTACATTCACGGTGGGCCGCATATCATGTGGGGGCCGAATAACCCGATCGAGTGGTATGAGTGGCAGAATATGGCCGCACAGGGTTATGTCGTGATGTTCTGCAATCCCAGAGGCAGTGGTGGTTATGGTGAAGCATTCCAGATGGCGGTTTACGCTGGCGGCTGGAGTGATCTGGCCTATGGGGATATCATGGCGGGTGTCGATGCGCTGATTGCAAAAGGCTTCATCGATACCGAGCGTATGGCGATCACAGGCGGATCTTACGGTGGTTACATGACCACGTGGGCTGTCGCACATACCGACCGCTTCTGCGCGGCGGTCACACAGCGTGGGGTTTATAACCTGCTGAGCTTCTTTGGAACGACCGATATCCCGACGTTTGTGCTGAATGAGTTTGGAACCCTGCCGACTGAAAACGCGCAGTTCCTGTGGGAACAATCCCCACTGGCACACGCGCATAAAATCAAAACACCGCTGCTGATTATCCACAGTGAGAACGACTATCGGGTGTCAATCTCGGAGGCAGAGCAGTTGTTCGCCTATCTGCGCCGTCTTGGAGTAGAAACGGAGTTTGTGCGCTTTCCCCGGGATGGACATGAACTGACCCGCAATGGGGAACCCGAACATCGGGTGGAGCACCTGCGACGCATCCTTGATTGGGTGAACCGTTACTGTCAGCCTGAAGTGGTATAGCGGATCTTTATGACGCTTACGGCTGCGCAGTTGGTGGTAGTGGTCATCGTTGTCGTCCCGCTGGCATTGGCGATTGCAAATCGAATCAGAGTGGATCTGGCGGCACTCTTCATAGCATGTGGTCTTGCGGTTGCGCAGTTGATCGGCTTTGCAATCTTCGACAACGTGGGGGCAGCGGATGTCACCGCGATTGCCATTGCAGGGTTTGGCCGCCCAGTGGTGGTGACGATGATCAGCCTGTTTATTGTCAGCCGTGTGCTGGATCGTATCGGGATTACCAGTTGGCTGGCACGCCGGATTCTATGGCTGAGCGGTACCTCTGAAGTGCGGATGGTCGCTCTGTTCACCGCTGCTTCGATCGCTTTTTCGCTTTTCATGCTGAATGTCGCCGTTGGAGCACTGCTGCTGCCTAGTGCGATTGTCGCGGCCAAGCGCAGCGGGATCAGAGCGAGCAAACTGCTGATTCCGATTGCATACGGTACACTGCTCGGTGGCAGCGCGACCTATTTCACAACCGCGCACATCATTGTCGATACGCAGCTTCAGAGTGTTGAGCCACCGCAGGCCGGTCTCGATATTCTGGCTTTTACACCGACGGGTGGCCTGATCGCCCTCTTGGGTTTTATATTTCTTATCCTGGTGGGACGGCGCATCTTACCTGATCGTACACCGATTTCGGAGCAGATCCTCTCGGTGCCAACGGGCAGTGAACTGGAAGAGATCTATCAGATCGGGGAACGCCTTTGGGAAGCGCGTGTGCTGCCGTGGTCTGAATATGCAAATCACACCCTCGCCGACATTGCGATTGGTCAGCGGTATGGATTAAGTATTCTGGCGATCTGGCATGGGCGTCAGGCGATTTTCTATCCGACTGCTGATCAGGTCGTCCGGCCCAATGATATTCTGCTGATGGTCGGTCGTGAAGAACGCATCAAGCAGTTGACGAATAAGGGCCTCGAAATCGGGCGTGACAATACACGGAACCACATCAGTGAGCGCGGCGTGACTTTTATCGAAATGATTCTTGCGCCGCATAGCCGTGCGGAAGGTCAGACTCTCAAACAGTTGAACTTCCGCAAGCGGTTCAACTTTACGGCTGTTGCGTTGCTGCGTGATGGCCGCAGTTATCGCACCGATGTGGCGGACTTTGAACTGAAACGCGGCGATACCTTTCTGCTGGTCGGCAACCGGGCTGACCTGCGCAAGCTTCAGCATAATGATATGTTCATCGTGCTGGAAACAGATGCCAGTGATCAGCCCTTACAGCGACAGCCTGCGCTACTGGCAGTCACTGTGACAGTAGTGGCGATTATTGCATCAGTACTGGGGGTGCCGGTTTATATCGCCATGTTGATTGCGGCGACGATGATGGTCGCCACGCGACTGATCCCGATGGAAGATGCCTATCGCAGTGTGGAATGGCAGGTAATTTTCCTCATTGCCTGTATGTACTCAGTGGGTGCGGCAATGGAACATACCGGGCTGGCGGAAGTCATCGGCCAGCAGTTCCTCGGCATCGTGCAGCCTTTCGGACCGCTTGGACTGGCCGCAGGCTGTTTTATTCTGAGTTCGGCCCTGACGCATCTGATGGGTGGTCAGGTCACCGTGCTGGTGACCGGGCCAATTGCGATCAATGCGGCGATTCTGATGGGCACAAATCCGCAGGCGATTGCGGTCGCTACTGCGTTGGGATGTTCCGCGGCTTATCTTTCACCGATTGCCCATCCGGTGAACATGCTGATGATGGGACCGGGTAATTATCAGTTTTCAGATTACTTTAAAGTTGGCTGGCCAATGATGTTACTTTCGTTTGCAGCACTGATGCTCGGTATGCTTTTATTCTGGCAGTTATAGTTCTGCTCAATGAGGCTTTTATATGCGGCAGTTACCTTTTGCGCGTCCCGGAAGGTTTTATAGGGGCAATCTCCATACACATTCCACTCTCTCTGACGGTCGACTCACACCGGAGCAGGTGTGCCGACTGTATCAGCAGGGAGGTTACGATTTTATCGCATTGACTGATCACTTTATGAAGCAGTTTGGTTGGGCAATTGCGGATACAACGCCATTTCGGTCTGAGAATTTTACAACACTGATCGGTGCGGAGCTGCATGCACCGGGCATTACATTCGAATACCTCTGGCATATTCTGGCGGTGGGGTTGCCACTCGATTTCGCGCCGAATACCGAAGGCGAAACCGGGCCAGATCTTGCACAGCGTGCCGTCGCTGCAGGGGCTTTTGTCGCTATTGCGCACCCTGACTGGTACCATCTACCTGAGGCGGATGCTCTATCACTGGGCGAAGTGCATGCCGTCGAGATCTTCAACGGGACGTCGGTTGATCATAATGACAAACCCGGCGGTTGGTCACTGCTGGATGTTCTGCTGGCACGCGGTCATCATTATACCGCGCTTGCGACCGATGACGCCCACTTCGAACCGGCGCGTGCGGATACGATGCTGGGATGGGTCATGGTGAAGGCCGAGGAATTATCCCCTGAGGCTCTGTTGGCCGCTTTAAAGGCCGGTTATTTTTATTCCAGTACAGGACCGGAGATCTATGACCTTCAGCTCACCCCTGGAGATACGCTGACGATCCGCTGTTCACCGGCGGAGCGAATCTTCGTGGTAGGGAAGGGATCTCAGGCGACTTCGGTCTACGGTAATGGGGTGACCAGTGCTGAAATTAAAATAGACCGCTTTAAAAGCCCTTATATTCGGGTGATTGTGCGTGATGCCTTCGGACGGCGCGCATGGACAAATGCCATCTGGTTTGATGAGTGATCTCTGCATGGTCAGGCTGTGGGAGACTGGTGCATCACATAAAAGGTGGGGGATATGCTGAAGTTCAGCCGGGCAGATTGCAACCTGTTTGAAAGCGCATCCAAACGCGAATGGCTCGTGACCAATGGCATTGGTGGCTATGCCAGCGGGACGATTGCTGGTGTGCTGGCTCGTTCCTATCATGGTCTGCTGGTGGCCGCCCTCAATCCACCGCTGGGACGCAAGCTGATGCTGGTCAAACTTGATGAGGTGGCCGTCTATCAGGAGCGGCTCTATCGATTGCATGCGAATCAGTGGGAAGAAGGGGCGGTTACGCCGCGCGGCTTCGAACTGCTGGATGCTTTCTGGCTTGAGGGCACGATCCCTGTCTGGCGGTATAGCATCGGTAGTGCGCTGCTGGAAAAGCGCATCTGGATGGAGCAGGGGGCCAATACGACCTATGTCCAGTACCAATTGGTGCGTGCGGCAGAACCAGTGCACCTTTCGCTAAATACAGTCGGCAGTTATCGCGATCATCATGGCGGGATACTCACCATTCTGCCTCAGGTTTATCCTTTGACAAATGGCCTTCAGATCCGACCGGATCAGAATGAAGAGCCATACTATGTGATGGCACAGCATGCCGGGTTGCAGGTCAAACCACAGGTGAAATGGATTCAGGGATTTTTTAAGGCCATTGAGCACGAACGCGGACATGAACCGGTTGAAGACCATTTCGGCGCAGGGGTACTGGAAGCCGAGCTTCAACCCGGGGACAGCCTGACGATTGTCATCACCACCGATGCGGATGCAGATCTTGATGGGGAACAGGCGCTGATGCGTCGGATGCAGTACGAAGCCGGCCTGATGGGCCGCCTGTATAATGCTTCTGTTCCACTGTCGGTTACAGAGCAGCTTAAATTGTCTGCTGATCAGTTTATTGTCCGGCGTGGTGTTGGACATACAGTCCTCGCTGGTTATCCCTGGTTCAGCGACTGGGGGCGTGACACCATGATCGCGCTTCCCGGGCTGACCCTCGCGGCCGATCGCCCCGAAATCGCTGCCAGCATCCTGCGCACCTTTGCCCGGTATGTCGATCAGGGGATGCTGCCCAATCGCTTCCCGGATGAAGGTGAAACCCCGGAGTATAATACCGTCGATGCGACACTGTGGTATTTTGAGGCGATTCGTGCCTATGTCGAGGCGACAGGTGATCTGGTGCTGGCAGCGGAACTATTCCCTGTACTGGCAGATATTATCGAATGGCACCAGCGCGGTACGCGGTACGGTATCCATGTTGATCTACAGGATGGGCTGTTGCACTCCGGTGAGGAAGGGGTGCAGCTCACATGGATGGATGTCAAAATAGGAGAATGGGTTGTCACGGCTCGCACAGGTAAAGCAGTCGAGATCAATGCGCTGTGGTATAACGCGCTGTGTGTGATGTCTGATCTGGCTGTGCAGCTTGGTCGCAGTGATGAGCCATATACTCGCCTGAGTGAGCAGGTACGGTCGAGCTTTCAGCGCTTCTGGAATGAAGAAGCTGGTGGCTTGTATGACGTCCTCGACACGCCTGAAGATGGAGATGATGCGAGCCTGCGTCCGAATCAACTGTTCGCGGTGTCGCTGCATCATTCGCCACTGGATGCGGTACAGCAGCGTGCCGTTGTCGACCGGTGCGCTCGATATATACTGACTCCTCATGGTTTACGCAGTCTGGCCGAAGATGACCCGGCATATATTGGTATCTATATTGGTGATATGGCACAGCGGGACAGCGCCTATCATCAGGGGACGGTATGGAGCTGGCTGATCGGACCGTTTGTACACGCACATCTGCGCGTTTATGGTGATAAACAACTGGCGAAATCATTCCTCGAACCCTTGGTCGCTCACCTGCGGGATGCGGCGGTGGGTTCTGTCAGTGAAGTGTTTGATGGAGATGCGCCCTTCAACCCACGTGGATGTTTCGCACAGGCGTGGGGGGTGAGTGAACTACTCCGGGCGTGGAGAATGGTGGAATAAGCGTTATCATCATGGCCCAAACGGCTGTACAGAGACAAACTGCTTGTCGCTCGTGCTTAGACCTCGTACAATGGCGTCAGTTTTGGCCGAGGAAGAATACATTTGCAATATGTTTGCCAGGAAACCATAACCGTAAAAGGGATTTTCGATGAAAAGAATACAGACCACTCTGATCCTTGGAACGCTCATCGTGGTATTGATGACTGCGCTGAGCTTCAGTCTGGTGAATGCGGGCAACGTGACGCTGTCACTCAATTCAGGTAATGGCAATGTCCGCTGGTTTATTACAGGCGAGGCTTCACTGATTCTGAATGGGTTCGATCTGGATGCTTATGGCGTGCCGCGCCCGACTCAGGTGGACCGGCTTAGCATCTCGGTGCTGAAAGCAACACCGGGCCGAAGCGTCGAAGCGGTTGTTTATCAGGATGCAAACGGCGGATCGCCCGCAGATGCCAAGCTGCTGGCACGTAAGACGGTAGATATTCAGTCCACTGGTGTCGTCACCGTTACGCTGGATACACCCGTATCCGTCACTGATCGCTTCTTATGGGTGGGTTTCTATCTGCCAGTTGATTTTGAATTTTACGGCGATAGCTCGGGTTCCTCGGTTCTCACTTATTGGGGATGGACGCCGGGTGCGACCTTTGACCTTGCCAACCTGAGTTCGGCTGCGGTGTTCGGTCCGGCGAATGGTTCAGCACCGGTCAACATCAATATGGGTGGCAAGGCACGCATCAATGTCGAGGTGATTACCACTGCCACGACCGCAGGTACTCCAGTCTCTGGTACACCGTCTGCGCTTAGCACGCCGATTGCGCAGCAGCTTCAGGGTGAGGCGATCACATCTTTCACCCCACCGATGGCTCAGTACAGTGACTGCGGGACACTCCTGTTTGATCGTGATGATATTGGTGTCACCTATCGCGATGGCATCAGCATTTTTTGCAAGCCTGTTGTCACCTACCTGAGACCAGATGCTCCCCAGGGTTATAACCGTCAGGGGCCGCTTTATGATGTGTATGTCTTTGGTGTGAACAGCGGACTTGATCCGCTCCCGTACCCGGTCACGCACTGTATTAAGCCGAAGGCTGACGAAGTGGATCGGGCACTGGTAGGGCTGGCCCATGGTGCGCCGCGAGAGTGGGAAATCCTGACTACTGTGCGCTATGGTGAGTACATCTGCGCCGAAATCGACTATACCGGTTTCATTTCCTACTTTGTCCCGCGTTGATCGGCGTTAGGGATACCCTTAATTCTATCTGTTCGATTCGAGTATATGAATGCGTATTGAAACCAATCATGCGTTGATCCAGCGGAATCGCAGGCTGTCGCAGATTATGTTCTTCGTCAGCCTCGGACTGCTTTCGCTCGGTTTTATTGTGACGAACGCACGTCTGTTATTTCCGTCACTGGGGCAGAATGCGGTACTGGTAGTCGAGGTCCTGCTTCCGCTACTGGTACTGCCGTTGGCATTCCTGAGTACGATGTTTTCCGTCAGGCTCACGAATCAGTGGGTGCGCCTGCCACGGCCTGATACCGTGATTCCTGAAAACCTGAAAGGACTGGGCGGCGATTCAGTCCTTTACAACTACTATCATTTCCCGGCCCGCCACGTGCTGATCTCTCCTTACGGAGTGTTTGCTATCGTGACACGTTTTCAGCGTGGGGTATATACGGTGGAAGGGAGTAAGTGGACGCCGCAACGCAGCCTGCTGGGAAATTTGTTCAGTGTCTTTATCATGGACCGTGTCGGCAATCCCACACGGGACGCTGAAGACGCAGCCGATGCCGTGCAGAAAGTATTCGACCAAATCGCACCCAGCATCGAGGTGCAACCGGTTGTGGTCTTCGTCGATCCACGGGTGAGGCTGACGGTCATTAACCCAACGGTCGCAGTAGTCCATGCCCAGACGAAAATACAGCCCAGTCTGAAGGACTACATCAAGGATCATCCTAAAACAAAGAAGCTTTCACCCTCACAGATACGCGCTTTTGAAGAAGTAACTAACGTTACTGTAGCGGAGAGTGATTAAACAGTTAGACCGTGTTTTCACTGCACCGCCCAGGCAGGGACCGATGTCTGATATGCAGAGCCAGATCGTTAACGCTCCTTTTCCGGATTTACGTATTATTGCGATTGAGCAGCTTGTGCTGCATGAACATCACGACCCGCAGCGCTCAGGGCCGCTGGTCGCAAAGCTGAAAGCCAGTGAATCGCTCATCAACCCGCCGATTGTCGCGCCGATGAAACAGACCGGTGAGGGTCAGTCGGTGGGTGCTGAACAGTTCGTGGTACTGGATGGTGCGAACCGTACCTTCGCCTTCAATGAACTTCAATATCCACATATTCTGGTTCAGGTTGTGGAATATTCCGCACAGCAGATGACACTGGATGTCTGGGGGCATGTGATCAGCGATCTGGCCGTCGAGGATCTGCTGACCGACCTGCGGCGGCTGCCGAATGTTGAAGTAGGCGAAGGCGAACGGGATAACATGGAGAGCATGGCAGCATGTCTGCTGACTGATGGAAAGCAGTATGTGATCAGGCATACGAGTGAAGATATTCATAAGCGTAATCACAGCCTTTCCGAAATCGTTCAGATTTATGAGCGAAACGCAGTCTTGAATCGCACTACTGTGCGCCTGTTCGAAGAGGTGCTGGAGCTTTTCCCGAAGGCGACAGGACTGATGATCTTTCCTCGGATGACCCCGGACGATGTGCTGACTGCAGCGCGTCAGCAGGCTTATCTTCCGCCGGGAGTGACACGCCACATCGTGCAGGGGCGGGCGATACAGGTGAATTTCCCGCTGACGATTCTGCGTGACCTTGAAATGTCGACGGATGAGAAAAACGAGATGCTGCACGAGTGGATTCAGCAGAAGCTGGCGAAACGACGGGTCCGCTACTATGCAGAGGCCACGTATCAGTTCGCTGAATAGGACAGAAACGCAGGAACGATGCGGAGAGTGATGGATGCAGCAGAATAACATTCGTGTTCAGGAAATCCTCAATAACTGCAATTTTGTGTCGGATGATCAGACCTATGCAGTGACCAGGCTGCCCGCGCGTGCGATTACCGCCGCAGCAGGTGTGATTGCGGAAATTGGTGAGCCGTTTCTCGCACTGCTTGCCGATGCCCATGAAGTCACGCTTGTGATCCCGCATGATGCGCTGGCGGACTTTGAACGCCGATTGCAGGGTTATGAAGCGATAGTTGATCATTATCGTCTGATTACCTGTGACAGTGTCCTGCCGCCTGACCTTATCGGTTTTATGGCGAGGATCAGTGCTATACTGGCCGAAGCTTCGGTCACCATTCTGCCGTTTGCAGCGTACAGCCGTGATCATTTTCTGGTCCCGGAAAATCAGTTTGATCAGGCGATGAAAGCATTGCAATCACTGAAAAGAACAGGTGAATAGTGGATATCCCTATTTTTGATGCGGACAAGGTCCCACAGCCGAAGGATAAAATCAGGATCGAGCATCTGAGAGCTTTGCCTTATCCCGACCGTTTTCGGGTGTTTATCGAAGTCAATGTCACTCCATTTCGGGATCGTCCCAATCTGCTGCTGGTCCTGCGCACAATGGACGGTAAGGTCATTACGGAACTGAATATCATCGAAACCATGCATTCCGAAATGGAATTCACGATGCACATTCGCGGGGTGAGTGATCCTGCCGGAGAATATATCCTGAGTGCGGATATGTTCTATGAAACCCGTAATCCACCACAGGACCGGAAAGAGGTGCATTTGCTGATTCCGCCTGATACTTCTGAAGTTGAAGGTGCTGAGTAAGTTACGTTGGCAGTTCTGGACACACTGTGGCTGACAAATGAGCAGGCCACGAAGATCGTGGCGCAGGCAGCAGCCAGTCCTGATGAAGAGGTCTGCGGACTGCTTTTTGGCCGCGTGCTACCGTCACAGCCGTTGAATCAGCCCATGATTGACGAGATTGTGCTGATTGATAATGTCGCGGCGGATCGTGCAACCCGCTACGAGATGAACCCGGTGCAGTTCGTCAATGCCTACGCCAGTGCTGCGGCAGCGGGCCGGGAACTGCTGGCTATTTATCACTCGCATGTCAGCAGCCCACCGATCCCTTCAGAAACCGATGTCGCTGAAGCACAGTATCCCGATGCCGTTTACCTGATCGTCAGGCTTATTGGCGGAGAGGCGCGTTTCGCCGCCTGGTCGATCACTGCGGCTGAAGTGCTTTCTGTTCCCCTACACATCGGGGATCATGCGCCGAGTTTCGCTGCGGTTTCACCAGTGCTCTCGCCGGCGCAGAAGTTTTCTGTGATCCTGAGCGCTGTGCTGGCGGCGGTGTTCCTGCTTGCTGTGTCACTGACTCTGCTTCCCCCTGCACCTCCACTGCCTAATTAGGAGTACGTATTGATGGCTGTCTGGTATTTACTTGCTGCGTTCGCCGGTATTCTCGCTGGTGGGGTGGTCAATGCGCTGGCGGATGACCTTCCTAAACGCCGCCCGGTGCGCCTGCCGCATTACCCTGATGATCTTCCACGGCCTGTCAGTGCATGGTTAGGGCTGACCGCGTTTTTACTCGGACAGCGCACTTCGCCGAATGGTGCGAGGCTCTCGTGGCGTTATCCGCTGACAGAACTGCTCACGGCGGGTTTGATGGTACTCACCGTGTATGTCTCGCAGATACGGACTGATGTGAGTGCGCTTCAAACCGTGTTCTGGTGTCTCTATATGGCGGCGATGGTGCTGATTACCGTGATCGATGTTGAACACCGCCTGATTCTGTTTGTGGTGATCAACCCGCTGGTGGTGCTGGTGGCGATTGAAGCACTGCTCACGCCCGAAAATGCAGCCCCTTCACTCATCGATGCCCTGATTGGGGGGGCAGCAGGGTATATCGTTTTCTTCCTGCTGTTTAACGGCGGCGCGCTGTTTACCTATGTTCTGGGGAAGATCCGCGGCCAACCCATCGATGAAGTAGCCTTCGGCTATGGTGACGTGATGCTGGCGGGTGTCAGTGGGCTTATGCTGGGCTGGCAGGCACTGATCTTCTCAATGTTCATCACTATTTTCCTTGGAGCCTTCGGCGCGCTGATCTATATTGCCTACCGGCGTTTTTCACCAAAAGGCTATACCGCCTTCAGTCCGATTCCATACGGTCCCTATATCGTCATTGGGACACTGCTGATGCTGCTGTTTCCGTCACAGGTGAGCCAGACCTTCTTTGGCGCATTGTGGGGTGCATGACAGGTACGACCGTGTTTGCAGCATGTTGCAGCATGTTGCAGCAGTTTGCAGCAGTTTGCTGCACTATTCTGCTGCAATCCGGTTAAGTGATCGAATACTCAGGTTCAAAATTGGCTTGTTGCTGCTGCTGCTGCCGCACAAAAAAAATGTGCTGCTGCAATTCTGTGCTGCAACAAGGCGGGACATCTGGGGAAGCGTGCTGTTAAGGTGCAGGAGTCTTCTAGTGTAGCACAGGTGTTCGAGTAGTGCGGTTAGAGTTTTCAAATGTTGTACATGCAGGCTGCAAGGTGCGGGGCAAACAAAAAGCGCTGGAATGTGTCCAGCGCTTTGGTTTTGATCAGCGTGCTTAGGATGCTTGCTGCTTGCTGCTTGCTGCTTCAGTTAAAGGCTGATCTGCACGTTGGTTCCGGTTGTTTCTTCCTGAAGCGGCTCACGTTCCGGTGACCGTTCGATGATGCCGCAGCCGAGGCAGATGTCTCCATCATAGATCACCGCGCCCTGTCCGGGGGTAATATCACGCAGAGGCTCTTCAAACCGGATATGCACGCGGGCATCCGGCAGGGGGGTGACCTGTGCGGGAACTGGCCGTGCCTTATAGCGGATTTTGACCTCGGCGTTGAAAGGCTCGGTGGGGTGATCTGTATTCACCCAACTCATACGATGGGCAGTCAGTTCGTCACTGCCGAGTTCGCCCAGTGTGCCGACAATCAGCGCGTTACGATACGGGTTGGTGGCAATCACATACAGCGGCTTGGAGTAGCTGATGTTCAGCCCCTTGCGCTGACCGATGGTATAGTTCGCCAGCCCATGATGCTTTCCGAGAACCTGACCATTCTTCAGGACAATTGGCCCCGGTCGGACGGTGTCTGGCGCGTATTCGCCGAGAAAGCGGCGATAGTCCCCGTCGCCGAGGAAGCATAAATCCTGACTATCCTTCTTGCTGGCGGTTGGCAGGCCGAAACGCGCCGCAATCTCGCGGACTTCGCTCTTGGGATAGCCGCCGATAGGAAACAGGGTATGGGCCAGATGCTCCTGCTGGAGAACGCTGAGGACATAGCTCTGATCCTTGCCCTCGTCCAGTCCCTTGCGGAGGGTATAGGTGCCATCTGCTTCGTGCATGACACGGGCATAATGGCCGGTTGCCAGATAATCGGCGTCCAGAGCCATTGCGTTCTGGAATAACCAATTGAAACGGATATGGCGGTTACACTCGATACAGGGATTGGGTGTGAGCGCCTGCCGATGCTGGTCGATGAAATATTCCACAATGGTACTGCGGAAGACGTCTTTGGTATCCAGCACGTAAAACGGAATGCCGAGTTTATCCGCAATCCGACGAGCATCATTCATCTGGTCGGGTGTACAGCAGCGGTTATGGGTGGAGCAGGTTGCGCCATCGGAGACTGTCTCTTCTGACCACAGGCGCATCATCATGCCGATGACTTCATAGCCCTGTTCGACCAGCAGCGCCGCTGCGACTGAACTATCGACGCCGCCGCTCATCGCGACAACGACCCGCCCCTTATTTTCTGTTGACATACTGCGGGCTTACCTTGCTATCAGATAAACTTACGAATGCGCAAAAGTGCGGCTGAGCCTGCGGAGTTTTTCTACCACGGCGGTGACAGTTTCCACGGCATACCCGATGTCGTCGAGCGTCGTTTGCAGGCCGACTGTGAGGCGCAGACTGCCGACGGCCAGTTCTGGCGGATAACCCATCGCAAGCAGGACTCCAGACGGTTCGGGATTTCCAGTCTTACATGCCGAACCACCGCTGGCTGCGATTCCCTTCATGTCGAGATGCATGAGCAGCTTGGCGCTGTCCACACCGGCGAATACGAAGCTGGCATGAGAGGGGAGGCGGTTTTCAGGGTGACCGGTCAGCGCTGCATCCGGGATACCGGACAAAATGCCGTCGATCAGGGTGTCACGCTTCTGCTGATAATGGGCATTGCGTGCTTCACGTTCGGTGTAAGCCAATTCGAGCGCTTTTGCCATGCCGACGATCCCCGGTGTGTTATGCGTCCCCGCGCGGCGTCCGCTTTCATGGCTGCCGCCGGTCTGGGCGGAAAGTAACTCAACACCTTTACGCAGGTACAATGCGCCTACACCCTTCGGGCCGTAAAACTTATGGGCGGAAATGCTCATCAGATCGACGCCGAGTCCCTGGACATCGAGTGAGAGCTGTCCGACGGCCTGTACTGCATCGGTATGGAAGAAAAACCCTCGTTCGCGGGCCATATGCGCAAGCTGTGGAATGGCTGCGATAGTGCCGACTTCGTTATTGGCATAGACGATGCTGGCGATGCTGGTCTCCGCACGACAGGCGGCCGCGAAATCGTCAACATCAATACTGGCGGTGCGGTCTACGGGCAGAATGGTTGCTTCGAATCCCATTTCATCGGCAAGCTGTTTGACTGTGTTGCTCACGGCGCTGTGCTCGATAGGGGTGCTGATCAGATGATGCGCACCGCGCAGCTTTTTACCGGCCCATGCTGCACCCCGCACGGCCATGTTATCACTCTCTGAACCCCCGCTGGTGAAGACGATCTCCGAGGCGGTGCAGTTCAGAATACGTGCGATGCTGTCGCGTGCATCTTCAACCGCCTGTTCTGCTTTGCGTCCGAAACTGTGGCTTGAGGATGAATTGCCGTAAACCTCAGTGAAGTAAGGCAGCATGGCTTCGACGACACGCGGGTCGGTCGGCGTGCTGGCGGAGTGGTCAAGATAGACGGTGCGGTGGGTTGATGTCATGGGATGTCCTTTGCCTTTATCACATTTTAATGGTCGGCGCGGGTGATGTCGATGGCACTTCTGCCAGTGAGTCACTGGCTTATAAACCCTCTATGTCTCATATCCGAACGAATATGGTGAAACCGCGATGTGTGTCCCGGGCTATCTGTCACAGGGTATCGGTTACACTATCTCTTGTGAAGGTCTTACCGAAGGGCTATAGTAAAGGTCATTACCGTTTTTAATACAAAAGGAGACCGATTATGGCGCTCATTGAGAATATTCACGCTCGCGAAGTGCTTGACTCACGTGGAAACCCGACGGTTGAAGTTGAAGTGCTGCTGGATGACGGTGCTTTTGGCCGCGCTATCGTCCCGAGTGGGGCTTCAACCGGTGAACATGAAGCGCTGGAACTGCGGGATGGGGATAAATCCCGTTATGGTGGGAAGGGTGTGCTGAAGGCGGTCGAGGCTGTCAACGAGACACTGGCTTCTGAGCTGACTGGCTTTGATGCTGCCGATCAGAAGCTGATCGATGAGACGATGATCGATCTGGATGGCACACCGACCAAGCGCAATCTCGGCGCGAATGCCATTCTTGGTGTTTCGATGGCGGTGGCACGTGCATCCGCCGAAAGCGCCGGACTGCCGCTGTACGCCTATCTGGGCGGCATTCATGCCCATGTGCTTCCTGTGCCGATGATGAATATCATGAACGGTGGCAAGCACGCGGAAGGCAGCACTGACTTTCAGGAGTTTATGGTGATGCCGGTCGGGGCAGACTCCTTCCGGGAAGGACTGCGCTGGGGCGTGGAAATCTATCAGGCGCTGAAGAACGTGCTGCATAAGCGAGGCTATTCGACCACGGTCGGTGATGAAGGCGGTTTTGCGCCCAGCCTTGGCTCCAATGAAGGCGCGCTCGAAGTTATCATGGAAGCGATCGAGCAGGCCGGTTACCGCGCGGGCGAGCAGGTCTTTATCGCACTGGACCCGGCTACGTCTGAAATCTATCAGAACGGCAATTATGTGCTGGCGACTGAAGGCAAGACCCTGACTGGCGAGCAGATGGTCGATTTCTGGGCGGATTGGGTGGAACGCTACCCGATTATCTCGATTGAAGACGGTCTTGCGGAAAATGACTGGGAAAACTGGTCCCGCCTGGTGCAGCGCGTTGGCGATCGCGTCCAGATCGTTGGCGATGACCTGCTGGTGACTAATCCGGAGCGCGTACTGCGTGCAATCAAGGAGAAGGCCGCTAACTCGCTGCTGTTCAAGGTCAATCAGATCGGTACCCTGACCGAAGCGCTGGCAGCCGCACAGATCAGCCAGCGTCATGGGTGGACGGTCGTCACCAGCCATCGCAGCGGTGAAACCGAAGACAGCACGATCGCGGATCTGGCAGTGGCGATGAACGCCGGACAGATCAAGACTGGGGCCCCGGCTCGCTCGGACCGTGTCGCGAAGTTCAACCAGCTTCTGCGCATTGAGGAACAGCTTGGTGATGCAGCGCGTTATGCTGGTCGCAGCGCCTTCACAAACCTGTCAATGGATGTTGAGTAATTGAATAAAAGCTTGTCCTTGAGTCACGGGGGAATTGCTATTAAAATGGACGACAGTGTGCCTCCCCGTGGCCCAATGGATAAGGCAACCGCCTTCTAAGCGGGAGATTGCAGGTTCGAGTCCTGCCGGGGGGACCTGATACTCCAGAAAGAACCAGCCGCTGCGCTGGTTCTTTTTGTTCTCTGCAAACTGTCTCATGGTCCTATGAGACTTATTCCAGAACATTTGCGAATTCGACCTCTGTGACTATAATTAACCGATTGTTAAGCTCTTAAAGCATAGTTAAACTTTTTAAGGAGAGTTTTGTATGTTCCGAAAGACAGTTCTGTTTGCTCTGCTTACCTCACTGATGCTGCTTGTTGCTCCGCTGTCTGCGCAGGAAGAAACCCTGACCGTTCTTTGTACTCCACAGGAAGACTGGTGTCAGGCCATTACCCAGGCGTTCGAGGCGGAAACGGGTATCGCGACATCGTATGTGCGTCTTTCATCCGGTGAAGCGCTGGCCCGTATTCGTGCCAGTGCTGAAGATCCCGAATTCTCGGTGTGGTGGGGCGGTCCGGCGGATGCCTATATCGCTGCCGCTGAAGAAGGCCTGATCGAATCCTATGAGTCACCGCTGGCCGGGGAACTGGATCAGCGTTATGTCTCCGAAGATTACACATGGTATGGCGTCTATGTGGGTGCGACTGGCTTCTGCTCGAATGTCCAGCTTTTAGAAGAAATGGGCCTTGAAGCGCCGACCTCGTGGGAAGATCTGCTGAATCCTGAGCTTCAGGGATTGGTTGCGATGGCACATCCGGCGACGTCTGGTACTGCCTTTACTGCCTTCTGGACGGTGATCACACTCGAAGCCGATAAACTCGAGTATCCCGATGGCAAGCCTGATGCTGCGGATGCTGTCGATGCGACAGATGAGGCCGCCGCTACCGAAGAAGCTGATGCAACCGAAGAAGCCGACGCCGAAGTCGTCGAAGGGACGGGGCTGGGCTATAACGAAGATGGTACACCGACTCAGGAAGCTATCGACAATGCGTTTGCCTATTTCGCACAGCTCAACAACAACATCCTTCAGTACACCCGCTCTGGTCTGGCTTCCGGCCCGATGGCAGGTCGCGGCGAAATTGCCGTTGCCGTGATCTTCTCGCATGACTGCGTGAAGTTCCAGGTCGAGGGTTTCGAAGGCGTGCTGACCACGACCTTCCCGGAAGAAGGCACTGGCTTTGAAATTGGTGGTGTTGGCGTTCTGGCGAATGGCCCCGAACCCGAAGCCGCCCGACTGTTCCTCGATTTCGCGCTGAGCGTTGAAGGCCAGTCTACGGCACAGCAGGTGAACGCCTTCCAGATCCCAACCAATCCGCAGACACCTATCTCGGAACTGGCCGTTGACCTCACACAGCTTAATCTGATCGATTACAACTTCCTGGCTGCGGGCGCACTCCGCACCGAGTTGGTCGAGCGCTTCGATACCGAAATCGCACCTCAGCCAGTCGAATAACCGCTGCTGTTTTGCTGTAAATGTCAGATTCCCGATACGCCTCTTGACTTACAAGGGGCGTATCTTCATATAGGTGAAGGAGTGTTTGTTGAATTTCGTCAATCGTTCTTCTGGCGAACTCCGACGCATCGGTCAGGACCCGATACTGGCGGTCAGTCTCGTTCTGGTGGTTCTGTTTGTGGCGATCGCGATTATCTACCCGATTTCAGCGATGATCGGTGAAAGTGTATCCGCAAAGGGGCTTCCGCTTTTCAATCGTTATCTCAGCGAGCCTGTCTACCGGGGAATTATCTGGAATACGCTCCTGTTGGGTGTGACGGTTGGTCTGTTTGGGACTGCCCTGGGCTTTCTGTTTGCATTTGTTCAGGTGAAGTTGAACGTCCCCTTTAAGCGCTTTATGCATCTGGTGGCGCTGCTGCCGATCATCTCGCCGCCGTTTGCCGTCGCGACAGCCGTCCTGCTGCTGTTTGGCCGCAACGGGATGATCTCCAGAGGTATCTTTGGGGTTCGTGCTGATATTTATGGGCTGGGTGGGCTGTCATTTGTCCTGATGCTGTCCCTGTTTACGATTTCCTACCTCAACCTGAAAGGGATGATGCAGGCGCTGGACCCTTCGCTGGAAGAGGCCGCGACCAATATGGGCGCGAGTAAGTGGCGTGTTTTCCGCACGGTCACATTGCCGATGCTGATGCCGGGTATTCTCAGCTCTTTCCTGCTGCTGTTCGTTGAAGCCATTGCAGACCTCGGTAACCCGCTGGTGCTGGGCGGCAATTTCGAGGTTCTGGCGACGCGTATTTATGTCTCGGTTATCGGCCTGTATGACACTACGGCGGCGGCGGTGTTCTCTGTGATTCTGCTGCTGCCAGCGCTGACGGTGTTCGTGATCCAGCGTTACTGGGTGGGCCGGGCCTCGGTGGTCTCCGTGACGGGCAAACCAAGCGGAACGCCGCAGCAGATCACGCATCCACTGGTGAAATGGCCGCTGTTTGGGCTGGTGATGGCGTTCTGTATCCTGATTATCATGATTTACATGACGATTTTTGTGGGCGCGTTTACCCGCGTGCTGGGGGTGAACAATACTTTTACGCTCGACAATTTCAACTTCGTCATTAACGGCTACGGTTCTGAAGCGATGGTGGATACCACGCTGTTTTCGATCATTGCGACACCTGTTTCCGGTGTGCTCGGAATTCTGATCGCCTTTCTGGTAGTGCGTAAGGTGTTTCCGGGAAGACAGTTACTGGACTTCGCGACGATGCTCGGGATTGCCGTGCCCGGAACGATCATCGGCATCGGGTTTCTGCTGGCCTTTAATACACCAACGGAAATGACGCTGCCGTTCCTCGGTAATGTCGAAGAACCGTTCAAGATCACGCTGATCCCGAAACTGACCGGCGGACGGGCAGTTTTTGGTGGGGCATTAGCCATCATTATTGTCTATATCATCCGCAGTGTACCTGCGGCGCTGCGATCAGGGGTGGGTGCGCTTTCGCAGATTGACCCTGCGATCGAGGAGGCATCAATCAGCCTCGGCGCCGATAATGCACGCACGTTCCGGCGTATTACACTACCGCTGATTCGACCGGCGTTCCTGTCTGGGCTGATTTATGCCTTTGCACGCTCCATGACCACGATCTCCGCGATTGTGTTCCTGACGACACCACAAACACGGATTATGACTCAACAGATTCTGAATGAAACCGAGCAGGGGCGATTTGGAAATGCATTTGCCTACTGTGTGATCCTGATTGCGATTGTACTCTCTGCAATTGCAGTTCTGTACTTCTTCATCGGTTCTACCAGCGGCGCTGAGCGCACCTTTGAAGGAGGTAATTAAATGGCATTCCCTGATAAGCGAACGAATGAAGACGGGCATCTGAATCTCATCGATATCGTCAAGGAATTCAAATCACGTGACGGGCATGGTGTGTTCCGGGCTGTGGACAATATCTCGCTCTCGATCCGTGAGGGCGAATTCCTGACACTGCTTGGGCCGTCCGGGTGTGGGAAAACGACCACACTGCGCCTGATCGCCGGGTTTGAGAACCCTACTTCCGGTAAGATCATCCTCGACGGCCAGAACATCACCGACCAGCCGCCGAATAAGCGTGATATGGCGCTGGTCTTCCAGAGTTATGCGCTGTTCCCGCATATGAATGTCTTTGACAACATCTCGTATGGCTTACAGATCCGCAAGCTATCGCGTCAGGAAATCACCCGAAAGACAAACGAGGTGATGGCGCAGGTTGGGCTGGCAAATCTGGGGAAACGTCGGCCAAATGAACTGTCGGGTGGACAACAGCAGCGTGTGGCGCTGGCGCGCTGTCTGGTGATGGAGCCGAAGGTACTGCTGTTCGATGAGCCACTGAGTAACCTTGATGCCAAGCTGCGTGTGCAGATGCGAAGCGAGATCCTCTCACTCCAGCGCCGGATGAACATCACCGGAGTGTATGTCACACATGACCAGATCGAAGCCATGGCGCTTTCTGACCGGATTGTCGTGATGAACAAGGGACTGATCGAACAGATCGGTACACCTGACGAGATTTATCGGCATCCGAAGTCGCACTTTGTAGCGGATTTCATCGGTCAGGCCAATTTTGTGCAGGCGCAGGCTGAACGCGCACCCGCGGGTAAAGCTGCTGTTGAGCTGTTTGGTAAAACGGTGGAACTTCCGTTTGATGGTGAAATCCTCAATGGCAGTGTTGAAGCGGTAATGCGTCCACAGGCACTGAAACTGGTCGATGATTCTTCGCTTGAACAGGCGACCATCCTTCAGGTGATGTATCTGGGTTCGGAGATCGAATATCTGGTTGAGGCTCGAGGCCAGCAGTTCATCGTGATCGATAACGACCCGCGCACCAGCCGTATCTTTCCAGTTGGGCAGACAGTGGGCATCGATTTTATCGCTGAAGCCGTGCATCTGCTGCCCGTCAGCCAGTGAACAGCAGGCAGTTGATCGCTTCGTAAATATGAAATGAATCACAACGCGCCTTCGTCAGCAAGGAAGGCGCGTTTTTGATTTGGCTGTTCGGATTCTATCAGGCGATGATCTGCTGATAGAGGGCCTGCAGACGTTCTGATGGAAGGATGCCTTCGACCTGATAATCCTTCTCGACGCGCTGATAGTGGGCCGCTGCTTCGCCGCGCCGTCCCATCTGAGCGTAGGTTTCCATGATCTCGAAGTTGATTTCATCGATGTGCGGTGCTTCACCGTACGCCTTTTGCAGCAGGCTCAGCGATATTTCCGGCTTCTGGCGCTGTTTCCATACATTGGACATGAACTTGATCGCCTCGACATACCCGTAACGGAAATTGGCGCGGCGGTTCAAAATCCACTTGTCTTCGTGCCCATGAAGGAAGGGCCCACGATAAAGGTCGATCACCCGGTTCCACGAATTGTGAGATTCATCTGTAACATCGCCGCGACCGGAGAGGATGCTGGCTGCAAAGTCAAGGATGTCATAATAGAGGTTGATGTCACTGCCGATACGGTAGTAGCCGTCTTCATGTACGAGGACATCATATCCCAAGGCTTTATGAAGCCGACGCTTGGTCACATGAAAGACATTGACGGCCTGTTCAGGATGCAGATCCGGCCAGAAGGCACTGCAAATCTCCGTACGTGTCGTCAGTGGACGATCCAGTGCATAGAAGAGCAGAAGGCGAGGCAGGTAGCCTTCCCATTCTTCGATATGCTGGTCATTCAGTTTGATAAAGCCCGGGCCGAGCGCGAAGATCTCAAACTGTGCGTCTTCCTTATTCGTAAAGCCGTGGAAATCGCGCTGGATGACGCTGTCATCGAGCAGAATGGCCGATTTATTCTGTACAATCAGCGAGACCCAGCACAGACGGGGGAGCTGACGGCTGTTGATCACGATATGGCACTGCGGCGGCAGACGGGTCATCAACTGCTCCATGAGCTGCTGTACTTCGTCTGACGTGTCGCTCCGGTCGTATTCATCGAGGATCAGGACATAATCTTCTGCGCTGAGTTCGTTCAGCTCCTGCACGAAACAGTCCACGATGGTGTCGAGATTAGCGACGGGATTATCCCAGTAAGTGTTGGGAATCGAACACAGGTGGCGGCCAAAGAGCGGACGCTGTGCTGAGAGCGTATGAATCATGCCTGTCACCAGCGATTGAATATCAATGTCGTTCAGGCTCAGGGCGTAGTAAAATACCTTATGCGAAGAAGCAGTCAGCAGGCGGCCAACAAGCAGCGATCGGTATGCGCTTTGCGGATGCAGCAGGATGACCTGCATGGTTTTCAGATGAGAGTTCAGCAGTTCGTAAGCACGGTCAACTGCAGGGGAGAGGCTCATTCGATAGGCTTTCTTTAATACAGAACTCATGTAGTAAATCACTTTTGTGCAGCATTAGCAAAAGCAGGTCATAATGACAGCCTAATTTTACATTCCTCAGTATAATCAATTTAAGATAGAGCGTCTAGTTAAGGTTAAGTATGATAAGCTGTGGAAATGTTCACTCAGGAAAATAAACCCGGTCGTCCGTTCGGTTTAAGTCTAGCAATTATCACGGTCGCAGTCATTTTCGCGGTTATACCGTTACTAAGAATTGGTTTAGAGATTTGGCTTCTCAACCACTTTCAGAACTTTTCGTGGACGGTGGATACTGACGAAGCGATGATCGAACCGATTATGAGTGGGGTAAATATCAATTTTGATTACGTCGCGACTGGTGGCCAGGTGATTTTAGCGCTCACCATCCTGGTCCTGTGTATTCTTGCGTGGAGAGGACGACCGCGCTGGGTGCGGTCCGCACTGCTGTGGATGGTGCTGATTATCGATGTGATTTATGTGCTTGCAACGCTTGCCTTCTTCACCAGACCTCCTGACCTCTCACAGGGGATCACCTCGGCGGATCACCTCGCTGCACCACTGCAGGGTGGATACTTCATCCTGCTGATTCTATCTACAAGCTATCTGGTATGGTATATCAACCGCGAACCGGCGCGTGCCTTCTTCCGGGGCGCGTATCGCGAGGAGATGCAGCCGAAGCGCGGCATGCTCCCCAATGGCGAGGTTGTAAAAGACCCGGGGCAGGCCTGAACCTTTCAGGACCTGCCCATGATACAGCGCGCTGAGTGTACTCGGCGCTGTGCTACATTTCCGTTTCCATTCTGACAAGCTCACGCCGCAGGGTTTTGCCGACGATGGTCTTCGGCAGTTCATCGATGAAGCTGAAACGGCGCGGTACTTCGTAAGCGGCAAGGTGCTTTGCGCAGAAGTCAATCAGTTCCTGTTCAGTGACCTGCATATCCGGCTTCTTGACAACCCATGCCTTCAGCGCTTCCTGTCCTTCCTTCTGGGGATGCGGGACCGCAGCAACGGCGACTTCCAGCACGGCGGGGTGGTCCTTAATGACCTTCTCGATGTTGTTGGGATAGACGTTAAAGCCACCGATCAGTGCCATGTCCTTCTTGCGGTCTACAATATAGAAATAGCCCGCCTCATCCATCCGACAGATGTCACCGGTATATAGCCACGTTTTGCCATCCAGTACGCGCAGGGTGTTGGCTGTTTCAGTCGGCATCTTGTGATAACCGCGCATCACACAGGGACCGGACATAATCAGTTCACCGATTTCACCTACCGGGACTTCTGTCACGCCGTCGTCAAGGCTGACAATTTTCATGTCCATCCCTGGCAGCGGCAAACCGATGGACCCGGTACGATTTTCCCCATGAACTGGATTCACATGGCTGGCGGTAGGGGCTTCGCTCATGCCGAAGCCTTCCAGCAGACGACCGCCACTCAGACGCTCGAACTCAGTTTTCGTCGCAGGAGGAAGCGGTGCAGATCCGCTGACACAGGCGCGAATGGAGCGCAGATTGACCTTGCCTTCTTTGACATCGGAATGGTTGTTAATGGCGTTGTACAGCGCCGGGACACCGTGGAAGAAGGTGGGTTTATAGGTCTGGATGTTATCGAGTACATCGCTGATGTCACGCGCATTAGGGACCAATATCATGGCTGAACCCATCATGGTCGCTTCGAGCAGTACAGCCACCATCCCGAAGGCATGGAACAGCGGAATTGCGGCGAGGAAGATTTCATTTTCGCCGGGGATACCATCGACTGAGAGGAAGGCGTGCTGCTGATAGGCGTTTGCTACCAGTGCGGAGTGCGTCGCCATTGCTGCCTTTGAGACACCCGTCGTTCCACCCGTGTACTGGAAGATCGCCAGATCATCAGGCGTGACGTTGACTGATGGCTTCTTGCCTTCACTTTGCAGCAGGATGTCCTCGAACCAGTAATCACCGGGTTGGACCGCCTCGACGTGATGACCTTCTTTTTTCTCACGTGCAATCGTGAACAGCACTTTCGCCAGCCCAGGCAGATATTCCTTGACGTTCGTGACGATGACATGCTTGACTTTGGTGCGAGGCTGGATCTTTTTGATCAGCGGGTAAAACAGACTCATACAGATCACGATTTCGGCATCACAGTCGTCGATCTGGAACTGCATCTTGTCTTCAGGGTAGGTGGGATTGGTGGCCGCGACGACACCACCGGCCTTCATAATGGCGTAGAAACTGATGACAAAGGCGGCGATATTCGGCATGACAACTGCCACACGGTCGCCTTTCTTCAGTCCCATCGCGACCAGCCCGGCAGCCAGCTCATCAGAGAGCCTATCCAGCTTGCCATAGGACATCTTGTTCGCCATTCGCCCAATGACTGGGAGTCGGGCACTGGAAATCAGCGCGGTTTTCTCCGGAATACGGGCTGCGGTCTGGCGGAGCATTTCGTGGGCGGTAATTTCAGGGAACTGGAGAGTCTTGGGGACCCCGGGATCATAGGTGTTGACCCAGGGACGGTCCGCATAAGTAACCATCGTGTTTATCCTCTAACAACTATTAGTTTTATATTCGGAAGCATGAAGGTTTAGCGAAAACCGAATACAGATTCAATTAAGATTTGCGATAGTATACGTGATGGACAAGGTGTGGTCAATGAATGCCGGGCCGAAAAGCCTATTTCTCAGCCCAGTTTAACCATGCTTCCGGTATTCTGACCACCTGTCCATCGCGATTGATACAGATATGCCGTGTGCTGCCTGTGACATGGACTTCACCTGTCACTGGATTCAGTACTTCGTAGACAAAGGTCAGCCCACGACTTTGCAGTGCTTCGATCCATGTGCGGACTGTGATCTGCTGACCGTAGCGGGCTGGCCTGACATAGCGTGCATTGACTTCCACGACGGAGAGAAATACCCCTTCCTTTTCGAAGTTCGCGTAGTCACTACCACGCTGACGGGTATAGTCACTTCGGGCTTCCTCAAAGTAAACGATATAGCTGCTGTGATGCACAATGCGCATCGCATCGGTTTCCGCATAACGGACATGGAACGTCGTTTCGGCGACAAAGCGATCCTGTGGTGCCACTGATACCTCTTTCCAATGTTCTGACAGCGCCTGTCTAGGATAACTTCTCAAACGGCACTTGGCTACACGGCATCGAACCGCTAGACTTTGTCGAATACGTTACCCGAATTGAGTGATCAATGAACAAACAACTGAATGTAAAGCCCATTATCCTGCTGACTGCACTGCTTGTACTGGCGATTTTTTCTGCACTTCCTGCTTTTGCCCAGACGACTACGGATGCTGAAGACTATCTGGAGCGCTATGCAGAGCTTGAGACCTCCCGTACCGAAGACGGTGGTTTTGTGCTTGGCGATCCCGATGCACCGGTGACCATTGTCGAGTTTGCCGACTTTATGTGCCCACACTGCCAGACGTATCAGACGATAGTGGGTGAGTTTGTTGAGGAATATGTGCGGACAGGGCAGGCGAAGTTTGAATACCGCCTGTTCCCCGTCGTCAGCCCTGAATTCTCACCGTTTACAGCGCAGTTGGCTGAATGTGTGGCGGAACAGGAAGAGGCGCTGTTCTGGCCGGCCCATGATCTACTGTATGATCTTGCGAGCGCCCGAGAGATCGCATTCGATGACACGCCAGAAGCACTGGCTGAAGCATTCGACCTCGATGTTGACGCACTGAATACCTGCACGGAAACGGCAGAACAACACGAGACTGATACACTGCTGGGGAACTCCGTCGGTGTCACGGGGACGCCCAGTATTCTGGTCCGGCTGGATGATGACACCCTCGGATGGCCGTTTATCGAGGGTCAGCGTGGAAGCGGCGGTGTGCCGCTGGATGTGCTGGATCTGCTGGTAAATGCGGAAGACATCAGCGAGTATGTGATTGTCCCGGAACCGCTGCTCGACAGTCTGGTGACCGGTGAACCCTGTGACACCCCCTGCTGGAATGGCATCACGCCCGGCAAGACCACGTATGAAGAAGGTAAGGAGATCATCGAAGGCATTCGCCAGTTCGTCGATGTCAATGAACAGCGCGCCCCCGAACAGGATGCCGTACTGCTGACATGGCTGACCTTCGATGGATATGATTGCTGCCAGTTGTACAGTGAGACGGGCGAACTGGTTGATGAGCTGTTTATCATCAATACATCGGCACTGCCCCTGGGTGATGTGGTGGAAACCGTAGGACAGCCGTCCAATGCACTGGCGCTGGTGACAGACGACGGTGATACAATCGTCAATGTGTTTTATACCGATCTCAATGTGCTGCTGTATGTCTTCGTTCCAGAATCGATCGAAGCGCTTTCGGCTGAGAGCGATGTGATCGGCGCCTCATACGTCTCTACAGAGCGTATGGAAGAACTGATGGCAGATCTTCAGCCTTCGGAGTGGGAGGGGCTGGAAGCACTGGAAAGCTACTACCAGGACTAGAAATACCTGATTACGCAGATCCGCGGGGCTGTGGACGACTTTCACGGTCTGTCCACAGCCCATGCCGTCCAACGTTATTCCCCGCGTGGCTGATGGCGTTGTTCCAGCACTGCACTTACATCGTCGAGTGTGATGTCCAGCGCCGACATCAGAACCAGTGTGTGATAGAACAGATCGGAAAGCTCTTCCAGTTGTGTCTCCCGGCTCTGCCGCAGCGCTGCGATGATCACCTCGGTGGCTTCCTCACCGACTTTCTGCACGATGCGTTCAATTCCACTTTCAAATAGCTGACTGGTATAACTCCCGGACTGAGGCTGCTGTTTGCGTCCCTCAATAATGGCCTGCAACCGGTAGAGCATGGTGTCATCACCCATTTACGCACTTCCACTTTCTTCAGATGTGACAAATTCATGAAGCTGGCGATAGAAACAACTGACTTCACCCGTATGACAGGCCGGACCAGCAGGTTTGACCAGAATCAGCAGTGTATCACCGTCACAGTCAATACGAAGCTCCTGCACGCGCTGGACACTGCCCGAAGTTTCGCCTTTGTGCCAGAGGCTCTGACGGCTGCGGCTCCAGAAGACCGTTTCCCCAGTTTCAATCGTGCGTGTCAGCGACTCGGCGTTCATGTAGGCCATCATCAGTACCTGTTTTGAGTCTCCGTCCTGTACGATGGCGGGAATCAGCCCCTGTGCATCCCATTTGAGTCCAGCAAGGATCTGCGGCAGATTGATATTCTCAGTGGTCAACAGATTGTCCTTCCACCTGACGAACCGGCACCCCCTGCGCTGCCAGATAATCCTTCAGGTCACTGATCCGCAGCTCGTTATAGTGAAACAGGGAAGCGGCCAGCGCTGCATCGGCCTTGCCGGTGGTGAGCGCGTGATAAAAATCCTCTTTGCTGCCCGCGCCGCCGGATGCAATCACCGGAATGGAAACGGCATCCGAGATGGCTTCCAACATTTCCAGATCATAACCGGCTTTCGTGCCGTCGCGATCCATGCTGGTGAGCAGTATTTCGCCTGCGCCTCGTGACTCGACTTCCTTTGCCCATGCCACTGCGTCCAGCCCGGTGGAGACACGACCGCCGTTGATGTGCACAATCCACGAGCCATCCACGTATTTAGGATCAATAGCTACGACGATACACTGACTGCCAAAGGCCCATGCGCCCTGCTCGATGAGCTGCGGATTTTTGACTGCTGCACTGTTGATCGAGACCTTGTCAGCACCGGCCAGCAGCGTCGCCCGGATGTCCTCAATGGTGCGGATGCCACCGCCTACACAGAACGGGATAAACAGCGTATCGGCGACCCGGCGGACCATGTCCAGCGTGGTATTGCGATTTTCATGTGACGCGGTAATGTCGAGGAAGACCAGTTCATCTGCGCCCTCACGGTCATAGATGGCCGCCTGTTCGACCGGGTCTCCAGCGTCACGCAGATTGAGAAAGCGAACCCCTTTGACAACGCGCCCGTCCATCACATCCAGACAGGGGATAATGCGTTTTGCCAGCATGCTATTGAGTCTCCTCTGAACCTGTTGAAATCTGCTGTGCGGTGCTGAGTGCGTCCTGAAGGGTGAAACGGCCTTCGTATAGTGCCATGCCAATCACAACGCCGGCGATCTGGCGGCTTTCGGCCAGTATGCGGATGTCGTCAAGTGCGTGTACGCCGCCAGATGCGATCACCTGAAGTCCGGTCTCACGCGCGAGAGTGACGGTCTCTTCCACATTGACGCCAGATAATTTGCCGTCGCGTCGTACATCGGTGAACAGGACATGCTGCACACCCATCTGCCGGATCTGCCTGCCGAAGTCTACGGGTGTCAGTTCGGTGGCATGCTGCCAGCCGCGTGTTGCGATTTTGCCGTCGCGGGCATCGAGTGCAATACAGATGCGTTCTGTCCCAAAGCGCTGGACCGCCGCCTCGATCAAGGCCGGGTTTTCCACGGCTGCGGTCCCAAGTACAGCCCGGCTGATCCCCTGCGCCAGCACCGCTTCGACATCTTCAATCGTGCGCAGTCCACCGCCGAACTGGATGCGGATTCCTGACTTTGCCACAGCGGCGGCGATATCGCGATTCTCATTGGACTGAGAGAAAGCACCATCAAGGTTGACGATGTGCAGCCACTCCGCCCCTTGATCGCTCCACTGCTGGGCAGTGCGGACTGGGTCATCACTGAAGACTTTCTGCTGATTGGGGTCACCTTCACGCAGTCGTACGACTTTTCCGTCGCGCAGGTCAATTGCCGGATAGATGATCATAATGCGCTGCCTTCGAGTTTGAGGAAGTTGGTTAACAGGTGCAGGCCGGTGCGCTGGCTTTTCTCCGGATGAAACTGCACTCCGTAAATGTTATCGCGCTGTACAGCGACGGTGAAATTCTCTCCATAGTCCACGACGGCGGCGGTATCGGATGGGTTGGCTGGTACACAGTAGTAGCTGTGGACGAAGTAGGCGTAATCGTCATCGGCGATGCCGTCAAACAGCGCAGAGGGTTTGCAAAGCTGAAGCTGATTCCAGCCCATGTGCGGTACCTTACGGCCTGGCTGATCGCTGAAACGAGTCACTTTACCCGGCAGCAGTCCGATGCCCTGATGCTGGCCCATTTCGTCACTTTCATCGAACAGAAACTGCATTCCCAGACAGATTCCCAGATAGGGCGTCCCCGCCTTAACTGCCGCCCGGATTGGCTCGACCAGCCCCTGTGCATGAAGCTGCTGCATGCCCGCGCCGAAGGCTCCCACACCCGGCAGGATGATCTTCGTTGCTCCGACAAGGTCGTCGGGCGTCTGCACCAGACGGATGCCCTGTGCGCCGAGGTGATTCAGCGCGTGCATGACACTGCGCAGATTACCCGCACCGTAATCAATGACTGCAAGCATAGATGGTGTATCTCCTTTCATAAGAAACAAAAAATCGCCCGTGCATGTGCTGCGCGGGCGATCACCAGAACTAAACTGAAACAGCCGAATTTAAGCCAACACGACGGAAGGGTGTGCTATGTCCTGTACGTGATGATGCTTGCGGCTGAAGTTCGACATTGTCGAGATTTTCCCAATGGAGTCCAGCAGAATACCGATTGAGCGCGTAGTATAGCGATCAGATAATGAGGTGTCAATTTTTGCCAGAAAGGTTTGAAAATGGTTTGTGAACCCTGACTTGTTGGCTATCGATCCTGCGGGTAGTATTGCTGGCACATGTCATGTTAGGCTTTGGGATACTGTCCGCAATGCCAATTGTGCTTTTGACCGATTTCGGGATGCAGGATATTTATGTCGGCGTGATGAAAGGCGTCATCAGCCGTATTGCGCCAGATGTCCCTGTGATCGACCTGACGAATGCCATCTCACCGCAGAATATCCGTCAGGCAGCGTTCAATCTGTACAGCGCTGTATCGTATTTTCCGGAAGGATCGGTTTTCGTCGTAGTGATCGATCCTGGGGTGGGCAGCCGCCGCCGACCGATCGCAGTGCGTGCCGGTGGCTATGTGTTTGTCGCACCGGATAACGGCGTGCTGAGCTATGCGCTGGACAGGTTGGGTGGATTCTCCGAAGCAGTCGAAATCCTTACCGATGACGCCTTGATCAGCCGGACATTTCATGGGCGGGATGTTTTCGCACCAATGGCAGCAAGGTTGGCACTTGGACAGCCGCTGGCGGATCTTGGAAGTCCCATAGAAACACTGGTGACGCTATGGACTCCGCCCCTGCACATCTCCGAGACCCGTATTCAGGGTGAAGTGATTCATATCGACCATTTCGGCAATCTCATCACGAGTATTGGCGAATGCCACTGGCAGGCGCACGGCCTGACGCTTAGACCTGTATGGGGTGCGAACCTTGATACACTGCAATTCGACGCAGTCGCTGCAAGCGTGAAGGTTCGAGGCCAGTGTATCGAAGGCATCCAGCATACCTATGCCGATGTGGCGGTCGGATCAATGCTGGCATTGATCGGCAGCAGTCAGTTTCTGGAAATCAGTGTCAATCAGGGAAGTGCAGCCGCCTCTATGCAGGCTGTGATTGGCGATTCAGTCGAAATCAACTTAGGTGAATAGTATGCAGCAGTTTGTGATTGAAGGTGGTATTCCGCTGAATGGGGAAGTCACCCCCGGTGGAAATAAAAATGCAATTCTGAAGATGATCCCTGCCTGCCTTTTAACCGAAGAGCCGGTCACCCTGCACAATGTGCCTGAAATCGCCGATGTGAAGGTCTCCTGTGACCTGCTCCGCGCGATGGGGGTGGAAGTGGAATGGATCGGCCCGGCGAAGCTCCGTATTCACGCCGCTGAAATCTCCACTACCCAGTTGGATTATGATCTGGCACAGCGCATTCGCAGCGGGTTTGTCTTTGCAGGCCCGATGCTGGCACGCTGTGGCCGTGTCGAACTGCCGGTGCCAGGTGGCGACTCGATTGGTGAACGCCGCCTCGATACCCATATCCACGCACTCAGGAAATTAGGTGCTGAGATCGAGTATCGCGAGGGTGTCTTTTACATGCAGGCAGCTGAGTTAAAAGGCGCGGATATTCTGCTCAATGAAGCCAGTGTGACCGCCACTGAAAACGCGCTGATGGCGGCGGTGCTGGCGAAGGGCACGACGATTATTCGCAATGCCGCCAGCGAACCTCATGTCCAGAACCTGTGCCTGATGCTAAACGGCTTCGGTGCGCAGATCGAGGGGGTTGGCTCGAATCAGCTTGTCATTACCGGTGTGGATCGGCTGCACGGCGGTGAGGCACGCTGTGGATCTGATTTTATGGAAGTCGGAAGCTGGATTGGTGCGGCGGCAGTCACAGGCGGCAACCTGCGGATCAAGGAAGCTGATCCACAATATCTGGATATGGTGCGGCTGGTATTCGCACGAATGGGTGTCGAATGGGAAGTAGATGGGCAGGACCTGATTGTGCCGTCTAACCAGTCCCTGACAATTGTGCCAGATATCGGGGATCGCATTCCAGTCATCAAGGCGCAGCCGTGGCCTGCATTTCCACCTGATCTGATGAGTATCGCACTGGTCGTTGCAACACAGTGCGCAGGAACAGTCATGTTCCATGACTGGATGTTTGAAAGCCGTATGTTCTTCACCGACAAACTGGTGCGGATGGGAGCGCGGGTCGTGCTGTGTGATCCGCATCGGGTGCTGATTCAGGGTCCGACACCACTGAAAGGCTCGGACAATATCACCAGCCCGGACATACGCGCAGGGATGGCGCTGTTACTGGCGGCGCTGGCAGCGAAAGGTCAGACGACGATTTCGAATGTCGGTCAGATTGACCGCGGTTACGCACACATCGAGCAGAAGCTGAAGGCGCTGGGTGCGAAAATCGAGCGGATCAATGGCGATAAACTGGAGACGATTGAGGTCGAGCAGGTCAGCGGATAACCTGCGGAGATGAGGATGGCGAGAATATGCCGCTTGGAGAGCTGCTGATCAAGTTCAGCAGCTCTCCAGCGGTTTTTGTTTAAAGCAGCATTTACGATTTGCCGTTGCTCAGATTAGGGGCGGAGCCAAACGGGTTTCCACCATTTTCAGCGGGTCTCACGGGTGTATTGCTGGTATTGGTCGAACCGGTGACAGAGGTTGGCGATACCGCAGGCATGGTGCCTGTGGACAGCTTGTTGCCTACTGGTGTGTCATATTCGTTCAGCAGAGTCTGATAACGTTCGCGGTAAAGCTGTGCGCGTTCGCGCTCCAACTGCCACAAACGGGTGAGGCTGTCCTGTAAGGGCCTGATCTGCTCGACAAGTTCATCCATACGCTGAACAAAGCGTTCGAAGTCCTTGTCGTGTCCGCGCCAAACTTCGTCGTTTGAGAGCGTGAACTGCTTCCAGCGCTTCTGATCATCGGCCCGCCAGTTATTCCACTCCTGACGGAAGCGTTCTTCACTCAGGCGCTGCATCTCGGCAACTTCGTTGATACGCCGTTCCAGACGATCCCCAATGCGGTTGAAGTCTTCGATGATATTTTTCATCGAGCGATAAGTCTCTTCCCAACTCTCGAAGCGCTCCATATTCCGCTGCATGGCCTCATCCTGATCGCTGAAGCGCCTCAGAAGACCCTCGACCTGCTGGTCGCGCTGCTGAAGAAGCAGCGTCTGCTGATCGATGAACTGCTGAATCTGTTCGCGCCGCTCACGGTCGCTGTTGGTGATCTCCTGTGCGCGGCGTTCGTTGCGCAGGGCGAGGTCCTCGATCAGGGCGACTTTAGGTCGCAGGCTGTCGATCTGCTTCTTGATTTCCGGCATTTCGGTTTCGGCTTCAGAGAGGCGGCGTACATCCTGACGGCGCTGCTCCTCAAGAAAAGCGAGACGCCGGTCGGGTTCTTCCAGCTTCTTGTAGAGGTCATCGACCCGCTGCTGTAACATGGTGATGCTGGCACCGAGGCGCTCACGGTCCATTTGCAGGACTGGCATTTCGCCTGTCTGACGGGCAACACTGGTCATGCGTTCTTCAAGTTCGCGGACGGGGCGGAGCACATTCTCACGTGCCAGTTCAGCACGGCGCTCGGCTTCACGCTCCGCCGTGAGGCGCTTGGCCTCGATCTGCTCGATCATCTGGCGCATTTCTTTGCGCATCTGTTCCTGTAAGTCAAGGTCACGGCCCGTTGGGACAAACTGATTGCGCATGATCGTCTGGTCGGATTCCACGCTGTTCAGGCGCTTTTGCAGGGTGTCAATCAGCTCCTGCTGCTGCGCCATGCGCTCCTCCATTGTCGCGATCATCGTTTTATCGCGCCGTCTTTCCTCATCGAGCCATTCGATCATTCGAGCAGCCTGGTTTATGTCCATGAAGCTTCTCCAACAGTACGGTTTTGGGTAGTGATTATATCATACCGTATACGGTTGTCATCTTCCGTGTTCTAGGCGACACTTGTCGCATCGAGAGATGTCAGCAGAGAGCAGAATCATGGTCACTGTAAGCCGTATTGATCTTGAAGAGCGCGAAGCACAAACCCTTGCCCCTTATGCCTTGTGCAGCCGGGACAGCCGTGGCAGACAGTACCCAGACTCCGAACCTGATTATCGCACGGCTTTTCAGCGTGACCGTGACCGTATCATCCACTCTGCGGCGTTTCGCAGACTGGAATACAAGACGCAGGTCTTCGTCAATGATGCCGGGGACTATTATCGCACGCGCCTGACGCATACGCTGGAAGTGGCACAGATTGGCCGCACACTGGCACGGGCACTGCGGGTCAACGAGGATCTGGTGGAGACGATCTGCCTCGCACATGACCTCGGACATCCACCGTTTGGACATGCAGGAGAGGGGGCACTGGATAAGCTGCTGGTCGATTACGGTGGGTTCAATCACAATCACCAGAGCTATCGTGTGGTTACAGAACTGGAACGCCGCTATCCATCATGGCCGGGGCTGAATCTGACGATTGAAACCCTCGAAGGCATCGCCAAACATGAGGCGAGCCGCGATCTCAGTCATCTCGTTGGGCTGAACACGGAGACACGCGGCAGTGTTGAAGCCCAGATTGCCGATGTATCAGATGAACTGGCTTATAACGCCCATGACCTTGATGATGGGCTGCAGGCCGGTCTGATTAAACCGAAACAGCTTGAACAGCTCGAAATCTGGCAGGAACTTTGTCGTCGGCTGGACTGGCGCGACGGTGAGATGGACGAGATCGCGCGGCACCGTTTCATTCGCGAACAGATCGGCATGCAGGTGGATGATGTGCTGCAAACCACACTCTACAATCTACAGCAGGCTGGTGTACAAACGCCGCAGGATGTCCAGAACCATACCATGAATGTTGTGCGACACAGCCCGAGGTTTATTGAATGGAACCGTGCCCTGAAGGAATTTCTGTACGCAAACATGTACTATCACTATCGCATCAGGCGGATGGCAAACCGGGCGGAGCGCTTTATCAGCGAGATCTATCACTCTTATATTGCTGATCCACGCCAGCTTCCGCCAGAGAATTTCAGACTGCTGAAGGATCACAATGAGCATCGGGTGATCGGTGATTATATCGCCAGCCTGACAGACCGTGGGGCGATGCTGGAGTACCAGCGTATCTTCGATCCTTTGACGCGACCGTAATATGCTGTAAAATTCAGGTTAGGGTCTGATGTAGAGAGTGGAAAAATCGATGTCGGAAACGATCCTCAATGGCCGCTACCGCCTGCTGACGCAGTATGCTTCGGGTGGGATGGCGGTGATTTATAAGGCGACGGATCTCTCGCTTCAACGTACAGTCGCCGTCAAGATCCTGCGCCCCAGTCTGACGGTGGACCCGCAGTTTCTGGCGCGGTTCAACAATGAAGCACGGGCGATCGCTAATCTGGCCCATCCCAATATTGTCACGCTGCACGATGTCGGCACCGATACCGACCCTGCTGGCAAGATCACCCATTACATCATCATGGAATTTGTGGACGGGCAGGATCTGAAGAAGATCATCCGTGCGCAGGGGGCACTTGGTATCGAACGTGCGCTGGATTTCGCGATTCAGATCTGCGCGGGAATCGGTTTTGCCCATCGCACCGGTATCGTCCATGCGGACATCAAACCGCAGAATATCCTCGTCAGCCGCGAAGGTAAGGTGAAGGTCACGGACTTCGGTATTGCGCAGGCGTGGAGTGATACGCAGCCGCAGCAGCGCGAAAGTGTGGTGTGGGGCAGCCCTCACTATTACGCACCAGAGCAGGCCAAGGGTGAAAAACCCAGTGCAGCATCGGATGTGTATTCGATTGGCATTGTGATTTTCGAAATGCTGACGGGGCGTGTGCCGTATCTTGGTGCCAGCCAGCAGGAACTGGCGCTGGCCCATATCCGCGAGCGCATCCCGCTGGCAACGGAAGTTAATCCGCATGTCCCGGCAGAATTAGCCAGCATTGTCGCTAAATCCATGGCGAAAGAACCGCATGATCGCTTCCGTATGGCGGACCAGCTTGGACAGGTGCTGATCCGTATGCGTGAAGATCTCAAGAGCGGGGCGAAGAGCGTAAATACCAGTGCAGGGGCAGTGGGGAATTCAGACAGCCTGACTCTGCCGAAAGTTGCACCAGCACAGCAGCAGCCGTCGCGCCCAATGCCGTCGGTCAATGTGCCACCAGCACGCTCACAGCCTCCGCCTCCGCCTAATACCACATCACAGCCATTGTCGAGTTCAGCACCGTCTGCACCGACTCTGCCGCTTCAGCCACCACCACCACCGAATTCACCGTCTGGCTCGTCAGTTCCGACACAGCGCTACAGCCCAGCACCGGATGCGCCGCTTCCGACGTATCCACGTCAGGCAGGGCCTCAGCTCCAGAGGGTTCCCTCTATGGCTCCACAGCAGGGTCAGGGTGGGGTAGTGCCACCGCCTGCGCCACCATCCATGCGCGGTGACAGTGGCTATATGCAGGCGCAGCAGCCTTACAATGCACGCTACAGCGAACCGATCCAACCACCTGCCCCGCCCTCACCATTTGACTCAGTGACGATTGCCCTCGGGGTGCTGGCGCTGGTGGCGGTCGCATTTCTGCTGCCGCTGTATCTGGCGGTTTTCAGCGCACTCTCTTAACTGAGCAAACATCCAAACAAAAGGCCGAGTCTCAAACTCGGCCTTTTCGCTGAACTGCAAGCTGAGACTTACGGGTTTGCACCAGCAGCATTCGACTTGTCCATCCCAGCGACGGCATCAAACACCGGACGTGCTGAGCCATCAGGGGCTGTCAGACTATAGGCGCACCGTTCCGGCCAGACACTTGTGCCTGTACACCCATCGAGATTATTCAGGAACATCGGGCCGATATTTCTGGTTTCTGCACCGAGTTCAAATGCGCGGACGACATACTCCGCCTGCTCTTCAAGATCGGTATAGGTGAAGTACACGGTATTCTCGGTTGGCGGGGTAGTGTCCTCGCTGGTCCCCCAACCGAACTTGGTGATCCACAGCGGGCGTGTGTCACCGTAATCCTGCATGATGTCCTGATAATCGGTCAGTGTATCGTGGAAGTAGAAGCTGCGGTCTTCAAAGTGGGTGGAAATCCCCTCCGGCGGTGTGCAGCAGGTCGCATCTGGAGGATTAGCCCATCCACCGACGCTGGCCCCCATCGCATCGCTGACGTTCATGACATCGCTTTCGTACAGGGCTTTCAGATAGGCTCGGTCGCTGATGGCATTTACACCGTCATTAAAGCCGGTCGGCGCAAGCCCTGCCGTGATAATCAGCGCCTTCGGATCAACGGCTTTCACTGAATCATAGGCTGGACGCAGCAGATCTACATAAAACTGGGCACTGATCGGATAGCGTGCACTGTTCCATTCGCGGCGCAGGTTTGGCTCATTCCAGATCTGGTAAGCATCGATCACACCGGCATAATGAGTGCTGAGGGTGGTCATGAAGCTGGCAAAAACTGCCGGATCATCCGGGGGACCGTCCTCGCTCTGACTACTGCGCGACCATGAAGGCGCTGCACTGATGGTGAGCAGGATGTTGAACCCTGCCTGATCGAAACCCTGAATCAGCGGATCGAGTGCAGCGAAACTGGGCTGTCCCTGTACGGATTCGATGTCCCGCCATTTGACATCCAGTCGTACCCAGTTCACGCCCAATTGCTGCGCCTGTGTGATGACCTGCGATGTATCCTGCCCGCGTGCGTAAAGGTAAATCCCATAGTCGAAGCTGTCACCGGCCTGAACCAGTGGAGTATCTGCCGAGGGTCTATCCGCTGTAGTGCCAGAGGTTCCAGTACCCGCATCTATATCTGCATCGGCGGCACGGTCAGCACTGCCACTGACCATTAGTGTCTGTCCGGCGTAAATCAGATTAGGGTTTTCGATCTGGTTAAGGGTGCGCAGGGCTTCGACCGTGGTATCGAACTGTAGGGCGATCTTTGCCAGTGTATCCCCCTGACGGATGGTATAGCTGCCTGTACTGGTGGTCGTGCGAGGTTCCGACGTCGATGGTGTGATCACCAGCGTCGCGGTAGGGACCGGGGCTTCCAGTGTTGACGGAGCGACGGTTTCCCCAGTCGGGATACGCAGGATCTGCCCGATATAGATGATGTCCGGATTGACGATGCCATTTTCCCGAACGAGTGCATCAATAGTCGTCTGATAGCGCTGTGCGATCACACGCAGGGTGTCCCCGCGCACGACGGTATAGATCTGAAGATCTGTCGTTTCAATGGTCTGGGTCGGAACCGGGTCTGGTGTGGTTTCTACTGCTTCCGTCATTTCGATGGCATCAGCGGTAGGTTCAGTGGTCGCGAAGACCTCATCGGTGAGGCTCAGGTCGTCGGCTGCTTCATCCGTGATGATCATGTCATCGAATGGAAGGCCGGTTTCTGTCAGTGCTGGGTCTACTGTGGCGTCCTGCGCCTGAGGTGATGTCACCGTCAGCAGGCCTAATAACAGGAAACTTAAAGCCAGACTTATAGCCAGCAGGGTTACACGCCAGAGTCGCATCGCTTGCTCCTTACCGAGTCGGGGGAGTGGATCGTCAAAAGATTTGAATTGAGTTTATACGCTTTGTGGTTGGTACGCTACTGTCTCAGCCGACGCGGGTGTTCGGTGATATAATAGATTGGCTGAGAAAGAAAAATTGAGGTTAATATGCGCGTCCGGCGTCTGTTTGCAGTTAGTGTACTGTTTGTCCTGAGTGTGATGTGTTATGCAGTACTCGTGGGGTCGGCAGCCGCCCAGAGTCGCTCGATTTTCTGGCGTCGGTGGGATGTCACTATTGATGACGTCGATCCCGCTTCAAACCAGTTCGATGTCTCTGAGTATTACGATGTAGACTTTACGGGCACCTTCCGCTTCGGCACCGCCATTATCCCTGATGTCAACCTCGATCGTATTACCAATGTCGAAGTCTATGAAGAAGGTCGTGCGCTCGAACGAAGCTGTTCCCAGAGAGCCGGGACATACTGTGTGCAGGATGTCGATGAGGGATTGTCGATCCTTTACTACTTCTCCCGTTCGGTGAGCAATGAAACCCGCGAATTCGAGATCCGCTATACCGTGGTCGGAGCGCTGCGCTCCTATGAGGGCGGCGATCAACTGTGGTGGATAGCGATACCGGCGGAGAAGTTTGGCTTTTCAGTTGGCGAAAGCACCATTACGGTGGAACTGCCAGAAGGGTTTGCTCCACGTGAAGGTGTGGACCCGGTCGAAACCTATGGTACCCGTGCGAATGTGACAGTGAATGGAACACGGGTTGTCGCGACCGCTGAGGAACGTGTTGGCCCGAATGATACCTTCGAAATCCGGGTGCAGTATCCGCATGCATCAGATGGACGTGTTGCAGGCTGGCAGTCCTCGTTTGATCAGCAGCGTCAGCTTGAACCGCTCATCAATCTGGCAGTTCTGGCTTTAGGCATGCTGATCGGACTTGGCGGACCACTGGGGGTATTCTATATCTGGTATTCAAGGGGACGCGATCCGAAGGTAGGGGTTGTACCGGAATACCTGAGCGAGCCACCGTCAGATTTACCGCCTGCGGTGGTCGGAACGCTGATAGACGAAAAAGCCGACCTGCGCGATGTGCTGTCCACGCTGATTGATCTTTCACACCGGGGCTATATCGTCATTGAGGAGACACAGACCGAAGGCTTTTTCGGCCTCGGTGGGCGTTCGGAATTTACATTCAAGCGCACGGATCAGTCATTTGATGACCTGCGCTTCTATGAAAAGCGCTTTGCCGAAAAACTGTTTGGCGGCAATATGGAGCGCTCGCTTGACTCCCTGAAGAACAAATTCTATGTACATATCCCTTCACTCCAGAATGATATATACCGTGAACTGGTAGAGGCAGAACTTTTCGCAGCTAATCCGGATGCGACCCGTACCAAATGGAGCGGTCTTGGTGTCCTGATTCTGATTGTCTGCGGCTTTTCCGGATTTATGGCCATAAGTGCGATCGAAACTGCCTTTCAGTCGCTGATCTGCCTGCCCATCATGGGCGGGATTACCGGTGTGCTGATGCTGATCGCCGGACAGTTTATGCCTGCCAAAACACATCATGGGGCAGAGGAAGCCGCAAGATGGAAGGCGTTCTACCGCTATCTTCAGAATCTTGAGCGTTACAGCACCCTTGAAGAAGCACAGCAGAACTTTGAAGCCTTTTTGCCATACGCCGTCGCCTTCGGGATGGAACGTTCATGGATTAACCGCTTTAGCCAACTCGACACTACGCCGATCCCGACATGGTATTTCCCGACCTATCGCGGCGGCTACTGGGGACGCGGCTACCGCGCCGGGACACCGCTTTCGCGTAATCTCGGCGGCGGTGGCGTGCCCTCCGCCAACGATGTCCTTCCGGGTGAAATAGCGCGTGCTGGCGGTCAGGGCGGGTTGAATGATCTGGCAGGAGGACTGAGTGGTGGGCTGGAATCACTGTCTGCAGGATTGACCAGTATGCTGAACAGCGCTGGCAGTGTGATGACCAGCCGTCCGCAGTCGTCTGGCAGCAGCGGACGCTGGAGCAGTGGAGGTGGCAGTTTTAGCGGTGGTGGCAGTTTCGGTGGCGGTGGGAGCGGTGGCGGCAGTCGCGGCTTCGGATGATTGACGATGACCGGATCGTTACAGCTACGGTTTGCGTGGGATAAACAATAGGGCGGAAGAGATGAATTCAGGGCGTTTGATCGGTATCATTCTGATCGTGGTGGGTTTTGGAATTGCGATTCTGGCTGGTGCATTTATCGCCACACAGACGAATGTGGAGGCTGAAGGACAGGCATTGAGCGCTGGTGGCGCTGTCGTGGGGGCGGGACTGGCGTTTATCCCGGTGGCGCTGCTCGTCGGTTTCGGCATCTTTCTGTACGTCCGTGGTGGACAGGAAGCCGAGCAGGAGTCGGTGATGCAGAAGCAGCGCCAGCTTCTGGATCTGGTGAAGACACGCGGACAGGTCGAGGTACATGATCTTGCGATTGATATGAAGACCAATGTTGCCGAGATCCAGGATATGGTGCGGCAGTTGGTGGGCCTGCAGGTGTTCAGCGGATATGTCAACTGGGACGATGGGATGCTGTATTCTTCTGACGCCTCAAAGCTGCGGGAAATGCAGAACTGTCAGAAGTGCGGCGCCCCGATTACGCTGGCCGGGAAAGGGCTGGTGGTGTGTAAATACTGCGGGACGGAATATTTCCTGTCGTAGCCACCGGATAAATGGCCTGTAGAACCCCACGCCACTGGGGGACAGCGCAGGCTCAAATGAAGCATAATGAGTACTTATATATTCACAACACATGGAGAAGGACAGTCATGAGCACACTTTATGATCAGATTGTATCGCGACGCGGGAAGATCGAAGATTTGATGGCTCGTATCCCGGGATTCAAGGGTTATCAGGAAAAGCAGGCACGCCGCACCGCAGATCGCATGCTTCGCGATTACCTCGCCGAACAGATCGACCGCCGCATCAGCCGTTTCAACCGGCTGGAAAAGAGTGTGCTTGATAAAGTCGGATTTGGCTTCTCAAACAAGATGCGTGACGCGAAAACCCGTCTCCAGCTCTATCGCGATAAAATCCAGACGGCGGCCCCCAAGTATGACGGGATGTGGGCGCAGATGAAGATCGATGCCTCGGATCTCGACAAGATCTACAGCTTCGACGAAGCCCAGATCCGGTATGTGGATCAGTTTGATGCGGCACTCGACACTGTCGAACAGGCTATCGATGCCGGTGATAAGGACGCGCTGACAGATGCTATCGAGCAGTTCCACTCACTTTCCAGTGAGGCGATTGAAGCGTTCGCACTGCGCGACGAAGTCCTGACCGGGCTTTCCAAGACAGTTTAATGGTTGTGACAGTCTGACACCTGCCCTGAAACGGGTATGTGCTGCTATACCTGTCTGAGTTAATCACTTAATTGAAGAAGGAGATCGCAATGAGAATTATCGATGTTATCGATCATACTAACGTGATGGATGACGAGCTGGCCTATCGCGAACCACAGCAGGGCAGTGGGGACTGGCGAATGGGTTCACAGCTCATTGTTGGCGAGAATCAGGCGGCAATTTTTGTGCGTGCAGGTCAGGCACTGGACGTCTTCGGTCCGGGCCGTCATGTACTGTCTGTGGCAAACCTGCCAATCCTGTCCGGATTGATTGGGCTGGCGACCAGTGGCCGCACGCCGTTCACAGCCGATGTCTATTTCATCAATCTGAAGGATATGCCGCAGGTTCCATGGGGGACGGTTAAGCCGATTTACCTCAATGTGACGACCGGCCTCGGTATCCTGCTGCTGCGCACCCATGGTGTGATCGATATCAGCGTTGCCGATCCGATGCTGTTCCTGAAGCAGTATGCGATTGGTAAGCCCATTACTCGCCTGCGCGATATCAAGGATCGTATTCAGGCCATGCTGCTCGGCGAAATTAACTCGCTGATGCTGCGGTCGGGGGCCGATAGCCTGGTGGCGGCCAACGCCATTCTGGAAGAAGTCGAAGGCGCACTGCTGGCACAGGTCAACGAGAAGTTCGAAGCACTCGGCCTGCGTATCAAGGCCTTCGAAGCCAATCCATTCGATACGGTGAACGTCCCGATTGAGGAACTGCGTGACATCGTCCCGCTTGAGGTCTGGTTGAACGTGCTGGAACGCCAGAAGCGCCTCGATATGGGGATGGCAGCGGCCAATAATCCCGGCTTGGGCGGGGCGATGGCTGGAGCGGGTGTCGGGTTGGGTGTCGGTCAGCATTTAGGGTCGATGTTGAACCCTGAAGCAGCGGCCATGCAGCAGCAGATGATGCAGCAGCAACAAATGATGCAGCAGATGATGATGCAGCAAATGATGAACAATCAGCAGGGACAGGGCGGCGGTGCTGCATCGTCGGCCTCAGCCGCGCCCGCTGCGCCGCAGACCAGGGCCGATGTGCAGGCGTTGATTGATGGCCTCGATATGAAGCTGATGAACGGTGAGATCAGCGAAGCGACCTACAACAACCTGCTGGCGAAGTGGCAGGCCCGTCTGGACCAGATGCAATAAATCGCTGGTATATCTGACGGATATCGTTTGATAATCCAGTCTTCTGAAGCAGATGCGTGATCTCTCATGCATCTGCTTTTGTTTAGCCGCTTTAGCGGGGTGATGTGCTGAGCATTCAGAACCGCGAGACAGATGTGCTACAATCACGGCTTACACTTGCTGCAAAAGATTTGGAGCCGCGATGCATCGCGAATTCGCCGCGATTGACCTTGAGACCACAGGCCTGAACCCGGCACAGGATCGAATTATCGAAGTCGGCGCTGTCACCCTCCGGGATGGCGAAATCACGGGGGAATTTTCGACCTTCATCAATCCGGGCATCCCCATTCCGACTTTTATCACCCATATCACGGGGATTCAGAATCAGGATGTCGCAGGCGCACCACGGATCGAAGCGATCCTGCCGCAGATTGCCGCCTTTGTCGGCAATCGTCCGATCATCGCCCATAACACCTCAATGGATATGGGTTTTCTACAAGGTAAACATCAGATCCTGCGGGGCGCGACACTGGTCGATACGTATGATCTGGCCTCGATCCTGAAACCGCGTGCAGCACGCTACAACCTGGGCAGCCTCACATCAGATTTCAATATCCATCTGGAGCACGCCCATCGCGCCCTTGATGATGCCCGTGCTACGGCATTTCTGTTCTGGGAACTGTGGCAGCAGATGCTTGAACTGCCGCTGGATGTACTCCAGGAGATCGTCGCGATCTCACGCGGCCTTGAATGGGAATCCGGTTGGGTCTTTGAGCAGGCCTTTGAGGAAGTGCGGCGCAGTGCAGAACCTGTTCAGGGGACGGTCGATGCCAGTCGGATCTTCCGACCAGCGGAATACACCCCACCGTTGCGACCGACAGAAGCTGTCACGCCGACGGATACCGGTAAGATCGATGCGAGTGAGATCGATGCCGTACTGGGTGAAGGTGGCAGGCTTTCGCAGGTCATGGAGGGGTTCGAGTATCGCACCCAACAGATCGAGATGGCGCATCATATCGCAGATGCGTTTGATGAGGGAAAACACACCCTGATTGAATCGGGGACTGGGACAGGGAAGTCTCTGGCGTATCTGATTCCGGCGGCACTGTGGTCTGCCCGTAACCAGCGCCCGGTGATGATCTCGACCTATACGCTGAATCTTCAGGATCAACTGCTGCACCATGACATTCCCCTGGTGCGCTCTGTGGTTGAACCGGATTTCAAGGCGGTCGTCCTCAAGGGGCGTGATAATTATCTGTGTCCTCGCCGTCTGATGGCGCTGCGCCGCCGCCGTCCGACCAGTCTTGCCGAGATGCGGACGCTTGCCAAGATTCTGGTGTGGCTGCTGGAAAGTGACACGGGTGAGAAGAACGAGATCACGCTGAGAGGGCCAGTTGAAAACGCCGTGTGGCAGCGCCTCAGTGCAGCGGATGAAGGCTGCGGTTTGAACCGCTGTCAGGCACTGATGCAGGGCGTGTGCCCCTTCTACAAGGCACGTAAAGCCGCTGAAGGCGCGAATCTGATTATCGTCAACCATGCATTACTGATTTCGGATGCGGCCTCACAGAACAATGTACTGCCGGACTATCAGCATGTGATCATCGATGAAGCACATCAACTGGAAGATGCTGTCACCAATGGGATGAGCTTCCACATTGATCACAGCGCACTGATCCGGCGGATTGCCGATCTGGGGGGGCCGAATCGAGGTTTGTTGGGTGAACTTCTGCTAAATGTCCGCGATATTGTGCCGGAAAAGGATTTCAACCGGCTGCAGATCTTTGTTCAGTCGATTGATGAAGCGACGACGCTGATGGGTGGGCAGATCGAAGCCTACTTTCGCCAGCTTCACGCATTCTTCCAGAGTGTGCATCACTTCCGCAGTTCAGACTATAACACGTTCATGCGGGTCATCCCTTCTTACCGTGAGCATGAATCGTTTGCGGCGCTACAGGCCCAGTGGACGACGTTAGCGGAGTACTTTGAAGTGATCGCTGAGGCGATGAAGCGCCTGAACAAGGCGCTTGGCAAGCTGCATGAATACGAGATCCCGGCCTATGATGACTTCGTCACCAGTACCGAGGCCGCAGCTGAGTATCTCGAAGAAGTTCGCATTCAGCTTCACGGATTTACTGTGGACCCGGAATCGAATCTGATTTACTGGCTGACTATCGGTAATCCTCAGGTTGAGCTGCCTGTGCTGCATTCTGCGCCGCTGCATGTCGGCCCGATTGTCGAACAGGCGCTGTGGCTGAAGAAGGACACTGTCGTGCTGACCAGCGCAACCCTTCGCACCGGTGACAGCTTCAGCCATGTTACAGAGCGTCTCTACGCAGAAAATGTTCAGGCTCTTGAAGTTGGATCACCCTTTGATTACGCTGCGTCAACATTACTCTATATCCCGAATGACATCCCCGAACCCTCTGACCGTCAGGGCTATCAGCGTGCAGTGGAGCGGGGGATTATCGAACTGGCGGCAGCGCTGAATGGCCGTGTGCTGGTGCTGTTCACCAGTTATTCCCACCTTCGGGAAACCTCACAGGCGGTCACACCTCGTCTGGCGCTGGGGGGGATTGCCGTCTATGACCAGAGCGATGGCAGCAGTCGCCAGGCGCTGGTTGAAGGCTTCAAATCCTCGGAGAAGTCCGTACTGTTGGGGACGCGCAGCTTCTGGGAAGGGATCGACATCCCAGGTGAGGCGCTAAGCGCGGTGGTGATCACCCGTCTGCCTTTTAATGTGCCTACTGATCCGATCTTCGCGGCACGTTCGGAGAAGTACACCGATTCGTTCAACGCCTATGCTGTCCCGGATGCGATCCTGCGTTTTCGTCAGGGCTTTGGGCGTCTGATTCGCTCGCAGACGGATCGCGGGATCATCACCGTGTTCGACAGCCGGATTGTCAGCAAGGGCTATGGCACAATGTTTTTGGACTCACTGCCTGAATGTACCGTCAAAATCAGCACGCTGGATAACCTTGCCAGTTCGGCATCGGAATGGCTGAAATAATACGAACATGGGTTCGGCATTTCAGCCTCGTATTGTCCTTTTCCAGAGAGTGTTATATAATAATGAAGAGAGTCGTCCGTTTTTACGCCTAAAAGTGCTAAATACTGGACGACTACTTTTGTCAGGAACTGCTACCTTCACATCGACCTGATCTGTATGTTGAATAGCTGAGGAAATTACATGGCGGAGACAAAAACCGCGAATGGAGCCGCACTCTATGATGTCGGCAATATTCAGGCATTAAGCGGCATCGAACACGTCCGGCGGCGTCCGGGTATGTATGTCGGTGGTACCGATATTCGTGCGTTACATCACCTGATCTATGAAGTCGTCGATAATTCGATTGACGAAGCACTTGCTGGGCGCTGCGATCAGATTATTGTGACGCTGCATGATGACTACTGGGTGTCGGTATCAGATAACGGTGCAGGTATCCCGGTTGCAATTCACCCCGAGAAAGGGATTTCTGCGCTGGAACTGGTCATGACCCATATCGGTGCCGGCGGTAAGTTCGACGGCGGCGCTTACAAGGTCAGTGGTGGTCTGCACGGTGTCGGTGTTTCCGCTGTGAATGCGCTTTCTACTGAACTGGTCTCTGAAATCCGCCGCGATGGTCATTTGTGGCGTCAGGTTTACCGCGCTGGTATCCCGGTAGGCCCGGTGGAAAAAGTACGTCCACTGGAACAGGGCGAACTCACTGGTACTACCCAGATGTTTCGGCCTGATTTCACTGTGATGGAAGAAAATGAGTTCAACTATACGACACTGGCCCAGCGTTTCCGCGAGATGGCCTTTGTCACCCGCCGCGTGACCATCACCCTGCGTGATGAGCGGGTGAAGCCGGTCGCCCGTGAAACTACGTTTTATTTTGAAGGCGGTCTGCGGTCGTTTGCCCGTTATCTGAATCGTACGCGTCAGGCCCTGCATGAACCGGTGTATGTAGAAAAGGATGTCGAATTCACGCCTGAAGGCAAGGCGCCTTATGCGATTGGGGTTGAAGTCGCGTTCCAGTATAACGACACGGCCAACGTGACCGAGCTGGCATTTGCCAACACCATCGGCACGCCTGACGGTGGTTCGCATCTGACCGGTCTGCGTTCGGCTATCACCAACGTGATTAACCGTTATGCGCGTAAAGCTGGCCTGCTGAAGGAAAAGGATCAGAACTTCTCAGGTAATGATACACTGGAAGGCCTGACCTCAATCGTCAGCGTCAAGATCCCGGACCCCAAATTCGAAAGCCAGACCAAGGTCAAACTGCTGAACACGGAAGTGCAGGGCGCGGTCTCGCAGGTGGTCTCTGAAGCCTTCAACGACTTCCTTGAGGATAATCCGCGTGAAGCACGCCGCATCATCGAAAAATGTATGACGAGCAAGCGTGCCCGCGAAGCCGCCCGTAAAGCCCGTGATCTGGTGCGAAGCGGCCCCAGTTTGCTGGAAAGCTCGACACTGCCGGGTAAGCTGGCCGACTGTTCGAAGCACGGCCCCGGCTCTGAGATCTACATCGTTGAAGGTGACAGCGCCGGTGGCAGTGCCAAGCAGGGACGTGATCGACACTTCCAGGCGATTCTGCCGCTGCGTGGTAAGATCCTGAATACCGAGCGTGCTCGTCTGGACAAGATCCTCGATAATAACGAAATCAAAGCACTCATCTCCGCATTAGGCACAGGCATCGGTGAAGATCTGGATGTCAGTAAGTTACGCTACGAACGCATTATCCTGATGTGCGATGCTGACGTTGACGGCAGCCATATCCGCACCCTTCTGCTGACGTTCTTCTTCCGCCAGATGCAACCGCTGCTTCAGGCTGGGCATCTGTATATTGCGCAGCCGCCGATTTTCCGCCTCAAGGACGGAAAGAATGTTGAGTACATCTATAACGAGCCGGGGATGCATGAGCAGGAAATCCTGACACGTGCGTTACGCAAGTACAGCAATCCGGGCCGTGTGAATGTCCAGCGCTATAAAGGTCTTGGTGAGATGAATCCTGACCAGCTCTGGGAAACGACAATGAATCCTGAAACACGTACACTGCTTCAGGTGACGATCGAAGATGCTGCTGAAGCCGATATGGTGTTCGATATGCTCATGGGCAGCCAGGTTCCGCCGCGCCGCCGCTTCATCCAGACGCACGCCAAGCGTGTACGTAATCTGGACATCTAGCCAGAACCGGTATCACCTGTACACTCTTAAAGAGGAATGCTTGTCAAAGGCATTCCTCTTTTGATTGGTAAGATATTAGCTGTAAACCTCATCTTTATAATGTTGGTGGCATCTGCTACCATAGAGGACTGGAAACAACCATAACCGCGTTAATGCCTCAACCTCGTTGTATACGGGGTTTTACTGTGTCGCCTTTCAACAACTGGGCGGGCGACCGGCATTCACCCGGCGACCTCTTTCAATTGTCCACAATCGACACAGGGACCATCTAAATCAATGACACAATCCTTTGAAGCATTGGGTCTGCAGCCGAGCCTGCTGCAGGCTATTGTCAAGTCTGACTATACAGAGCCGACTCCTATCCAGGCGCAGGCTATTCCACTTCTGCTGCAAGGCAAGGATATCCTTGGCCAGGCGCAGACAGGTACCGGGAAGACAGCGGCATTTACGCTGCCGCTGCTTCAGCAGATCGATACAGATCGTAATGACATTCAGGCACTGGTTCTGACACCCACCCGTGAACTGGCATCACAGGTTGCCAACAGCGTGTATAAGTACGGGGAGTTTGGCAGCGCCCGCGTGATTTCAATCTATGGCGGTGTTTCCTATGATCGCCAGCTTCGCCGTCTGGAAAAAGGCGCACACATCGTCGTTGGCACGCCCGGTCGCCTGCTGGATCTCATCCAGCGTCGAGCACTGAAGCTTTCCAGTGTTCGCTATGTCGTGCTGGACGAAGCCGATGAGATGCTAAAAATGGGCTTTATCGAGGATGTTCAGACTATCCTGCAGGAAATCCCGAAAGAACAGCGTCAGACAGCACTGTTTTCTGCTACGCTTTCGGATGAAGTGCGGATGCTGGCAGAACAGTACATGCGCAATCCAGTCTCGATCACAATTGCACGTGAGAAGCTGACTGTCCCACAGATCGAACAGCGTTACTATATGGTCCATAAAGACTCTAAACTGGCTGCGCTTTCACGTCTGCTGGAAACCGAGAATATCCAGAGTGCGCTGGTCTTCACCCGTACCCGCAGCGGTTCGGCTGAGCTGGCTGAAGAACTGCTCAAGCGTGGTTATGTCGCTGACGCACTGCACGGTGAACTGAATCAGGCGGCACGTGAAGCCGTGCTGAGGCGCTTCCGCAGCGGTCAGCTTCCAATTCTAGTGGCGACTGATGTCGTTGCACGCGGCGTTGACATCTCAGATGTTTCGCACGTTTTCAACTTCGATATGCCGTATGATCCGGAGGATTATGTTCACCGCATTGGCCGTACCGGTCGTGCAGGGCGGTCGGGAACAGCGCTGATGCTGGTCACTCCGCAGGAACGCCGCCGTATCGCCGGGTTGGAAGCCTACACCGGCCAGCGGATGATCCGCGCGGAATTCCCTTCCGATGAAGCGGTCTACGAACAGCGGGATCGCCGTTTCGCTGCCAAACTGGAAAATATCCTTGACACGCAGAATCTGGACAACGAACGCGGCATTGTGGATGCCCTGATCGAGGGTGGCTATGACATCCGTGAGATGACGGCGGCTCTGATCCATCTGGCACGTGCAGACGAACGTTATCGCCCAGTTGAGGAACTGAAGTCTGTCCGTGAAGAACGCCGTCCCCGTCAGGAAGGCGCTTTCAGTGGGCGTAACTCTGCCCGTCCGGGCCGCAGCCGTGGTGCGGATCGAGGTGCCGAAAGCGGTATGGTTCGTCTCGTGATTGACCAGGGTAAGAATTCAGGTATCCGTCCCGGCGACATCGTCGGCGCAGTGGCGGCAGAGAGCGGTATTCCGGGTAAGGCGATCGGCGCGATTGATATCCAGACCGATCGGACCTACTTCGATGTGAAAGCGTCACATGTGGATCAGGTGCTGAACAGCATGCGTCGCTGGCGTGTGCGCGGCAAGCAGATCAAGCTGATGCGCGCTGATCGCGTCTGAGCCTAAAACTCATGGAATCCTCAAAAGGCACACTGCTCTATAGTGTGCCTTTTTGTTTGATGCGCTGCCGTCCGTAGTCGCATAACGGCAGCAGAGGGCATTTTTCACATTTTGGATTGTTATAAGTGCACAACGTCTGCCCATGACGTAACATGGCTTTATGAAAATTAAACAGAATATATGGATCAGGCGGAAATAACTGAAGCAGCAGCGTGTGTGCGGCCTCGGCACTGATTTTGGGACCGATCAGGCCAAGGCGGATGCTGATCCGATGCACATGGGTATCGACCGGAAGGACCGGTTTTGCAAAGCAGAATAAAAGCACCAACGTGGCTGTTTTGACGCCAACACCGGGAAGTGCGGTAAGCCATGCCAGCGCTTCATCGACCGGCAGATCCTGTAGAAATTCGATGGATGCTTCGCCGCGATCCGCGATAATCTGCGCCAGTGCCCGTTGGATGTTCGGAGCTTTGGCCTCAGGGAAGGTTGCGGTTGAAATCGCCTCGGTCAGTTCGTCGGTAGGAGCGTCGCGGATTGCTTCCCACGAGCCAAACTTTTCCCACATCCGAGCATAGGCCATCTCTTCATTGGCATGATTGGTGCGGTGTGACAGCATCGTCGAGATGAGTTCACGCATGGGCGTACGCCGAGCGACAAGCGGTCTTTCTCCATAAGTTGCAAGCAGAATTTTGTAAACATCCCTGACTTTTTCGATCAGCTCCGGGGTGGGCTGTGTCTGGACAGTAACTTTTGCCTTCATCGATTTCTCCTGATTACCATCCTGCCGAATTACCGGCTGACTCTACTCACACCATCTGAACCTGTTGTGAGAACAGACTAAAGAACTGATCATGCAATAAAAGCCGATTACGCTATCTGTTCATGTCATTGTTGTACAAAAAGACCTTCAGACTTTGTACAAATGCGCTAACGTCTCGCCGATTCTTTGTCACTTTTGGCTAAAATAACCATGAAAAATTAAATGATTGTGTAAAGACTCACTAATTGCAGAACGATTGCTGCCCTCTACAATGATCCTTGTTCGACTTCAACATGACACTTCGCAATTTGAGGGAATGAGGGTAAACCGTGAGCGACCAACTGCGTGACTTCCTGGAACTTCCATATGCAGAACTGGAAGAAATGAATCTGGAGGCGAAAGAAAAGCGCCTCAATCGTACGGCACCGGATAAACTGCAGGAAGAGCGTCTGCGTTATCTTACAGATGAAAAGCGCATCAAGGCGGTTACCGTCTGCTTTACGGATCTCGAAGGGCGTCTGCACACGCTGGATTATGATAAGAAATTCCTGATCAAATCCTACGATAACCTGACCTTTGATGGTTCATCTATTCGTGGGTTTTCTCAGCAGTTTGAATCAGACCTTCGTCTGGCAATTGACTGGTCAGCATTCTACTGGCTGCCATCTGATATTTTTGCACCGGGTAAGGTCTTCGTTTTTGGTGAAGTTCAGGAGCGTGATGGCACTCCTTATGCCGGTGATATGCGAAGCCTGCTTAAGCAGTATGCCAATACCCTGTATGAAGAGCAGGGGCTGACATGTAACCTCGCCAATGAAATTGAGGGCTTTGTGTTCAACGGCCAGTATGCAGAACAGCGTTTTGCAGAAACTGGCATCTGGGAACCGTCGTCAATCAGCGGTTACTATCATTCGCTGCCCGGTGATCCTATCCGTGCTTTCATCGATACCGCGGCTGAAGTGCAGCGTGCGATGGGCTTTGCCAATGAAAAGGACCATCCGGAAGTTGCTCCATCGCAGTTCGAGATGAACTATTCCTACTCCGAAGTGACGATTGCGGCAGATCAGGTACAGCTTTATAAACTGCTTTGCCGTCAGGTCGCCAGCCGTATGGGACTGACCGCCAGCTTCCTGCCGAAACCCATGACAGGTGTGAATGGCAGTGGTATGCACACCAACATGTCGATCACCCAGAACGGGAAGAATATCTTCTGGGACGCCAATGGGCGTGAGAGTATCTCGACTTTCGCATGGGATTTTGTCGAGCGTATTCTGTCCAATGCGCTGGATCTGTGTCTGCTGCTGAATCCTAGTGTGAATTCCTATCGTCGTCTTGATCCGCACTTTGAAGCTCCAAATGAGATCAAGGCATCTGCGATTGATCGTGGTTCGATGGTACGCGTCCCGATTGGCAATGAGCGCTCGGCTCGTATCGAAGTCCGTTCGATCGCCCCTGACTGTAACCCGTATATGGCGATTTATTCGCTGCTGCGCACCGGTCTGGAAGGCCCTCTGGCAGAGCGTCCATCGACCATCCAGACGCTGCCGGATAACATCTACGATGCGATCAATGATTACTGCGCCAGCGACTATATTCCGACGATCATCAACCCTGCCGTGGCAAACCGCTATGCAGCCCTGAAGCAGGCCTCGGCAGATCGCTGCCCCCGCCTGCTCGGTACACAGGTGAAGCGTTCGGAAGTGCAGTTCCACCACGAAGTCTATAATCAGAATCTCTGGAATCAGTTCTAGGGTTATTTGCCAAGAGTACAGAAGAAGGCCGCTCACATCAGCGGCCTTCTTTTTGATGCGTGGCTTCAGCCGTGCCCGTTTATTGCGCGGTTTCTTCGACCAACCAGCGCATACCGTAGGCCTCAATGGTACTCATCCCTGTTTCGAGCTTTTCACCCGTCAGGGCATCGGTGCTTTCGGAAGCGGAGTACGGCTGTGGAACATTTGTAAAGTTGAAAACTGCTGTGACGGTTTGCAGACCATCAAGTGAGATCCGTCTGATGCACAGCACTGCACCGTTATTCTCGGTCCATGCCTGCTGCTGTGCTTGAGGATGAGAGGCCTTCAGCGATTTACGGATTTGTAGCAGATGGACATAGCCGGCGAAAGTCTCCGCCCGGAAGCTGCCCGACTCGTGGAGTAGTTTGGCAACCACATCGGCATTCAGTTTGGCGCGGTTGATGGCACGGTTGTAACCCAGCGCCTCTAATCCTGCATAATCGTTGCGTGTTCCCAAAAGGCTGTGGATGTAGACAGCCGGGATGCCGCTGAGTGCCAGCATCACCGCCTGCGTGAGCAGAAAGCGCCGGATATGTGTACTTTGATCGATGTTCGGTGCACCGGCAGCATCGACATAGGTGACGTTGAGCTCGTAGGCGGTCTGGCTTCCATCTGGCTGAGAACGATACGAAATCCGCCCTCCAACCTGCTGGACATGATTGAACAGACGTAATAACTCATCGGGCGAGAGGATGCCTTCTACTGGCCGGACGCCGATCCCATCGTGTGATGCGGTGAAGTTAAAGAAGGTGGTGCGGGCGGTTGAGGGTGGCAGTGAATTGATCCAATCGGCCAGTTTATGTGCATGGCCGTCGATCAGTGTGTGAAGCAGCAGTGGTGGCAAGGTGAAATTGTAGACCAGCTGTGCTTCGTCGCCATTAGTGCCGAAGTATGAGATATTTTCCTGATGGGGGACATTGGTTTCGCTGATGAGGTAGACATGAGGTGCGACCACGTCCAGCGCAGCGCGGATCAGTTTAATCACCCCATGGGTCTCCGGCAGATGCAGTGAAGTGGTACCCGCCTGCTTCCATAGGAACGCGATTGCATCGAGCCGGATGACTTGTGCCCCCTGTTCGATGTAAAACAGCAGGACATCCAGAATACGAAACAGTGTAGAGGGTTGGCGGAAATCGAAATCGACCTGATCGGCGCTGAAGGTTGTCCAGACGTGTCTGATCTGTCCTGAAGCCATCTCAAACGGGGTGAGCAGTGGGCTGGTACGCGGACGTGTTACCGCCGAAAGATCGGTTTCCGGGTGCGCGGTCATGAACAGATTGCGGAATTCCTCTTCCTCTCGCAGAAAAGCTGCAAACCACTCACTCTGCGCACTCATATGATTGATGACCGCGTCAAACATCATGCGGTAATCCTCACTCATGTTGCGGATGTCCTGCCAGTTTCCCAGTGCTGGATTGACGGCGTAATAATCCTTCACCGAGAAACCGTCATCTGAAGAGTACGGGTAAAACGGCAGGATATGAACTGTATCGATCAGATCACCGAGCTGCTGCCGAAGGAAGTGATGCAGCGACTGAATCGGAGGCTGTCCTTCCTGTTGTATAGAGTCGCCATAGGTGATCAGCGTCAGTGTGCGTTCGGAAAAATAGTCTCCGTGTGTGGGCTGTGGGACGTTGACCTGCTGCAACCGAACCATAAGGTGCTGATGGAGGTCATCGGCCGTGCCAGGGTATAACTCTGTCAGTAAACTACGTATACGTTCGGATAACTCCATAAAATCCTAACCTGTCTGGCGATGTGTGACATCTGACGGCGTGACGTTGATGCGATTAATGAAATGCGCCCAATACGATACATGCATAAGCGGCATTCGGCCACGCAAACCAGTGACGTGAAACGACCGCGCCAGTTTTTGTGTCATAGGCTTCGGGTAGGCTGCCATCTTGCTGTGCAGCCCAATGGAGCGATCTGACGGCGTGCTGTTCGCGTGCTTTATCCTCAAATAAACGTGCCACGATCATATCCTGTATATCTCCCAGAGGCCATGCGGCACGGGTATGTACCGATCCGAGGTGGCCGTCGTAGAAGGCCTCACTGTTTCGTTCGGAAAATGCATATTCGATGGTTCCACGCCATACCGGATCTTCCACTGAGCAAAATCCCCATACGGGTGCAAGGATCGTCGGGAAGTCATTAGCATCATGGTACAGATGGACATTTCCTGCCCCGTCGCTGGCATACGCGAAAAGAGGTCCGACTTCGCTTTCCGTAACAAAGTGTTTACGGATTGTCTCAGCGATGGCGTGCATTTCTGTCCTGTGATCTAACCCTAGCTGTACCAGTTTTTTGAGTACCACCCAGAACAGGATATGACTTGAGAGATGATATGGATATGCAATCGGATCATCGGCGGGGGTTTCATCGGTAGCATACAGCGCGGCGTGTGCAGCGCGGCGCTGGTGAAGCATCGTGAGTACAGCTTCGACCTGAGGCCTGTAGCTTTCGAAGGTGTCAGCTTCCTGCGTTTCCAGTGTATATTCCGCTAGTTCTAACAGCGGGAAAAGCTGTTGATCAAGCTGGAAAGCAGGGTCTTTGATCCGACCATTTGCCAGATAGCAGCGTCCCCATGTGCCGTCAGGCCGTTCGGCGGTTTCAAACATCCAGTGCAGATGACCTCTGATAATTGAACGTGTATCGAGACCAGGCTGATGCCATGTTAGCAACGCACGCGCGATGTAGTAGGCGTCGCGGTTCCATGAAAGCGGTAGCAGCATATGATCGGTCAGCAGGCAGTATCCAGCATTCACTGGTACAGATAGATTCAGGCTGTAGAGCAGTCCGCGCCGCAGAATAGGATCATCGACGATGTTGTGCCAGCGGTCCTGCCATACCTGCTGGATATGCTCCGTATTCACTGACGGGCTGGCTGCTGTGAGCCTCGCCTTTGCAGCAGCTAACGTCTCTCCAAATGCCAGCATCAGATGGACAGACGGCATAGGGGTGATTTTTACTTCCAGGCTGACCGATCCATCAGATAGTTGCTCGATCATCGGATCAGCGGTAGCCGGTAATCCTGAAAGACAGACACAGCCGATATGCGGGTTTTCGATGACCAGCAGATCAGCATCCCGTCGGATGTGTGTTTCAACAGTTGGCGCTGGGATTGGTCCGCCTTCGGTCAACTGGGTATAGGCGCAGCGCTGAATGGACAGTTTACCCACAAAGGTGACTTCAACGGACTGTTGGAGATCCCATATCTGGTGAACACAGCCATCAGCGACAAACGTTTTCACAGAGACTGATTGACCATCAGCTATGTTGAACGTATGCTGCGGGATGGCGTTTTCCAGCAGTAAATGCTCAGCCGTCTTGATACTGTTAACCGGTTGGATGCCGAATCCTTCCAGTGCAGCCAGCCCAGCGCGAAATGCACGTACCGCAGGCTGTTGATAGCGGGCTTTATCCGGGAACGGGTTTGCACTGGTCAGGGTGACATAGCCGAAGCGGGAATGATAAAAGTTCACCGCGATAAAACGGCCCTGCGCATCCAAGCTGCCGGTGATGCCTTCCCCGCCGAAATCGAGAGGTTTTACCGGTCCGGAAGGCGAGGTCATGCGAGCACACTTTCGAGATCGGGTGTTACAGCGCGTCCGCTGTTCGGGTCGATCCAGCGGATTTTACTGATTGGAAACCGCACATATACGGTGTCATCCGGGCTTACCTTCATATCAGGGCTGGTGGAGACCTTGAGTACATCTTCTCCGATCCGGGCCGTCAGCAGATTATTTGATCCCAACGGCTCCACGATGCTGATATTCAGTGGGATCGCGTCCGGGGTTGGGGTTGATGAGGCTTCCATCGCTTCGGCCCGGATTCCGACCAGAATATCCCGCCCGTCGTATCTGGCAAGGGCAGAGTGTATCTCATCCGACGGGGTGATAATGTGATCGCCAATCTTCACCTGATAGCGACTGTTGCTGTCGGCAGTGCGCTGGACCTGCCCACGCAGGAAATTCATCGGTGGATTGCCGATAAACCCACCGACAAACTGATCAGCCGGATAATCATAGACCCGTGTGGGGTGATCGACCTGCAGGATTTTACCGCTGCGCATCACGGCGATGCGATCCCCCATGCTCATGGCTTCGATCTGGTCATGGGTTACGTAAATCGTGGTGACGTTCAGTCGATGGAGCAGCGACTTGAGTTCCGCGCGCATTTCCATGCGCAGCAGTGCGTCGAGATTACTGAGAGGTTCGTCCATCAGTACGATGTTGGTGTCGACGGCAATGGCGCGAGCCACCGCGATACGCTGACGCTGGCCCCCGCTCATCTGGCTGGGATAGCGTTGTAACATCTCCTCGATATGAAGCAGCTTTGCCGCATGATGCACGCGCTCTTCCATCTGTTGGCGTGGAGTTTTTGCCATCTTAAGGCCGAATGCAATGTTATCGAAGACGGTCATATGTGGGAAGATGGCGTAATTCTGGAAGACCATCGACAGGTTGCGGGCACGCGGCGGCAGATAAGTGACATCCCCTCCACCGATCAGAATCCGGCCTGAATCCAGCATGCCCAAGCCTGCAATCGCCCTCAGCAGGGTGGTTTTACCACATCCACTGGGGCCGAGCAGTACAACAAACTCGCTCTCTTGCACTGTCAGGCTGACATTATCAATGGCTGTAAATTTGCCGAACTTTTTAACAGCGTTTTCAATCACAATATCGGACATTTGCAGATCCCTCTATTTATTGATCTGACCCCACATGTTGAACAGATAGCGGCGGATGATGAAGATGAAAATTAGCGATGGAATCAGCATAAAAAACGCCGCTGCAAACTTGAAGGGGTCGCTGGATTTATCGAGTGAGTACAGGATGTGGGCTGGCAGCGTGCGATTGGCAACTGTCAGCATAATGGCGGCGAATACTTCATTCCATGACAGCACAAACGTCAGGATGGCGGATGCGGCAATTCCTGGAAGGGCGAGTGGAAGAACGACCTTGCGAAATGCCTGTGTGGGTGTGCAGCCAAAGACACGTGCGGCTTCTTCGAATTCATAAGGTACACTGGCGAAGACACTGGAGATTACCAGAATCGTAGTCGGCAGGGTGAGGGCGGTATGCATCAGTGCCAGTGTAACCGGCTGATCATAAAGACCGAGACGCAGGAAGATTACGGCCAGGGGAACAGCCAGCACGACAATCGGGAAGGCCCTGACCGAGAGGATCATCAGGCGAATGGCGTCGCGTCCTGGAAACATGTAGCGTGCAATCGCGTATCCCGCAGGCATGGCGATAATCGTCGAAATGATCAGCGTCATGACAGCGACCAGTATGCTGTTGCCGGTCGCACGCAGAATACCTGCCGAGTTCAGGAAGAACTCCATCGATTCCAATGAGACAGGACTGGGAATAACCTCTTTCGGAAAGGCGCGGACGGCCTGAGGTGTGCTGAAAGCCATACTTGCGATCAGCAGAATGGGCAGCAGGATCCAGAACGCGAGCAGAATCGCGACCACATAGATCCCGGCACGATTTAAACGCAGACGCAGCAGCGCACGCCGCCGCTCCATATCGGTATCGGCTATCTGTGAAGCTGTCAGGGAAGCGGGGAAGGTTTCTGTACTCATACCGCTTTGACCGTTTCTTCCTGTGAGCGAACGGCACGAAGATAAAACAGTGAGAATGCCAGCGAAATAATCATGATGAAACCAGCATAGGCGGCGGCGACATTCGGGTTATTGAACCGCTGTGGGTCGTACCAGCGATAAGTTTCGTTGGCGAGTACCGTGATGATATTGCCACCGGTGATCGCGATCAGGACGGCAAATGTTTGCAGAGCGAGGATTGTGCGTAATATCAGCGCGACCTGAAGGCTGGGCTTCAGCAGCGGCAGGATGATATAACGCAGACGGCGTCCTAAACCCGCACCGAAGACCTCACCAGCTTCGAGATAGTCACGCGGGATAGATTGCAGGCCGGAGACAACAATCACCATCACAATCGATGTGGCACGCCAGATCTCGGCCAGCACAACAGCAAAGATCATCCATTGGATGTTGGATGCCTGAATAAAGATAATCGGCTGGTTGGTAATTCCTGTGGTCACCAGCAGGGAATTCAGGAATCCGCGCTGTGTAAAGATCGCGAACCAGAGAATACCGGCGACAAGATCCGAAATCCCGAGCGGGATGGCGTAAATATACAGGAACAGCCCACTGCCACGGATATTGCTCTGTAGGACAAGGGCCATCAGAATCGCGATGACAAACTGTACGGGGACGATCAGAACTGTCATCAATAGCGTAGTGATAAGGGAGTCGTCGAAGCGGAAATCGGTCATCATACGATTGACGTGATCGAAGGTCCATTCGCGAGTTGCTTCACCTCCCGTCACTCGTGCAGTCTCCGATGTGCGCCGGTTTTCAATAAAGACGCTGCGCTGATTGACCCATCCTTCAACCGTTTCTCCGGCTTCTGTCTCACCCTGAACCTTAAACCAGAAGATCGGTCGTGTCGCGCCGCTGGGAAGCGTTTCATCAGCTTCAACACGATCGGTCACAGTGACAACAGTCTGTAAAGGGAGTATCCCGGTAGTGGCTGCTTCGCTGTCTGCTTCTGCCCGTAGGTTCAGATACTGACCTTCACGTGTAAAGGCAAGCTGAAAGGCCTGGGTCATTGGATAGACAAAAAACAGGGCAAGATAAAGTAAAGAGGGAAGTAAAAGTAAGTAAGGTGTCCAACGACTTGTTTTCATCAGTATTCATTTCGCTTTTTATATGCTGATGATGAAGGGCGGGACACCCAGATCCCATGTCCCGCCCCGGGAGAACAGTGCCTTAGTCTTCGGCCTGCACGATCTGGCAGGGGCCTTCGCTGACAGGGTCCGGTGCCCAGCAGGGAGCACCGGTTTCATCAAGCAGGGTCTGAAGTGTTGCGGCTTCTTCGTCGAGCACGGTCTGAATATCCTGTCCGTCGACAATCACGCGGTTAAAGGCGTTGCGGAAGATCTCGTTGATCTCACCACCACGCGCACCAAGTCCTGCAGGCAGCAGGGCCACAATTGCATCTTCTGAAGCAGACTGTGCAGCGACGGCCTCGGCCTGCTTTGCCAGCCCTTCAGACAGGTCGCTGGTGTCGACCCCTGCGATGACCGGGTAGAAGCCCAGATCACGCAGTGTGGCAGCCTGCGTCTCAGGTGAGAGGACGAAACGGATGAATTCCTGTGCAGCTTCAGGGTCAGAAGAGGTGAAGGGCACGCCAAGGCTTGCCACAACCGGCATATATCCACGACCAGCGGGGCCAGCCGGGGCGGGGAAGGCGACGAAGTCTTCAGCGGCTTCATCAAACGCGGGCTTCAGGCGTGCCACATGATCAAATGCGACCATCACTTCACCAGACAACAGCGGTTCGTTCATGAAGTCATAGCTGATCGACTGGGGATTGACATAAGGCCACAGGTCATCACGCACAAATTCCATCATCTCGACGGCTTCGGGGCTGTTGAAGCCGGTCACCATGCCGCCGGTATAGGACGGGAAGAGATAACCCTGAAGGAAGCGGTGGAACAGACCGGCGACTGGGAACCCAAGCTTGGCTTCACCCGTTTCGTCGTACATGTTCTTGCCCCATTCAGCCAGTTGCTCCCAGGTCAGGGCGTTGATGTCCGCCCCTTCTGGCAGATACTGAAGCGCGTCGTTATGTGCGGCCATGATATAGGTGGCCTGCATCCACGGGACATAGTACTGATAGTCCTCAGTCCCCATGCGTCCGAGTTCAACGAATGAGTCATCGATGTCATATTCGGTTTCGATGTCGGCGACCAGATCGGTCAGATCGAACAGCAGATCTTCTGATGCGAGGGTTGGGAATGTGCCGTGCAGTGCGCCGACAACATCATTGACACCTTCGCCAGACTCGGCTTCTGCGCGCAGCAGGTCGATCAGCGGGCCTTCTTCAGAGGTCACGAACTCGACATTGGCGCCTTCGTATGCGCCGTAGATTTCGCGAGCCAGTTCAGCTTCTTCAACGACGTTGAACTGGGTGGAGATAAAGGTAAGCGTCGAGTCCTGGGCGAAGCTGAAGGGGACAGCAATTAAGGTGATAACAAACAGGACAAAAATGATCGAACGGTTTTTCATCTTTCTATCCTCTATTATTATTGTGTGGAATGTTCTGAACAACCACTTTCCTGACAGATGGCTTTTCGCATTTTCAGGCCTTTACATCACCTCCCTTCGTTGGACGTCGTATGCTCGACTCTCGAACCACGAGCCGAGTTGGGACAATAACCTGTCTTTCGGTGTCGGACAGATGCTCACCTGAAATCAGCCGAAGCAGGATTTCAACCAGTTGCCAACCGATTTCATAAATGGGCTGATGAACGGTTGTCAGAGAAGGGTAGGCGTATTCGGCTGCCGGGATGTCATCGAAGCCCGTCACGGCGAAATCCTGCCCGATTCTGATACCACAGGTTTGCAGCGCACTCAGTGCACCGAGCGCCATCAGGTCGTTACAGCAGACTACGGCGGTCATGTCGGGATTGTGTTCAAGCAGGTGCTGGACACCCTGATAGCCACCGGAGCGCATCAGATCCCCGTGATAGATGAGGCGCTCATCAAAGGCGATACCGTGCCTATCCAGAGCATCCTGATAGCCTTTGAGCCGATATCCGGTAAATGCGATGTGTGGGGGCGGCAGGATGATGCCGATGACTCTGTGATCCTGTGCCAGCAGATGTTCGACTGCATGCTGGATTCCGGTCCGGCTGTCGACATCGATAAACGCAAAGTCGTTTGCAGAACCCGGAGCGCTGCGTCCAGAGACTGCGAATGGGAACTTGAGCGAATTCAGATAGGCGATACGCTCATCATTCTGACGGGTTCGTGCCAGCATCAGGCCATCGACACGGTTACCACCGACGATCCGGCGATAGGCCGTCATTTCATCTGTGTCGTTCATCTGACTACTGATGAGGACATCATAGCGTTGCGCAGCCGCACTGTCGCTGATGCCGCGCAGCAGTTGAAAGAAAAAATCGTCATGAGAGACGCTGTGATCAGTTGCGGGGATAATCAGACCGAGGGTTTGCGTGCGCTGACTGCGGAGCTGTCGTGCAATATCGTTCGGCTGGTAGCCAAGTTCATGGGCAACCGCGACGATCTGCTGCCGCGTCTGCTCATTGACATCACTATACCCCGCAAGGGCACGTGATACCGTTGTAATGGAATAACCGGTGCGTTGAGAAATATCTTTTAAACGGGCCATTGTTATTTTTCGTTATAAAACACTGTAAGTATGTTTCCATCCTAATCCAAAACGTTTTGGGTCGCAAATGTTCTATCAGGACAATTTGCACAAATCTATTGAAAACAAAAGGAACTGTACTCATGTCAGTTCCTTTGTGTTACCTGAAATAGAGAAGCGTGATTTATAATGATAGCTTCTAAAGGTTGACCTGTCCGGATTCACCAGCCGCATCTACATCCCCAGTGAGGACGACGCGCACCATGCTTACCAGTGCGCCCACAATTCCACCGGAGGGTGAGTCCCAGTATTGAGCGCTTTCAGCCTCAACGCGGATCAGCACCACATCGGGGTCCTCTGGGCCATTCTCAAACCAGACTTTCAGCATTTCGTTCCAGAGCTGTTTCTTTTTTGCCAGATCATCGACGATGCTTGCCCGACCCGCCAGTGACACAAATGTATTGTCACCCGAATAAGTCACATTCACTTGGAGGTGTGTCTGAAGCTGGTTGACTTTATCAGTGCTGCGAGAGGTAAAGAACCACACGTCACCATCAAATTCCGTTTCCTGCGTCACCATTGGGCGGCTGTGAAGGCTGCCTGTTTCATCCACTGTGACCAGTGAGGCGATCTTGATCCCTTTAATCAGCTCGTAGATCTTCTTGATGTCTTCCTGTTGGCTAGGACTCATCATCATCTCCTCAATAGTTTCAAACGATAAACCGTTTACAATTCAATCATGAAGCTTCTGGTACAGCATGGGTCAACTGGTTATTTTCTCACGGGTTAATTGGCTCAGATCCAACCATAAACAAACCTGTTATCCTAATTGAGACAGCCTCTATAGGACACAAGGGTGATCTACCTTTAGGTTGTAAGGCCCTCGTGAAAGAATGAAAGCAGACTTATAGTTCCGTAAGGTGCAAAATCCAGATTGAAGCTGTAAGAGGAGTGAACCATGTCTCCGTACAGGAAAGTCAGTGAACTGCCGGATCGCGTGAAGGATAATCTGCCTGCACACGCGCAGGAGATTTACATGGAAGCCTATAACAGCGCGTGGGATCAGTACAAGGACCCGGAAGATCGTCGCGAAGATAATTCCCGTGAAGAGACTGCGCATAGTGTCGCGTGGGCTGCGGTTAAGCACAAGTACGAGAAGGACGAAAAATCGGGAAAGTGGAAGGCAAAGTAGCCTCCTGTCTGACTGAATAGAAACTGCTGGCTGCATAATGCGCGACCAGCAGTTTTTGATTCTGTCAAAGACCCTATCTGACGGCTTTACGATTATCCTGCTGCTTCGGTACACTTATTGAAGGTCAATTTACGATAACGCCCAGGATTCATCATGAAACTGACAATTATTGGTGGTGGAAGTGTTCGTACCCCGCGTCTGATCCCGTCGCTGGTGCACCGTGCGGAGCGCCTTGGTCTGCGTGAACTCTGGCTGATGGATACTGATCCGGATAAGCTACAGTTGATCGGTGGGCTGGTGACCGCGCTGGCACGCCAGCATGATGCGCCGTTCGAAATCATCCTGACGACCGACGCACGCGAAGCTGTCACTGGTGCGCAGCATGTGATTACCAGTATCCGTCCCGGACAAGAGCAGGGACGTGCGACAGATGAGCGTATCGCGTTTGCGCATGGCGTTCTGGGGCAGGAAACGACCGGCGCGGCAGGGTTTGCCATGGCGATGCGCAGCATCCCCGCGCTGATGGAATATGCCCGGTTAGTGGAAGAAGCTGGTGCACCAAATGCGTGGATCTACAACTTTACCAATCCGGCGGGACTGGTAGCACAGGCGCTGCACTATGCAGGAATTCAGCGTGTGGTGGGCATCTGTGATAGCGCTAACGGAGCACAGCACGCCGTCAGCCGCTATCTGGAAGTACCACTGAAACGAGTCTTTCACGAGGTATATGGGCTGAATCACCTGTCATGGACGCGCAGTGTGCGGGTTGATGCCGATGAGCATGGCGAGGGCGGTGAGGAAGTCTTCCCCGCCTTATTGCACGATGATCGCTTCGTTCAGTCCACGCATATGTCGATGTTTGCACCGGGCCTGCGCCAGTGGCAGAACGCCTTTCTGAACGAATACCTGCATTATTTTTATCATCGTGATGAAGCGTTGGCCGCACTGCTGAAAAAACCAGAAACCCGTGGTGAAGAAGTGGTGCGCCTGACGGGTGAACTGCTGTCCGAACTAAGATCGGTCCCGACAGAGGATGCCGATACTCAGCTTGCAATCTATCATCGGCTGATGGGACAGCGCAGCGCGACATACATGGCACATGCCCGCGATGGCAAGGCACGTGCGAGTATGGAACCCGTCGGTGAGGACGAAGAAGGCTATGCGGCTGTGGCATTAGGGTGTATTGAGGCTATCGAAACCAATAGCCCGCTTTATACAGGATTAAATGTGCCCAATCATGGGATGATCAGCGGTCTGGAAGACGACGATGTCGTCGAGGTGAGCTGCTGGATTGATGGCAGTGGCCTGAAGCCAGTCCGCATCGGCGAAGTGCCTGAGAGCCAGTATCTGCTGATGCGCGATGTCAAACAGTATGAGCGTCTGGCCGCCCGTGCAATTCTCCAGCGTTCACGGTCGCTTGCGTATCAGGCGCTGGCCGTGCATCCACTGCTGGGATCGTATCCATTGGCTGAAAAACTGGTTGATGCCTTTCTGAATGCTCATCAGGATCTGATCGGAACGTGGGAATGAAGCCAGTCTACGATATTCTGGTACCTGGGCATTACTTTTGTGATGTGATTTTCGCTGATCTGCCCACTTTTCCCTCACTTGGGACTGAGATCTACGCCCAGAAGTTGAACATCGTCCCGGGTGGCGCACTGAATACAGTAGTTGGCCTGCATCGGATGGGCGTCAAAGTCGGGTGGCTTGGATCACTGGGGAATGACTTCTTCAGCCGGTATATCCGTGAATGGAGTGAACAGGAAAGGCTCGATACCTCACTTCAGACGCATCTGGATCAACCGCTTCAGCGCGTCACTGTTTCGATGTCTTACCCGGCGGATCGCGCATTCCTGAGTTATGTGGACGATGAACCTGACGACCTCATCGATATGACATTCGAAGTGCTCGACCGTATCACGGTGCGGCATCTGCACTTTGGTGGGCTGGAAGTTCATCCGCGAATGGTCGAACTGATTGATTGCTGTCATCAGCGCGGGATGACGGTCTCGATGGACTGTCAGCATCGCGAAGAAACCCTGGCCGAGCCGCTGGTCGGAGAGATCCTCTCGCGTCTCGATATTTTTATGCCCAACCGTCTGGAAGTTCAGAATCTCACCCGTATGCGTGATCTGGCATCAGCAGTAGAGGTACTGACCCCGCTGGCTTCACGCCTGATCGTCAAGGACGGGAAAGAGGGAGTTCACTGTTGGGATCATGGCGTTTACACCCATATGCCGTCTATCGAGATTGAGGCGATTGATACGACTGGGGCAGGGGATGTCTTTAACGCTGGCTTTCTCACGGCCTTTCTTGAAGGACGGAGCATGGCGGAATGCCTTCAGTGGGGTAATATCAGCGGAGGGCTTTCCACACAAGGCTACGGTGGATGCTCGGCTGCACCGACGCGTGAGGATGTACTGCGCTTTCAGAGTGGGTTGACTCGAGACGCAGGGCAGATCACATAAGGATCAACCAGTTTACTCATTTCGATCTGCGCCATCTGTCGCTTGGATCGAAAAGGGTTTAGTCGTTTACTGGTTGAAACAATCGTTTCAGGAGGTTTTCTGATGGCGAAAATCGACCGGCGTAAGGATGTCAACCCTGATGAAGGGGAGCGCAAGTACGGGGATGTTGACTTCGCTGACCCAGTGAATAACAAATATCCGATTGACACTGAAGAACACGTCCGGGCTGCATGGAGTTATATCCATCACAAGGATAACGCCGCCAAGTATGACAAGGATGAAGTCGAGAGTATCAAATCGCGCATCCGGAAGGCTGCGAAGAAATTTGATGTTGAGCTGAACGAAGACTAAACTCAGATACAGCCGGAAGCGACAGTTGGTAAACACCGGCTGTCGCTTTTGTTTTCCTCTGGTATATCCCCATCAAAACCCACGAAACTTTGCGACAGCGCCTCAAATCACCGATAATTATTGTGTTCATTGTCCGGCCTTGCGAGAGGATCGCGAGGCAGTTTTCATCGTGTCTATCGTGGAGAAATTTATGTCTTATTTTATGGGGATTGATATCAGTACCACCAGCGCCAAAGCGCTGATTATCGATGAACAGGGTAAGGTGATCGCGGTAGGGAGTACACCACAGCCGATCAGCCAGCCTTACCCGCTGTGGAGTGAACAGCATCCAGCGGATTGGTGGGATGGTGTCGTCTCATCGATTCGTACCGCGCTGAGTGAAGCTGGTATTACTGGCGATGCGATTCAGGGGATCGGCCTGACCGGGCAGATGCACGGTCTGTGTATGCTGGACAGCGGGGGTAACGTCCTGCGACCGGCCATCCTGTGGAATGACCAGCGGACACAGAAGCAGTGTGATGAGATCACCGAGCTTGTCGGCTTTGAACGGCTGATTGAGCTGACTGGAAACCGTGCTCTGACTGGGTTTACCGCACCAAAGATCCTGTGGGTGCGTGAAAATGAGCCGGAGATCTATCAACAGTGTGCGCATATCCTGCTACCTAAAGACTTCATCCGATTTAAACTGAGCGGTGAATATGCAACTGATCTTGCAGGTGCGTCCGGGACACTGCTGGTCAATGTGGCTCAGCGTCAGTGGTCCACTGAGGTTCTGGATGCGCTTGGCATCCCACGTGAATGGATGCCACCGGTCCATGAAGGTCCGCAGGTGACATCGGTTGTCAGTGCGGAAGCCGCCGCCCTCACCGGGTTGGCTGCTGGAACACCGATTGTCGGCGGTGGTGGTGATCAGGCGGCAGGTGCAGTCGGGATGGGGTGTGTGAACCCTCGCAATATTGGCGTGACCGTCGGGACATCCGGTGTGGTCTTCGCGCCACTTTCCCAGTATGCCTATGAACCTCAGGGCCGACTGCATGCCTTCTGCCATTCGGTGCCGGGACAATGGCACTTCATGGGGGTGATGCTCAGCGCGGCAGGTAGTCTACAGTGGTATCGCGATACACTGGCACCTGCGACGTCCTATGAACAGTTATTGAGTGAAGCTGAGGCTGTGCCACCTGGATCAGACGGCCTGATCTTCCTGCCGTATCTGACCGGTGAGCGCACGCCCCATCCCGATCCCAATGCGCGAGGCGCGTTTGTCGGGCTGACGACACGCCATACACGTGGACACCTGACCCGTGCCGTGCTGGAAGGCGTGGCATACGGTCTGAAGGACAGCTTTACCCTGATTGCGAATGCGGGCCTCCCGGATGATTATCAGGTGCGCATCAGCGGTGGTGGGGCGCGATCCCCGATCTGGCAGCAGATTATCGCGGACATCCTCGGTGCACCGCTGGTGAACGTTAATACACCTGAGGCTGGAGCTTTTGGGGCTGCGGTGCTGGCGAGTGTCGGCACAGGAGCCTTTGCCGACGTTCAGACCGCCGCGGAGCAGTTGATTGCGACCGGTGAAGCTGTACTGCCGAGCAGTCACCGTGATGAGTATGAAGGCCTGCATACCCATTACGAAAACCTGTATCCAGCACTGAAGCCATTTTTCACACTGTAGACTGAAGGTGAACCGAAAGCGGGATGGTCTGTATCCCGCTTTTTGACTCGCTTATTTACCAAATCGGTCCGGGTGAATGCCGACGCGTTCGTCGCGGTCCAGTGCAGTGATGGCCTGAATATCCGCATCCGACAGATCGAAATCATAGAGATCAGCGTTCGATTCGATGCGCTCTTTCTTCGCCGACTTTGGGATGGTGATGACGCCAATCTGAAGCATCCAGCGCAGTGTCACCTGTACGGCGGATTTCCCGTATTTCTGCCCGATTTCGATCAGGGTAGGGATCTCCATCACCCGACCTTTCATCATGGGTGCCCATGCGGTGAGGGCAATCTGATGGTCGCGGCAGTACTGCTGTAATCCAGGCTGCTGAAGGTAGGGATGGAACTCGACCTGATTTACGGCTGGCTGAACGGTAGCAATCTTCAACAGGTCGGTGAGGTGATGTTCGAGGAAGTTGCTGACGCCAATGGCACGCACACGGTCGGTCGTCTGATAGATCTCTTCCAGCGCCCGCCATGCCCCCTGCCAGTCATTGACCGGCCAGTGGACCAGATACAGATCGACATAATCCAGCCCAAGTCGCTCCATACTGGCATCGAAGGCGCGTTTTGTGCCTTCGTAGCTGAGATCATCCACCCAGACCTTGCTGGTAACGAAGACCTGTTCGCGTGGGACGATCCCAGAGCTTACGATCTGCCCGACTTCGGCTTCGTTCCTGTACAGGGCTGCTGTATCGACGGCACGGTATCCGGCTTCCAGCGCCCAGCGGACAGCGTTTTCGGTCTCACTTCCGACTTCAGTGCGGAAGACACCCAGACCAAACAGCGGCATTTCCACGCCATTATTCAGGGTGATTGTGCTGTCAATGGATAGCGCCATTTTGTTCTCCTATTTGTGATGCATGCGGACACAACTTTACTGAATCACTAGCGAGGGTGCAACCTGCTGGTCAGGTGATGCTAGTCGGACGATGCAGGCTGGTAACTTTGCAGCACGATTCGGCTGCAAGAGCGCAGCAATGTGCCGCAATATTCGGTTGCGTCAGATTCAAAATTGCCTTGCTGCAGCACAAAAAAATTATGCTGCTGCAATTTACTACTGCAACCTATCCCTGATAACGGCGGTAAAACTTTTCCCATTCTTTCGCAAATTCACGGGGAGAAGCAGAGTCGTCCTGTACGTAGGGGATGTCAGCGGCCAGCGCCATAACATCCACCGGTTCGAATTCTTCGAGGACCTTTTCGACAAAGTAGATCATCTCATTGGCTTCGATTTTCGCTGTGTAAATCGTCAGCAGGATGGAGACTGCATATATGGAGACGATACAGACTGCGATGAGCGGGATGGGCCATGAGATCGATACCAGAATGGATGCCATGAAGGTCGGGATCAACAGTGCTTCCAGCAGGCGGGTAGAGCGAATGCGGGTGCGAAGCGCAACGCGTGTGATGTCAGGGGCCAGCCGTGTGTATTCCGCATAGAGCAGGGCAGAAGGGCGAGTCCGACGGTGATGCCAGGTCTGTTTGCTGGTGGTGAGCATCCGAAAGTGATGCGACTCGGCTTCCAGTGTGTAGCGGCGTCCCTGTGAGAAAAGGTTACGATCCTGAAGGCGGTGGGTGCTGGGACGTGAAGCGCGCTGCAGCATCTGCGTACACTCATTGGGTGTGGCACGCACTGTCAGATAAATGGTGCGGTTGCGGTTGAGAAGCAGACGATTGCGATTGAACATCGGATAGGATCACAGCCGTTCAGGGCGTCACGGATATGCGGGCTGATGCGTGGGATCGTCAGGAAGGCCCGTCGGGAATTTATGAATTGATGCGGGTTGCCACTACGATCACACGCTGCTGATATGTCCCCTGAAATATATCATACTCGTCGCAGGTGATGAGGGTCAGGCGTTCGTCATCGGTGGGATACAACGGCTGAAGGTCGGTCGGGTCGACAGTGCGCCGTTCCGAGACGACATAATCCCGTTTCTGATTCTGATAGATGACCGAGATGGGATCACCGATCTGCAGATTCTTCAGATTGTAGAAAATCCCCGGCATACCATTACGCCGCTCGACGTGGCCGGACAAAACGATATTGCCTTTTCCCTGATCGAACCATGAGGTCCCTTGCAGATGACCGACGTTGTCTCCAAGCTGGCTGACATCCCAGCTTTCGCCGTCCAGAAAGACATCGATGATGGGCGCGGTGATATTGCTCTCTGGTACAACGAGTTCCGCTTTGGAAATGATACCAGTCTGAACCGTTGGCTGAGGCGTGGGGACTGCGGTCTGTACGGGCGGTGTGCTGGGCGCGGTTGGGCTCTGGATGGCAGCGACCGTTGGTTGGGCTGGGCTACGCATCCCATCATAAACCACAAAAATACCACCGGCGACGGCACCCAGTAAAATCAGCTTCCATAACCGGGAAAAGGGTGATTGTCGGCGGCGCATACTTTTTTACAGAAGATCCTGTGAAAGATGATGACTCATGACGTGGTCTGGTAACTTATGTCTATTATAACATAGGCTCGTGATATTCGATCATGCTGACGCATAATTTACATTTCAAGAAAGGCAACCTGTGATCCCGTTATATGAGCTTGGTGGGGCAGGGCAGTTCTTACACTTTGCCCCTGCCAATGGCTTTCCTCCTGCAACCTATACCCCGCTGCTGAAGCGATTTACAGCGGATTATCACGTGGTCAGTGTGCTGCCGCGTGCTTTATGGGGCGAAAAACCGCCTCAACAGCTTTTCACATGGAAGGAGCAGCTCGCGGTTGATCTGCTGAACGGCCTGCGCGAGCATGATCTCAATGATGTGATTGGCATCGGGCATTCGTTCGGCGCGATCGCATCCGTGTTGGCGGCGATACAGGAGCCGCAGCGGTTCAAGGCGCTGATTCTGCTGGACCCGACAATCCTCACACCGACACTAGGGGATATACTGAGACAGATGCAGGAACAGGGGATCGCGGATCAGATGCCGTTGGCCGCCAGAGCAATCAAGCGCCAGAAGGATTTTGAAAATGAAGATGAGGCTTTTGCCTACTTCCGCGAGAAACGCCTGTTTCAGGACTGGTCCGATGACATGCTCTGGGCTTATGTCAGGTATGGGACGGTTAGCAGCGATGCTGGTCTGACGCTGGTGTGGTCGCCAGAATGGGAAGCGTATTATTTCAGCACAGGGTACACGGGCATCTGGCAGGATTTGCCCGCGCTGCACGGGACGAAAATCCCGACACTGATCCTGCGGGGTGAAGACAGCGATACCTATCTGGCTGAAAGTGCCGAACGGGTGAAGCAGATCCTGCCGGATGCGGATCATGTCGAAGTCAGCGGTGGGCATCTCTTCCCGCAGGCGCACCCGGACAAGAGCTATGCTCTCATTGTGGACTGGCTGGGAGCGAGACGCTGAGAAGAAACAAAAACGGAGATGACACCAACGCCATCTCCGTTTGAAAGCTGATCGATAGACTTAAGCGGTGACGGTCACCCCACGCCAGAAGGCGATATAGTCCCGGATATTTTCCGCTGCTGTTTTAGGCTGAGGATAGTACCACGCTGCGTTTTCGTTACGGTTGCCATCCACGTCAATCGAGTAGTAACTGGCAAGACCCTTCCAGTGGCAGGTGGTATGATAATCGGAGTCCTTCAGATATTCGAAATTGACACTTTCGCGTGGGAAATAATGGTTCCCTTCGACGACAATGGTCGCGTCACTTTCCGCGAGCACGATCCCGTTCCAGACTGCTTTTGCCATGCTTCAGTTGATCTCCGCTTCTAGAGTTGCAGTAAAAGATGTACGGTCTCCTATCAGAAGCGCTGACGTGCTGAGTCTTACATTTCATTTCTGTGATGTGCGCATCGGGCGGATGATGCTGAAGTAGATGGCGGTGCAGAGCATGACGATGGCAATCAGCGCCCACAGTACGGCCCATACAACAGGCGGTATGATCGGCGCGACCCGTTCGCTGAAGGCGGCGGCATCGTTGCGGATCACGCCGTTACGGGTGACGATCACCGCAGAGGTACTGCGAACGAGGATGAAAAGATCCAGCACGGAGTTCAGCGCCAGCAGAATTGACAGCACGTTCAGCAGAAGCTGATTGATAATCGTATGCAGCTTCCATCCAACCAGCGCCAGAAGGGCACCGAAGGCCCATCCGATGAGCAGCGCTGATAACTGACCCTGATCATTGGGACGAGCATAAAGCGTTGTGAAAATGATCAGCGCGGCACCGATCAGAATGGACAGAAAGCGCGGCTTGCGGATGGTATTCACCAGATAGAACAGCAGTGAACCGAAAAACGCCGCGCCGAGATAACCTGCGGGAAGTACCAGCGCACTGATGCCGCCGCGAGTGGTTGCCACGCCTGAACCATCTGGTGAGATAGTGAAGCCGATGACCTCTCCGCTAGTGATAATCGCCATCAGGCTGTGACTCAACTCATGCACATAAGTCACAAACAGGCGCACAGGATAAGTGAAGATATCGAGCGCGGGGATATTCCAAAGGATGTAGACGATGACGACTCCTATGGCTGAGATCAGCAGTGTCTGGCGGCGCGTCTGTCTGCGTTCTTCACTGGCGGAGATGTTGGTCATCATGGTTCAAGTCCTGAAGTAAATCGTGTATGATGTTCTCTGACTGGTATGTTATACGCATAGAATTGAGAAAAGTCACTTGGAAAGCGATAAGATTCGTTTTGGCACGGTTGGTGCTCCGACAGGCACACCCGGAGTCGGCACTCCAGCGGCGATCAGCTATATTCACCAGCTTGGTCTCAATCATCTTGAAATTGCATGGGTACGAAGCGTGCGCGTCACGGATGAGACATGTGCAGAGATCACGAATGCGAAGAACAAATACGGCATCAGCGTCAGCGTCCACGCCCCTTATTTTATCAACCTGAACAGCCAGACACCGGAGAAGATGCTTGCGAGTGACGAGCGTCTTCTGAATGCTGCGCGCCGTGGATGTCTGGCGGGTGCGACCGATATTGTCTTTCATCCCGGCAGCTATCACGGGCAGCCGCGTGAAGAGGTGTATCTGCGCGTGAAGGAAAAGCTGACCGAGATCACCGGCATTCTGCGTGAAGAGAAAATCGAGATCACACTGCGTCCGGAGACGATGGGCAAGAGTGCAATGTTCGGAGATCTGGAAGAATGCATCCGCCTTAGCAAGGAAGTCGAAGGGGTGCTCCCGTGTATCGACTGGGCGCATCTGCATGCCCGTCGGGGGGATGGCTCGTTTAACTCCTATCAGGAATTTGCAGATGCGCTGACCTTGATGCGGGATGAACTGGGCGAGGCAAGCCTGAAGCAGGTTCACTTTCACATCAGCGGGATTGATTACGGCCCCAAGGGTGAGAAATCGCATCTGCCGCTGAACGAAGCCGATTTCCGTTATCGCGAACTGCTGCAGGCGTTTATCGATTTCGATGTGGAAGGCAGTGCCGCTATCGAAGCGCCGGACCCGTTCCATGTGGCAGACTGCCTGACCTTTCAGGCGACCTATCGTCGTCTGTCCGGGATGCCGCTTTCACGTGAGGATGTGGACTAGCTTTGAAGCAGCTTTTACGGGTGCTTTTTGCCAGTGCTGGCCTTCTATGCATCATGCTGAGCCTTTTAACGGCGCTGATACTTCCGCTGGGGGAAGCGCTTCCGAAGTCGGACCGGCTGGCGTTTATGGGCAGTGTGCGGGATAACCTTGATGTGTACATCGCGGATATGTCACGGTCGCTGGTTGTCCGCTTCACCCGGTTGGATACGTGGGAACGCTATCCGGCGTGGTCCCCCGATGGGGAATATATCGCCTACCATTCCGGACCAGCGCGGCAACCGGGCTGCACCATTAACTATGAGATCTTTATCTCGTCACTGGATGGGCGTACGACGCGGCAGATTACGGGCAGTAATCTCGATCCGTTTCAATCTGCTGAGACGATCATGAATGGCGGCCTGTATTGCGCGGCGATGCCGGACTGGTCCCCTGATGGTGAGAAGATTGCATTTCATGCGAATCCCGCAGGGCATTGGGACATCTTCGTCTACAATCTGGTGACGGATGAGATCACAAGGGTAACTGACAGTCTGGATGATGATGTGCTGTTCGACTGGGCTGCGGATAGTCAGAGTGGGGTGATGACCACTGGGCCGTTGCGGAATATGACGCTGAGCCGCATCAATGTCGAGAGCGGGGAAATGACTCCGCTGACCCGTCTTGAAGATGTCACCGATGAAAATGGTATCGTCCGGACACCTTCTGGTATGCTGGAAGACTGGCATCCAACTTTTTCACCGGACGGCAGTCAGATCGTATTTTCGTCGGATCGTTCCGGCGCATCCGATATTTATACGATCAATGCCGATGGAACCGGGCTGACGAAGGTCACTGATGATTTCTACACGGACTCCAACCCGATCTGGACAACGGATGGCCGGATTATCTTCACCTCTGATCGGAGTGGGTTATCACGTCTGTTCAGCATCAGGCCAGATGGCACTGATCTGAGAATGCTGTTTGGGCTGAACTTTGGTTTTATGACAGACGGTGCAGCGTGGTGGTCACCTGCGATGGATACAGGCGCACCACCACTGAACTGACAGGCCCAAACGAGCCTGCTATCAGACAACGCTATAGCTCAAAGAAATAGGCCAGGCTCTCGCGCATGTCTTCCACACTGTCCATTTCGAGGACGATGTTTGGACGCTGCGCGAGTTCGTTGTAAATCCGCAGCACTTCGTGGTAATTGATGACGCCGTCCGGATAATCGAAGCCGTGATGTTCATCCAGCCGTCCGTCGTTATTGTTCATATGTGTATGTACCAGCCACGGGGCCAGTGTGGTGAACCAGTCGCGAATGGTGTATTGTGGGTCTGAGAAGAGATGGGCGTGGCCGACATCCAGACAGGCTCTCAGATGGGTATGATTGACTGCCGTCAGGAGATCCCCGATGATGTCTGGGTCAAATTCCCACATATTTTCCAGCGCGATCACAACTCCCAGTTCTGCCGCATACTCTGACATGGGACGCCAGAAGTCTATGTTGCGCATGTGCCAGCCACGCCGGTAGAAGGTGTTATGCAGTGATCCGATGAAGTTGGCATGGACAACCATGACTTCAGCGCCGAGGCGGGCTGCGATCTGGAGGCCGTGACGGTAGCGCTGCCTGCAGATCTCGTTGATCTGACCGTCGGGGCTGCCGGAGACCATGTCCAGAAAGGGGCCGTGGATCGAAAGAGGGCCGCGAATGCCTTTCAGCTTCTGCTGATAGGTGGTTAGCAGCTCATTCCAGTTTCCGTCCAGAATATCCGGGTTTGCGAAAGTGGTGACCTCGATACCGAGGTTGTATTCATGGGCAACATCAATACAGGCGTCGATATTCGCCTGAGAAGCACTTAACAGCAGGTGGTCGTTCACAGAAAACCTTCATCAATGGGTACGGAAATCCTGGCTGGTACATTCCGTAATGTTTCTTCATTGTTACATTGTACTGAAGTTTCACAAACTCATTCCTTCACGTTTGTTATAAAAGAGATAGAACTGCATGTAATTGTCGTTGTAAATAGGACTATGTGGTTTATGAGTGACAGTTTTGCTCTCCACTGAAGCCACTGCGTGTCCATACCGGGGGGGTATTTCCGGGTGTATGGTCTGCGGATAACACCGTTTCGCCAGTGACTGTGTCGATCACTTCCAGCCGGTAGCGGCTGCGGAAGGCGAGGTAATCCCCTTCAGGGCTGAAGCGGGCATAGTCGATGAAGGTACGTGATCTGAGGTGGCCGTATTGTTCGGCGCTGTTATCTGCATTTCCCACCAGAGGAAGCTGCCACAACCGATTCTCGGAGACGCTGCGAAAATCGCGCAGGACGGCCATCAGATGCGCACTGTCCGGCGACCATGTCAGGTCAAGGGCCAGATTCCAGTTATAGGTTAGCTGCGTGGCAAGTGAACCCTGCTGCCGCGAGATGATCCACTGCGTATCGTTATTCGGGCTTGGGGAATAGACAAAACCGATCAGTTCGCCATCAGGACTCCAGCGCGGGAAGCTCACACTGCCAGTCGGGAAGTTTGTCAGTGCGTATTTGGTCTCCCCGTCCGCGCTGACGATCCATAAATCAGCCTCGTTCAGTTGTGTGAAAAAGGTCTGCTCGGTGCTTCCTTCCGGGGTTGGGACCGCGGTGGAGTATATATCCGCACCAGCGGGGCGTTCCTCATACGAGACGTACAGCAGCCACTGTCCGTCGGGTGACCAGTAGGGGGTGTGTTCGCGGCCTGTACGACTGTAGAACTGCGGTTCGCCACCCTCGGATGGCACCGAGCCGATGTGATACTGACGTCTGATGACACCCTCAAAGTTATCACGTGACATGGTGAAGGCGATTTTGCTGCCGTCCGGCGACCACTGCGGCTCCCAGATGCCCCAGTCCGAGGCTGGTATTTCGTCATAATCAATCAGGTCGCGCATGTCACTGCCATCCAGTGCAGCAGAATAGGCACGTGCAAGTCCGCTGCTGTCTGTCAGGGTGAACAGGATACGGCACCCGTCGGGGGAGAAATCCCAGATATTGTGCCAGCCGGAACCAAAGGAGAGTTCCCGCGATGTGTCAAAGCGTATGTCGTGGAGGATAATCCGATCCTGCTGTGCTGGTACAGCGGCCAGCAGCGGTCCAGAGAGATAGGCTGTCTGCTGTGCGCGGGTCACTGAAACGACGGGAATCAGTGAGAATATCATCAGAATCATTACGGTCGTAAGCCATCCGGCGCTTGATCTGTAACCGGTCATCCCTTTTTCCTTTATATGACACCGCTGTGTAACCTGTGATAAACATATATAAGATGATGCAAAGATGAAGAGTGTTCAATTGTAATTCGAACGTCACGCTGGTAATCTTCTGTCACAGTCGGAACATGCTTTTGATGCTTTCCCAAATAAATCCACGACTTAGATCGCCTGGAACCATGACATTACAAGATACCACAATCTCATTTATCGGCGCGGGTGTAATGGGCGAAGCGATCATCAAAGGTCTGCTGCACAAGGAGCTGATCACCAGAACCCGTATCACTGCTGCTGACCCACATCAGGATCGCCTCAACGAGCTGCATGGGCAGTATGGTGTCGGGATCACCACCCGCAATGCAGATGCAGCAGAAGCGGATATTATCGTCCTCTCCATCAAACCGCAGGTGCTGAACAAAGTTGCGGATGATCTGCGTGATGTGGTGAAAGCCGATACTCTGATCGTCAGTATTGCGGCGGGGATCTCGATCGCATCGATTAAAAAGAATTTTATAAATGAGCATGTGGTCCGGGCGATGCCGAATACCCCGGGGCAGATCGGGCGGGGCATTACGGTATGGACTGCCTCGCAGCAGGTCAGCCAGCACCAGCGCGAACAGGCCCGGTTGATGCTGGGGGCGCTGGGTGAAGAAGTTTATGTGAATGATGAACACGACATCAATATGGCGACGGCCCTCAACGGGACCGGGCCGGCTTATGTGTTCATGTTTATGGAAGCGCTGATTGATGCTGGTGTGCATCTTGGCTTTTCCCGTCGGGAGTCTGAACGGCTGGTGCTTCAGACCATGCGTGGGTCGGTGGAATATGCGCTGCAATCAGGCGCACATCCGGCAGAACTGCGCAATCAGGTGACCAGTCCGGGTGGGACATCGGCTGCGGCAATTTATGAACTGGAGAAAGGGGGAATCCGCACCGTTATTGCTGACGCTGTATGGGCAGCGTACCGCCGCGCCGTTGAATTAGGGGATGCTTCCAGTTAGGCACTGGTAAATTTCGGCGATTTCCGCCGCTGTAAATCCCAATTGTGAAATTGTGGACAACCGGCATCCTTTCAGGTACAATTTATCCGTTTACGCACCGCTTCGCTATGAATCCCTGCGGTCGATTGTTTACAATCACTGCTCAAGTATCTATCGTTAAAGACAAGGAGCCCCAAAAAAATGGCGGAAATCTCCAACAATATTTTTGAGTCGCTGTTACAGCAAATTGAAGGCTACGCCCCCTCAGTTGAGTCGGTTGAAGTCGGTTATGTTGAAGAGGTCGGTGACGGTATCGCCCGCGTCGGTGGCCTCGAAAATATCCGCTTCAGCGAACTGGTGCGCTTCCAGAATGGCACCGTGGGTATGGCTTTCAACCTGGAAAAGGATAACGTCGGTGTCATCATCATGGGTGACTACGACGATATTCAGGAAGGCGATGAAGTTCGTCCATTGGGGCGTATTGCTTCTGTGCCAGTCGGTATGGGAATGGTCGGGCGTGTGGTCAATGCGCTCGGTGTCCCGGTGGACGGCAAAGGCCCGATTGCTGCAACTGAGTACTATAACATCGAACGTATCGCCCCTGGTGTGATCGAACGCCAGAACGTGAATCGTCCGGTCCAGACCGGTATTCTGGCGATTGACGCGATGATCCCGGTTGGCCGTGGTCAGCGTCAGTTGATCATCGGTGACCGCCAGACGGGTAAGAGCGCGATTGCGCTTGACGCCATCATTAACCAGCGCGGCAAAGGCATGTACTGCATCTATGTCGCGGTTGGCAAGCGCCGTGGTGAGGTTGCACGTCTGGTCGCGACACTGGAAGAAGCGGGTGCAATGGAATACACCACCATTGTCATCGCGTCTGCTTCTGAAGCTGCATCACTCCAGTACATCGCCCCGTATTCCGGCTGCGCGATTGGCGAGTGGTTCATGGAAAATGGCAAGGACGCGCTGGTGGTCTATGACGACCTTTCCAAGCACGCCTGGGCTTACCGTCAGGTTTCGCTGCTGATGCGCCGTCCGCCTGGCCGTGAAGCGTATCCGGGTGACGTTTTCTATCTGCACAGCCGCCTGCTGGAACGCGCTGCCCAGCTCAGTGATGAGCGTGGTGGTGGCAGCCTGACTGCGCTTCCGATTATTGAAACACTGCTGGGTGACGTTTCCGCCTACGTGCCCACAAACGTGATTTCGATCACTGATGGCCAGATTTACCTTGAAGCCGAGCTGTTCTACTCCGGCCAGCGTCCGGCGCTGAACGTCGGTATCAGCGTGAGCCGCGTGGGTGGTGACGCTCAGACTAACGTGATGAAGCGCGTTTCCGGCGGTCTGCGACTGGACCTCGCGCAGTTCCGCTCACTGGCAGCGTTTGCCCAGTTCGGTTCGGACCTCGACAAGGCGACGCAGCAGCAGCTTGACCGTGGTCTCCGCCTGACGGAACTGCTCAAGCAGCCACAGTATCAGCCGCTGAAGCTGAGTGATCAGGTAGCCCTGATTTTTGCCGGTACGGGTGGTTATCTCGATAGAATCCCGGTCGACCGTGTGAAGGAATGGCAGGAGTCGTTTCTGCGCAACTTCAATACACAGTACGCCAGCCTTGCGAACACGATTGAGACTGAACAGAAGATGACCGACGAAGTTCGCGCCGGTTTGACCGATGCGGTTAAGAACTTCAACGAGTCATGGAGCTAACATATGCCTAGCGCACGCGACATTAAAAATCGCATACGCAGCGTCAAGAATATCGGCCAGATTACGCGCGCGCTTGAGGCGGTTTCCGCCTCTCGCGTCCGTAAGGCACAGGCACGGGTGCTCGCCAGCCGTGCCTATGCTGAGAAAGCCTGGGAAATCCTGCTGAACGTCCAGAGTGCAGGTCAGGCTGGGGCGCCGATGCATCCGCTGCTGACGAAGCGTTCCGAAGTGAAGAAGATCATGATCGTCCTGATCACTTCTGAACGCGGTCAGGCTGGGGCATTCAACTCCAACATCATTCGTGTGGCACAGCGTTTTGCCGAACGTCAGGGTGTGCCTGTTGAATGGGTGACGATTGCCCGTAAGGGGCGTGATGCGCTGATCCGCTCGCGTCAGAATGTCGTCGCCAGCTTTGGCCTGCCGTCTGAACCCAATGCCAGTGATATTGCACCTGTGGCGCGTCTTGCCATTGATGCCTTCCTGAGCGGTGAGGTCGATGATGTTTATATCGCCTATACCGACTTCGTCAACACCCTGACACAGCGTCCGGTTGTTGTTGGATGGCTGCCGCTGGTTCCGCGTGATCCTAACATGATTGGCGGCGAGTATCTGAAGGATATGCCTGCTGTTACGGCCAATCGTCAGGATTACGAATACGAACCGAATCCAATCGCTATTCTGGACGAAATTGTCCCGAACTTCACCGAGCTTCAGCTTTATCAGGCTGTGCTTGAAAGCCTTGCCAGCGAGCACTCTGCGCGTATGGTCGCCATGCGTAACGCGTCGGATAACGCCAATCAACTGGCTGGCGCTTACACGCTGATCTATAACAAGGCTCGTCAGGCCGCAATCACCAATGAAATCCTCGATATTGTGGGTGGTGCGGAAGCGCTGCAGGCCTCGATTGACAAGGTGGCTGATGAAGTGCTGCTGCGTTTCCAGCATGATATGCTGGGTCAGGACGCGACACTTGCCCCCCGCCAGCGGTCAAAGGGCAGTCGGCAGGGTGGTAAGGACGGTGCACAGAGCCGCTCCGATGCGGCAAGCGCTCCAGCAGCCGTGATGGAACTGGAGGCCGAAGCCCCCTCTGAAGAAGACGATCTGACGGTCATCGAGGGGATCGGTCGCAAGATGTCCAGCGCATTGAAGAATGCTGGAATCACAACTTATGTCGCACTGGCAGAAGCTGATGAAGCGACTCTTCGTGCTGCAATCGAAGCCGGTGGAATGCGGTTTTCACCCAGCCTGACAACCTGGTCGGAACAGGCGGCATATGCCGCCCGTGGTGACTGGGATGGTCTGGCACAGTTCAAATCGACTTTAACTTCAGGACGCCGTCCCGAATAACATTTGTCTTGCGATAAGGCAGGAGAGAAACAATGGCTGATATTTATGGAAGTGTATCTCAGGTATTAGGCGCGGTGGTGGACGTACAGTTCCCCGCCGGTGAACTGCCCGACATCTTCGACGCCGTCCGCGTTCCACGCGAAGGTCAGGAAGACCTGATCCTCGAAGTGCAGATGCACCTGGGTGATAATGGCGTCCGTACCGTTGCGATGGACACAACCGATGGTCTGCAGCGCGGTGTTCCGGCTTACGGTACCGGCCAGCCGATTACAGTACCGGTTGGTGATGCCTCGCTTGGCCGCGTTTTCAACGTACTTGGCCGTCCGATTGACGGGAAGCCGCCGGTCAGTGATGACACCCCACGCCGCCCGATTCATGCAACCGCCCCGGATTTCGAAGATCAGGCGACCAAGATCGAAGTGTTCGAAACTGGTATGAAAGTTATCGACCTGATTGCGCCGATGACCCGTGGTGGCAAGACCGGTATCTTCGGTGGTGCAGGTGTCGGCAAGACGGTGACCATTCAGGAACTGATCAACTCGATCGCGACGCAGCACTCCGGTCTGTCGGTGTTCGCTGGGGTGGGTGAGCGTACCCGTGAGGGTACGGCGCTGTACCACGAAATGGAAGAAGCCGGCGTTCTGGACAAACTGGCGATGGTCTTCGGGCAGATGAACGAGCCGCCTGGTGTGCGTCTGCGTGTGGCACTTTCCGGCCTGACGATGGCGGAATACTTCCGTGATCAGGGTAAGGACGTGCTGCTGTTCGTCGATAACATCTTCCGTTATTCGCTGGCCGGTGCAGAAGTATCGGCGCTGCTCGGTCGTATGCCTTCTGCAGTGGGTTATCAGCCGACGCTGGCCGACGAAATGGGACAGCTTCAGGAACGTATTACCTCGACCCGTACCGGCGCTATTACGTCGATGCAGGCGGTTTATGTGCCTGCGGACGACTACTCTGACCCGGCCCCGGTCGCGGTGTTCACCCATCTGGACGGAACCATCGCGCTGGAACGGTCGATTGCTTCACGCGGTCTGTTCCCGGCAGTGGACCCGCTGGCGAGCACCAGTAAGATTCTGGACCCGCTGGTGGTGGGTGAAGAACACTATCGCACCGCTCGTGAAGTGCAGCAGGTGCTCCAGCGTTACAAGGACCTTCAGGACATCATCGCCATTCTCGGTATCGATGAACTGTCGGATGATGACAAATTGCTGGTGGCGCGTGCCCGTAAAATCGAGCAGTTCCTGACGCAGCCGATGGTGGTTGCCGAGCAGTTTACGGGTCGTCCGGGCCGCTACGTGAAGGTGAAGGACACCGTCCGTGGTTTCCGTATGATCCTCGATGGTGAAGTCGATCACATCCCGGAGCAGTTGTTCTATATGGCCGGGACGATGGATGAAGTAATGGAACGCTACAATCAAGCCGACGCATCGTAAAGCGAGCTGATGATGGCTGACGCAATTCACGTTGAAATTGTATCCAAGGAACGTAAGGTCTTCGACGAACCGAATGCCTCGATGGTCCTGATCCCGGCGGCGGAAGGTGAGATGGGTGTGCTGCCAAATCACGCGCCTGTGCTGACGACGCTGGGCTTTGGAGAACTGGTGGTCCGGAAAGGGAACGCAGAGGAACGGTTCGCCATCTACGGCGGGCTGGTCGATGTGCGCCCCGGTAAGGTGACGGTGCTGGCTGAACTTGCCGAGTCCTCGTTTAACCTTGACCTCGAAGCGATTGAGGAAGCGCGTGCACGCGCTTCCCAGATGATGGCGCAGGGGGTTCCGGCGGAACTAAACCGCGAGGCAACACTTGCGCTCCGCCGTGCTGAACTCGCGACACGTATTACTCAGCGTATCCGTCAGCGTGGTTCGGTCCTTCGTATCATGGATCAGACTGACGAAAGCGAGTAGACCTGTAAGCGTGTGCTTGTTTATACAGCTCATGCCGCTTATACAGGATAGTGGAACAAATGCCGCGCCCGGATCAACCTCCGGGCGTTGCTTTTTGCATATCCACCATGTACATTTGTTTCGCATTTTACCGGTTTAATCGGTTGTCACAGCACTGCACCGTTATTCTTGCTGCTGGTAAAACACAAAGGTAGGGCACTTGTTCAGTAAACGATTAGGGGTCGATCTTGGGACTGTAAACGTTCTGATCTGCGATGGTGGGCAGATCGTTTTACAGGAACCGTCGCTGGTTGCTTTGATGGCGGAAGAAGATGTCAAAGGCAATATCGCCATCATCGAAATAGGACAGCCAGCGCGGGAAATGCTGGGCCGTGTAGACAGCGAAGATATTCAGATTATCCGACCTTTGCAGAATGGTGTCATCGCAGACTATGAAGTGACCGAGAAGATGCTGAGTTATTATTTCAGCAAAATCGCGGGGCGCTTCCGGTTCTTTAAGCCAACGGTGATGATTTCTGTGCCCTACGGTGTGACCAGTGTCGAACGACGTGCGGTGCGTGATGCTGCATTGGAGGCAGGTGCGCGTGGTGCCTATATGATCTGGGAACCGCTGGCGGCTGCCATTGGCGCTGGTCTGCCCATCGGGACGCCAGCCGGTGATATGGTCGTCAACATCGGTGGAGGTATCAGCGAAGGTGCCATTCTCAGCATGAACAATATCGTGCGCGCTGAGAGCGGACGTGTCGGCGGATTGAAGCTGGACGAAGCGATCATCGCTTATGTGCGCCGCAAATATAATCTGAATATCGGTCAGCCTACAGCTGAAGCGGTGAAGATCCAGATTGGTGCAGCTGTCGATCAGCCAGAGGATCTGATGATGGATATTCAGGGGCGTGATAACGTAAGCGGATTACCCCGGACTATTTCCATGACCACCGGTGAAGTGGTCGAGGCATTAGCCGAACCGTTAGGCGCGATCGCTCAGGTCGTCAAGAATGTGCTGAGTAATACGCCGCCGGAACTGGCGTCGGATATTATTGATCGCGGTATCGTCCTGACCGGGGGTGGGGCACTACTGCGCGGCATTGACCAGTATCTTACCAAAGAGACTGGTGTGCCGGTGTATCGTGCAGAAAACCCCATGATCGCTGTCGCGCTGGGGGCAAGCCGTGCACTGGAAGATCCGGCGCTGTTCAACCGGGTTGCGCAGACCTAAAGGTTAGTTGAAAAGGCCGGATTCTTCCGGCCCCTGCGTTTTGTGTGATCAGGTAATGTAGTAGGTCATGCGCTGAAGGTGAATTACGGGATCGATATACTGGACGTGGACACCTTCCGGTACATTGATGTTAATCGGGGCATAGTTGAGCAGACCGACGACACCCGCTTCGACCAGAAGATCCGCAACCTGCTGTGCGGTTTCGGCCGGGACCGCGATCATTGCCAGCTTGATCCCCAGATCTTTGACCCGCTGCTGCATGTCATCCACCGACTCAACGGTGAAACCAGCCAGTTTCCTGTTAATCCGATTGGGCGATGCATCAAAGACACAGGAGATGCGAAACCCGCGATCGGCAAAGCCCTTATAGTTGGCGAGCGCTGTACCGAGGTCACCGGCACCTACCAGCGCGATTTCCCATTCCTGCTGCATATGCAGGACCTGACGCAGCTTCTCTTGCAGATAGGCAATCTGATAGCCGGTACCCTGTTTGCCAAATCCCCCAAAATGGGAGAGATCCTTGCGAATCTGAGCTGAACTGATCCCCAGACGCTGTCCCAGCTCATGAGAGGACGTGATATCTCGACCTTCCTGCACCAGCCGGTTCAAAGCGCGTAAATAGACGGGCAGCCGCCCAATAACAATATCAGGGATGTTATTGGTCGAGGGTGTGGACATGGTTCGGTGGCTCCGATTGATTCCGCGCTTGTGAAAAGATATACATATCTTACCATTTTCGCGGAAAAGATACTAGGTGATAACAATCCGTGGGTACATGTCATGTTATTGCAAAATTCGTATGGTAACGAGAAAATGGCCAAGCATTGGAAATATAGTGGTTTGAAGCCGAATACACTCATTGTCCTTCAGTGTAAAGACTCTATTGTCCCTGCCGTATACAACTTCGCAAACCCGTTTTATCATAAACAGAAGTACTGTAAATGTTTCAAGTCATTTCAGGGGTAGAGTTAGTCGAATGTCTGTCAGACGAACCCTTCTTTTCCTTTTCTTCTCAATTATCGGCATGACAGCTCTGGTGGTCGTCACAGCGCAACAGCAGGCGCGCGCTGATACTGCCCCTGTGCTAACCAACCTTCAGCAGTATGTGATTACACGTGGTGATGTGGCGCAGGTGGTGTCGGCGCTGGGCGAGATCAAAGCTGATCAGACTATTGAACTCGCGTTTTCGACGGGTGGCCGAATTGCGGAAGTGTATGTGAAGCCGGGGGACTATATGTTTGCTGGTGAACCGCTGGCCCAGCTTGAAAATGAGACGCTTCGGCTGACCTATGAACAGGCACAGCTTGCGGTCGATAAAGCCCAGCTTCAGCTCGATACACTGCTTCAGCCTGTCGCGCAGGAAGACCTTGATATTGCACAGGCCGCAGTGGACAGCGCCTGGGGTTCCTACCTCAGCCTTTCCAGCAGTGTGACTGATGATGATATTCGTGCTGCGGAACTGGTATACGAACAGAATCTGAATACTTATAACGATCTGAAGGCTGCACGGGATCAGGCTCCGGGTGGATATGGCGGCCCCACCTATAACGCGCTTGATGCGCAGACGGGGGCAGCATCCTTTAATGCCGAGATTGCGCGGCTGCGGCTTGAAGCACTGAAAACCGGTAATCAACCAGCGGCTTATGCCGCGTATGCACGAGTCATCCTCGCACAGAAGGAATATGATCGTGTGGTTGCAGGGCCGACGCAGTTTGAAATCGACAGCGCCGCCCTTGGGCTGCGGTCAGCCGAATCACAGTTGCGGCGGGCGGAGGTGGCTTATAATCGCACGACGCTCACCGCCCCGTTTGATGGACTGGTCTCGGCGGTTAGTGCTGAAGCGGGGGCCTTAGCAGTGCCGGGTATCCCACTGCTGACACTGACCGATGTACAGCCACTGCGACTGTCGGTTCAGGTTGATGAAATCGATGTCCGGTTGGTTACTGCCGGTGCGGAAGCGGAAGTTGAACTGGATGCACTGCGTGATGTCGTGATCCCGGCACAGGTGGAGCAGGTGTCACTGGTGGGCAATAATGAAAGCGGAATCGTCAATTATGATGTGGATCTGACGATCAATGCCGATGATCCACGGGTGCGGGTCGGCATGACCGCTGAAGCCAATATCATTGTCGCCAAACGCGAAAATGTGTTGCTGATCCCGAACCTCTATATCCGGCTGGATCGTGCGGAAGACCGTGCCTACGTCAATATCTTCCGGGAGGGTGTCGTCAGCGAAATTGAAGTGACGTTAGGGTTACAGGGTCAGGATTTCAGTGAAGTGACCTCCGGCCTTGATGCTGGTGATGTTATTGTGGTGGACCCGTCAGGTAATGGTCTGTCATCGTTCTTTTAGTGCTTAGATGTATCGTACAGATTTGGGATGAGTGATAAACAGCCCATGAAACGTGTTTTGCGATTATTGATTTTTGCCGTTCTGGTGGCCGGGGTGGTCACCGGGTTGTGGTTTAACCAGCAGGGCAGTATGGCGGCAACCGGTGCCAATCAGGTTCAGGTTCTGGACCGCACGGTCGTTGAGACGGGCACCCTGGATGTCACCGTGAGCGGTACAGGTTCGATTCTGCCTGAACGACAGGTACCACTGGTATTTGAACTGCGAGCGCCGGTTACGAATGTCTTTGTGCAGACAGGTGATTTTGTCGAAGCAGGGGACGTGATCGCACAGCTTGATGCAACGGATTATCAGGCGGTGGTTGAAGATGCGCAGCTCGCATTCGATATGCAGCAGCTTGCGTTTGATGCGCTGACCGCACCAGCCCGTGATGTCGATCTGGCGGTAGCAGAAGCAGCGCTGGACGCTGCTCAGTCTTCGTATAATGCGGCGGCGTCCACCGGGCCGAGTGATGAGGAAGTCGAGATCGCACGGCTTCAGACTGAGCTTTCACGCAATCAGCTCTGGCAGACTCAGCTTCAGGCCGATCCGGTGATCTCGAAAGAAGGGCTGCCCATCCCGCCGGGACTGCCACCGGACCTCACGCAGCAGATCTATGACACGATCGACGGCATCAACACGCAGAATCGCTTGCAGTACAGTGGCGCATTGGAGTCGCTGGAGTATGGCATAGACATTTCTGAAGCCAATTATTCGTCAGTCCAGTCTCGTGGCCCGGACCTGGGGGCAGTCAACAGCGCGAATGCCCAGATCGTACAGGCGCAGATTACGCTTGACCGTCTGAAGAACGGGCCATCCGTCGATGAGCTGAATCAGGCGCAGATTGATCTGCAGACAGCGCGTCTGGCACTGGATCAGGCACAGCAGACCGTGGACCGCACAACCCTGAAGGCACCATTTGCAGGTGTCATCGCGCTGAATAATCTGGTGGTGGGGCAGTATCCCCCGTCTGAGGAAGTTGGCATGATCCTGATGGATAACAGTGCATATTATGTCGAAATCCCGATTGATGAAACCGATGTGGTCTCTGTCGAGGTGGGCCAGCCAGTTTCGGTTTCGGTGGACGCACTACCGGGTGTCATCCTCAACGGAGAGGTGGTGCAGGTTGCCGCAGCGCCGACACGCCTCGGTCAGTTGGTGACGTATCTGGTGCGCGTGCGGCTGCAGCCGACAGAACTGGAAATCAAAGTCGGGATGAGCGCGACGGCACGGATCACAACGCAGTCACTTGAGGACACGGTGCTGGTGCGTAACCGGTTCGTCCGGTTTGACCGTGAGACACAGCAGGCGTACATCACTATTGAGCGCACTCCGGGGCAGTATGAAGAAATCCCGGTGACGCTGGGCGCACGTAATGATACCTACAGCCAGATTACAGGTGGCGTTGAAGCGGGTGCACAGATCGTGTTACTGCCTCGTGAGACCGTCATCCCCGGTGTTAACTAATCAATTCGGTGTGGGCTAAACGATGTTCAGGCTGTTAAAACGCGAACAAAAAGTTGAGACGGATGTTGATGCACAAGGCCGTCGCGCCATTATCGACATACGCGAGATCACCAAGGTCTACCGGATGGGCGATATCGAGGTCCATGCGCTGCGCGGTGTCTCCCTGAAGATCTATGAGGGTGAGTTCGTCTCTATCATGGGGCCATCAGGCAGCGGTAAAAGCACACTGATGCACATCCTCGGCGCACTGGACCAGCCGACCGACGGCCAGTATGCGCTGGATGGAGTCGAAGTCAGCCGCATGAATGAAGCCGAACTGGCACGGGTGCGAAATCAGAAGATTGGATTTGTCTTTCAGAGTTTCAATCTGCTGAAGCGCACCAACGCCTTGCGACAGGTCGAACTGCCGTTGATGTACGGTGGTATGCCAAATCGCACCCAGAAAGCGAAGGCGGCGCTGGAAGCGGTCGGGCTGGGCAAACGTCTGGACCATCTGCCAAGCGAGCTTTCAGGTGGGCAGCAGCAGCGTGTCGCGATTGCGCGTGCACTGGTAACAGAGCCTGCGATGATTCTGGCGGATGAGCCAACCGGTAACCTTGACTCACGCAGCGGCACCGAGGTGATGCAGATCTTCCAGAGCCTGAACCGCGACAAGGGAATCACGACTGTTTTTGTGACACATGATCCGTGGATTGCACGGCATACCGACCGTGTGATCATGCTGCGGGATGGCAAAGTGGTCGCTGACCGGCGTGTGGCTGAGCCGTTGATCGCGGGGGAAGCCGAGCGTCCATCCGAAGCGGAAGCGCTGGAAGGTGTGTTTCAGGAAGTCTATTACGGCGGTGATGCTGAGGAATACAACTAGCCGTGGATTTCAGCGAGATTGTCCGCACGGCCGTGACGGCACTGGCGACCAACCGCCTGCGCTCCATTCTTACCACCCTTGGGATCATCATCGGTGTGGGGGCGGTGATTGGTCTGGTGAGCCTGGGCCGAGGGGTCGAGGATTTCATCGCGAAGGAATTCGAACAGCTCGGCTCGAATATGCTGGTGATCAGTTCGACGCGCCCGAACAGTCCAACCCGCACCCGTATCTCTCCACTGACGACGCGAGAAGCTGCTGCACTGGATGATCCAACCATCGCGCCGAGTATCCAGACGGTCGCGATGGAATACCGGATTCCGGGACTGGTGGTGGGTGGTACTGGCAGTGCCAGCCTGAGCATCAAAGGCGTCAGTCCGGAGTTTATCACCGTCCGCACCTGGTATCCCACACTTGGGGATTTTATCAGCGATTACGATGTCGATAATGCGACCCGTGTTGCGGTACTTGGCGCTGATGCGGTCACGCAGCTATATGGTGATGCGAATTTTGACCCTGTCGGGCAGACGGTGCGAATCAATGAGCGTGTGTTTACCGTGATCGGTGTCATGGCACGGCTGGACAGCGCCTTTACCGATGACGATGTTTCTGTGCTGATCCCACTCACGACGGCGCAGACCCGTATGGCCGATGCCCGGGCGCGTGATGGTGGTTACATTGTCACTGCGATTTATGCGCAGGCAGTGAGTGAACAGGCGATGTCGAGCGCGACGGGTGAAATCGAAACCTATCTTTCGGAAGCGCACGGGATTGTTTTCGAGGGGGAGCAGGACTTCCAGATCATCAACCAGTCCGATATTCTCGATTTTGTCCGTCAGCTTACAGGTATTCTGACCATTTTCCTGAGTATGATTGCTGGTATCTCTCTGCTGGTAGGTGGCATCGGCATTATGAATATCATGCTGGTGACGGTTACGGAGCGCACACGTGAAATCGGCCTTCGAAAGGCCGTTGGCGCGCAGGGGCGGGATATTCTGCTGCAATTTCTGGTTGAGAGTATCATCCTGTCGTTTATCGGCGGCATGCTCGGAATTGCGCTGGGATGGGTGGCCTCGCTTGTAGGAACCGCGCTGATCGAGGATATTGAGCTGACGATTACCGCTGATGCGGTCATACTGGCGACGGTCGTCAGCGCGACGGTGGGTATCCTGTTTGGATTGTATCCCGCCAGCCGCGCAGCCCGTCTGCGCCCAATTGATGCCTTACGTTTTGAATAACCCTGACTCTGAACCGATTTCCCGGATAGATACGTGATTGAAAATCTTCGCTTTGCATTGATCGGCTTACGGAGCAATAAGCTGCGTTCTGTCCTCACCATGCTTGGGATTACCATCGGCGTGTTTGCGATGATCGTGCTGGTATCGGTCGGTCAGGCTGTTGAGACCTTTGTGCGGGAACAGTTTCAGGGCATTGGAACCAATCTGCTGTTTGTGATCGGTGATGTGGATGCACAGGGACGGCTTCAGCCGCTGATTCAGGATGACTATCTGGCGTTGGCTGATCCTTTTCGAGTGCCTGATGCGGCTAACGTGATGCCGCAGCGTAATCTGACACGGGCGGTGAGCAGTGAAGGCCGCGAGGTATCGATCCCGATTAACGGCGTTCTGCCGATTTATGAACAGATTTACAATCGCACGGTCGTCGCGGGACGGTTCATCGATCAGCAGGATGTAGACAGCATGGCACGTGTTGCCGTGATCGGGCCGGATGTCGTCACGGCATTGTTTCCTGAAACATATCCTATCGGCCAGTCAATTCGTATCGGCGGCCTGCGATTTACGGTCGTCGGCGTGCTTGAGACGTCCAGCGGCGGGGGATTTGGTGGTGTGGGTGGTAATCAGGACCGGTTGATCATCATCCCGATTACAACCGCGCAGACCCGTCTAAGCGGCGAACGTGTTATTACCGGCGACCGTGTAGTCAGCTTCATCGTCGTACAGGCGAACGATAACAGCGTGGTGGATGCAACTGCCAGCCAGATCCGGCAGACACTGCGCGAAGAACATGAGATCAGCTTCCGTGATGAGGATGACTTTTCTGTCTTCACGCAGAATGAACTGCTGGATACCTTTGGTAATGTCACCGAACTGATTACCCTGTTTCTGGCAGTGCTTGCCAGTATTTCGCTGATCGTGGGCGGCATCGGTATCATGAACATTATGCTCGTGACGGTGACGGAACGTACCCGTGAAATCGGCCTGCGGAAAGCGGTTGGCGCGCAAAACAGCGATATTCTGCTACAATTTCTGACTGAGGCAACAGTCCTATCGCTGATTGGTGGAGGGTTTGGTCTGCTGCTGGCGTTTGCCATCTCGCGGTTGGTGGGTGCACTGGTGACGACGCTGAACGTTACTATCCAGCCAGATAGTGTCATGCTGGCCTTTGTGATCTCTGCGGCGATTGGTATCTTCTTTGGGATTTATCCGGCGCGACGTGCCGCCTCGCTGAACCCAATTGATGCACTCCGTTACGAGTAAGGCGTTTGTGATCCCACGGCAGTAATGCTAGACTAAAGGAAGTTTCGATGAACTCAATGGACTCACTTCAGGATTCGCTGCCAAGATCCCGTATTTTTGTGCTGTTGGACGGCTCTTTTGTCGTGCGGTGGGATGAAAAAGAGGTTCAGGATCTGCTGACCGGCCAGCATCGGAGTTATGAGCGTCGGGATTACGGTGCTGCTATCACCGATTTTGAACTGGAACAGCTTAGACAGGTAGGCGTGGTCGAAAAATATGATCGGGAACATGTGTGGCTGTCGCCGCTTCCACTGCGCCGCGAATACTATCAGCAGAACGCGCAAAAACGGCGCGTTCGTTCGTATTATATCAATACCACCCACCCGGCTCGTGATCTGGCGATGATCGAAGCACAACTCCTGCGTCTGGGGGTGGAAGAAGATCTTGACGCCCGTGCACGAGACGAATTCGTTGTGATCTGGTGGAAGAAAGGGCAGGGGTTCCCCAGTTTCGATGCTGCTGAGGAGATGCGGCTGTTTCTGGCGACACAGCTCCCTGAAATGTTTGACCGTTGCGTGATTGGGTTTATTGAAACCACGCAGTAAGATGTGGATTGTTATCAGCTTTTGAGGTGGAATGTGGAAGTAGAAACACTGCGGGTCAATTATGTCTAGTGAACACGATCTCGAAACCGTAAAAATCAGCAATAAGGACTTATTGGCTGTTCATGGCAGTATGCTGGAGGGATTAAGCCAGCTATCCGATTATTTCGGGTTCAGCAAGGTGATGGGGCAGTTATACGGTGCACTGCTTCTGAATAAGGACCCACTTTCGCTCGATGACCTGATGGAGACGCTGAGCATCTCCAAGGCCAGTGTCAGTATGAATATGCGTACGCTGGAGCATCTGGGGATGGTGCGGCAGGTGTGGCTACATGGCCGGGGCGGACGCCGCAAGTATTATGAGGCCGAAACTGACTTCTTGCAGATTATCTCCAGTATTCTTAAAAGCCGTGAGATGCGCGATCTGGATCGTGCGCTGCACATTATGCAGGAGAATATCGAACGGTTAAACGTCTCTATGCCCGATATGAACGATGCGGAGAAAGAACTGGCCGCTGTCTATATTGACCGTATCAGCCATATGCAGACGATGTTCCGTTTTGCCCAGACCCTGATTTCGTCGATCCTGAGCCGCCTGACTGATCTGGAAATTGAGGATATTTCGAATATCGAACTGCGCTAGCGCCTGTGAGTCACTGTCGTGTTGTGGCGTTGTCTGACTCCGTTTCCTGCTGTCGAGATATCTCTGGCAGGGTTTCCACCAGAATCATCTGCGCGACGTTATGCCCGATAACGCGGTGCGAACCGTCAATATCGATGGTTAAGGGACCTGCAAAAGGTTCCTTATCCACTACCTGAAGAACAGTATCCAGCTTAAATCCCCGATCCAGCACATATTGCAGCATACCAGTATCTTCCACAATCAGACGCGCCACCACCGCTGGACACTCTGCTGGCAGATCGGCCAGTGAAACCAGTTCGCGGTCGATGATACTGCCATCGGCGGTTGGAATTGGGTCACCGTGAGGATCAAGGTCGGGATTGCCGAGCTTGATCGCCAGTGCTTCGATAAACCGGTCGGAGACTGCATGCTCGAGGTTCTCCGCCTCGTCATGTACTTCGTGTAAGTCGTAACCCAGTTCCTTTACAAGGTAAAGCTCAATCAGGCGATGACGCCGGACCACCTGCAATGCGACGATGCGTCCGGGTTCAGTCAGCACCACGCCATGATATTTGCGATAGTGAACCAGACCGGCTTCCACCATCCGGCGTGCCATATCGGTGACAGAAGGGGCTTTGATGCCCAGCGTCTCAGCGAGCGCGTTCGTCGAAACACGATCCATCGAGTGTTCGAGTTCGTAAATCGCTTTCAGAAAGTTCTCGACCGCCTTGGAGTGGTTTGGTGCATTGTTGTTCAATGATCTGTCACTTCATTATAAGGGCACAGGTATCCAAATATCATAGCACACGCCTAGATTTCAACATCCAGCCCAAAACTATCCTGCATGAACATCTGCTGGCTGTCGAAGGCATCTTCATCCAACGGGCAGGCGTGATACTGGGCATCCGAGCGCAGTTCCCATGAGCGGATCCTTGATTCCATGTCGGTTGCCAGAATTCGCAGGACTTTGCGGCGCAGATGTTCATCCAGAATAGGGAAGACCGTTTCCACACGGTTATAAAGATTGCGGCGCATCATGTCTGCGCTGCCGAGATATAGGCGGCGATCTTCCGGTGCGTTGTGGAAGTAGTAGATGCGTGCGTGTTCGAGATAGCGTCCGAGATTGCTTTTGACACGGATATTCTCGCTGATACCGGGCAGACTGGGACGCAGGCAGCACAATCCGCGAATAATCAGATCGACCTGTACGCCAGCCTGTGAAGCCTGATAGAGTTTCTGGATGATGACATCCTCTTCCAGTTGATTCATTTTGAAAATCAGATGCGAGGGCTTGCCCTGTTTCGCTGCTTCAATCTCGTTGTCGATCAGCGAAATAAAGGTTGGCAGCAGATATTCCGGCGCGACGAGCAGGCGTTTATAGGTGGTCTTCGGGGCATAACCCGTCAGGCGGTTGAACAGCCGAGTGACATCCGCGCCGATTTCAGGATCACAGGTAAAGTAACCGAGATCGGTGTACATCCGTGCGGTGCTGGCGTTGTAATTCCCCGTCCCCAGATGAACATAACGCCGCACCTGATCGCCTTCCTTGCGGACAACTAACGCGACCTTGGAATGTGTTTTGACTGCAAATTCCTCGACACCGTAAGTCACATGGACACCGATATGTTCAAGTGCGCGTGCCCACTCAAGATTATTCTCTTCATCAAAGCGAGCTTTGAGTTCTACCAGCACTGCTACCTGTTTGTTGTTATCGCGCGCTTCCATCAGCGACTGAACGATGGGCGAGTTTTTGCCAACGCGATACAGCGTCGCCTTGATCGCCAGCACGTCCGGATCGCGGGCTGCCGTGCGGAAGAAGTCTTCGACTGGTGCGAATGAGTCATAGGGATGATGAATCAGGATATTTCCCTGACGTATGGCTGAGAAGATATCCATGCCCTGACTGCTGTATTCAAGGCTGCGCGGCACGACCACCGGAAATTTGAGATCGGGGCGGTCGATATTCTGGAGTTCAAAGAGGCTGGATGAACCGAGTGCGCCACTGATGCGATAAACATCACGGTCCGGCTCGACCTTCAGTTCCGAGATGAGGCGGGTCAGCATCAGATTGCTGATTTCTTCCGGGACACTCAAGCGGACGACCGACCCGAACCGACGTTCCTTGACACTGTTTTCAATCAGTGCGCTGATATCATCGAGTTCGGGTTCCTTCTCGTGTTCGTAGTCGATGTCCGCATTGCGGGTTACACGGAAAGGATACTGCTCGATGACCTTCATTCCGGGGAAGAGCAGGTCGAGATTGTCCGCTATAAAGTCGTCGATCCAGACGAAACGTAACTGATCTGGCGAGGCCATATCCCCCGCGCTGCCGAAGCGGCGCATGAGGGCATTCAGATCGATTAGACGGGGCAGGGCTTCCGGAATTTTAATACGCACAAACTCATAATGATCGGTCTGTGCGGGTAAGCCTTCGACTTTTGCAGCCAGCTTCTCTCGGATCAGATAGACGCCGAGATTTAAGCTCAGATTGGAGATAAACGGGAACGGGCGGGCGTGATCTGCTGCGAGCGGTGTCAGCACCGGATAAATCTCTTCGGAGAAATAGGTCCGCAGAACCTGACGTTCGGCATCTGAGAGGCTGGAAACAGCGACAATCGAGATGCCTTCACGCTCCAGTTCATCCAGAAGCTCACGCATGATGATACGCTGCTCGTTCATCAGGGCTGTGACACGAGTCCGAATAGCGGCCAGCAGTTGAGGCGGGGTATAACCATCTGGCCGTGCGCTGTGAATCCCGAGCTTATGCTTCTGTACATAGGCCGAGACGCGTACCATGAAGAATTCATCCAGATTGTTGCCGACAATCGCGATGAATTTCATGCGCTCCAACAGTGGAATGGAGAGGTCTTTGGCGAGAGCCAGCACGCGTGTATGGAAATCAAGTGTGCTGAGTTCCCGGTTGATAAAATTCTCAGGTGTTAATTCTGGTAAACCCTGAAGCATCTTTTCTGTGAGCATTCCCGCCTTTGACCATTTCCTGACTGCATCATGCGTCAGCTATTCATCATTTGAACGCGGGCGGGGACACGGCCCCGCCCCTATACGCTTATTTGATATACAGCACCGGGCAAGCCCGGACTGTGGTTGTGACTATGCTTAAAACGCAGATATATCTGTTATACCGCATTTGCGGTGTGTTCGAGATCATTGATCACTGATTCGACGAGATCAACGGCCTGCTGAAGGGTTTCGGCATCCAGTGCGAAGCGTGCACCCGCGGCATCGAAGAGTGAAGTCAGTGATACTGTGCCGCCGAGAGCGAGCGCCGAGCGGTAACTTTCAACGGCCTTCTGCTGATCTTTCCTGGCATTGGCCCATACCTGCACGGCACCAAGCTGCGCCAGCCCGTATTCGATGTAGTAAAACGGGATCTGGAAGATATGCAGCTTGCGATGCCAGCCGGTCTGCTTGACATCCTCAAGGCCAGTATAGTCGATGCCGACCATGAAGCGATCCCACAGTTCTGCCCATTTGGTATCGCAGTTCTGCGGATCGCTGGCGGCGGCATGGTTGGTATAAACCCAGTGCTGGAAGGCATCGACGACGGCCATATACGGCCAGAACTTGATGATCCCTTCAAGATGCTCGATCCGTGCGCGGGCGGCTTCGGTTTCAGAGTAGAAGCCATCCTCATCGGTGAAATAAGGCGCGGCTAGCAGCTCCATAGACATCGACGCGACTTCAGCAAACTCGACGGGCATATCCTGCTGGGCGAAGTATTTCAGGCGGGATGCCTCAAATGCGTGGAAGGCATGACCGCCTTCATGCAGCATGGTCTGTACGTCTTCATGAATGCCCACCGCGTTCATGAAGATAAAAGGCCGTGCCGCCAGCGCGAATTCAGTACAGTAGCCGCCGGGAGCCTTTCCCTTGCGATTATCGAGATCCAGCAGATTTTCTTCCCGCATGATTTTGAAATAGCCGCCAAGCTCCGGGTCAACCCGGTCAAAGATCTGCTGTGTACGACGTTCCAGTTCTTCGACTGTGGTGTAGGGGCGCAGGGGTGGAGCCTTTGTGACCTCGACTTCCAGATCCCACGGGCGAAGGCTGTCAAAGCCGAGACGCTGCTGCCTACGCTCATAAATCCGCCGCGCGGCAGGCACCACGACCTGTTCGATGGCATCCTGAAAGCGGACACTGTCCTCAGGAGTGTAATCGAAGCGTTTCATCGCTTGCCACACATAGTCACGATAATTCGCTTTTCCGGCATTTTTCGCAATCTGGCCGCGAATATCCATCAACTGTGTCCAGATTTGGTTCAGCTTGTCGCGATCCTGAAGCGTGCGCTGCATCGCCAGTGTCCATGCTTTTTCGCGGATCTCGCGGTTGGGGTTCTGCATCTCGATGCTGAGCTGGCTGAGGGTGATCTCTTCGCCATTCCACTCGACGGTCTGGGCACCGACTACCTTGTCATATTCCAATCCGAGCGTTTTTTGCTGCGTAAACAGCGGCAGATTCTCTTCGCGGAAGAGTTCAATATCGGCCTGAAACTTTTTCAATGGAATGTCAAAGTGTTCAGGCTTCAGGCCGCTGGAGACCAGTTTCGACTGAAGCTGGTTATCGTAGATCCGTAACTGGGGGATCACTTCTTCATTGAAGCGCAGAAAACGTTGTTCAGCAGCTTCGTCGGTGGTATCCACTGTGACGGCAACATCGGTGCGGGCGGCGACTTCGGAAGCCAGCTTACTGACACTAGACCAGTTCAGCATCCATTGATCAAGTGTTGTTTCCTTCAGATCCTGGGCGAGCAGTTCTTCATAGTAAGGCTGGAATTCGGCGATGCCCCAGTCAAGCGCTTCAAGGGCAGAGGATGGTACAGAACGCATTCAGATATTCCCTTCAGGTTGTTTGTCAGTTGTCATTATGGCTTCAGAAGGCTGGCTGTTTAAGAGGATGGATTTCCCAGCAGTGCAGTCAAACCTTCAGTCGTGTTAAAAGTTTCCGGCAGCAGCAGATTATCGATTAACCGGGTGTTTCCCAACCTTGCAGCAACAGAGACCAGAAGCGGTTCGTCTGTCTCGTGTGTGATCTCTGTCAGTGTTCGTGCGTTTGTGACGGATATGTACTGGGGCACGATCAGTGAAGCTGATACCAGTTGTGAATTGACGGCTGCCTGCAGTTTGTCCGGTGAGCGTTCCCCTTGCTGATAATGTTCGCCTGCCAGCCGAAGCGCCTGATAAAGCAGTGGGGCGGCCGCGCGTTGCTCGGACGTCAGGTAAACATTGCGCGAACTCATTGCCAGCCCATCGTCTTCACGCTGAGTCGGTGTCACGATGATCTCAACCGGGATGTTTAAATCGTAAACCATCCGCCGGATAACGGCAACCTGCTGCGCATCCTTTTGTCCGAAGAAGGCGTAACCCGGCTGTGTGAGATTAAACAGCTTGCTGACGACAGTAGTGACACCGCGAAAGTGTCCTGGTCGGATGCTGCCTTCCAGCCCCTGCGTGATGTTCTCAACCTCGACATAGGTCTGAAATTCGTTGGGATACATGATCGATGGGGTAGGGGTGAACACACCGTCCACGCCGATTTCGTCCAGCATCCGCAGATCACGATCCAGATCACGTGGATAGCTGGAAAAATCTTCATTGGCGGCAAACTGTGTCGGATTGACGAAGATCGTCACGAGGACCGAACTGCACCGTTCACGCGCCTGCCTGACCAGCGTAAGATGCCCTTCATGCAGTGCGCCCATCGTCGGCACAACGCCAACCGTACCCTGAAGCTGACGTCTTAAATCACGTATTTCTGTAACTGTGCTGGCGATATTCATGTTCAGGCGTCGCGTTCCTGCCGGAGCGCGGTGATGGTCTCGGACTTCATAGAGAATGTCTGCGCTTCTGTCGGAAAGTCGCCTTCCCGCACTTCACTCAGAAACTTGCTGATCGCTGCATTCATCATTTCACCGAGTTCTGCGTAACGCTTGGCATGTTTCGGCATGAAATCCCCGGCCAGTGCCAGCAGATCGTGGAAAACCTGTACCTGTCCCGAGCATCCCGCACCGGCACCGATGCCAATGGTCGGGATCTCCAGTGATTCGGTGATGTAGGCCGCCAGTTCTCCGGGGACGAGTTCCAGCACGATGGCGAATGCACCCGCTTCCTGAAGTGCCAGCGCATCATCCAGCAGGCGGCGGGCTGATTCCAGTTCGCGGCCCTGAACGCGCCATCCACCAAACTGGTTAACGCTCTGCGGTGTGAGTCCGATGTGACCCATGACAGGGATTCCCGATGCCACAATCCGCTGGACTGTTGGGGCCAGCATCGCGCCGCCTTCCAGCTTGACACATGATGCGCCACCGTCCTGCATCAGTTGGGCTGCATTTGACAGTGCCTGCTCGACACTGACGGAATATGTCATGAAGGGCAGGTCACAGACGATCAGCGGTCCCTGGGTGACACGGGCGACGATCTGACAGTGATAGATCATGTGCTCCAGCCGTACTGGAACCGTGGATGTGTGTCCCTGAATCACCATGCCGAGCGAGTCCCCAACGAGCAGCGCTGGAATACCCGCCATTTCACCGACACGGGCGCTCATGGCATCGTAAGCTGTGAGCATAGTGATCGGCTCGTTTTCCTGTTTCATCTTTTGTAAATCGCGTATGGTCAGTCTTGCCAAGATGCCTCATCCTGCTGTAATAAGTGTTCGATTTGAAATGTTGAAATACCTCTGGCGGTTAACAGGGGATAGGTCAGGCGTGCCAGTGCGCGATAAGCATTAACACCCGCTGGTGCATCCCGGTGCAAGACTCGCAGATGCTGGCTGACCGTGCCGGTATCGTTTCGCACTAGCGGCCCTGTTAAAGCCTCCGGGATGCCTTTTTTCTCAAGATTGGTCACAGTGGCCTGAAGCAGTGCATTCAGCGTAGCTGCTGCTGCTGACTCTGAAAATCCCGCCTGTGTGAGAAGCTGTTCTGCAAAGCCATATAGTGAAACCGTGTAATTGCTCGCCATTGCCAGAGCTGTGTGATACAGCACTTTCTGGCCTTCCTTCAGCCGGAATGCGTTCGCGCCGAGTGCCTGTGCGATCTGCTCCATCCACATCAACAGCCGCTCATCGTCCGCTTCCAGTGCAAAGGTTACACCGTAGAAGCGGTCAGAACGGCTCGATGCTGTAGCTGCAAAGGGTAGGGCAGGATGCAGGCTCCCGGTCATCCAGCCTAAGGGCTGAAGGGCAGCCAGTACCTGACGGTCATATGCCCCTGATGTATGCACTACCGCTTTTATCTGTGATGTAACGCTAGCTGCCTTGATTGCCTTTGCCGCTTCAGCGGCTACCTCTTCGATGACATCGTCACTCACAGTCAGTAGAGTGAGATCCGCTGAAGTCAGAACTTCAGCGGCTGACGTTGCCACGCGGCTGTCAAGCTGCTGTGCGATGCTGTCAGCATGTTCGGGGGTGCGGCTGAAGACCGAAACGATCTTAAAGCCGCACGCCTTCAGCGATAGACCAAGGGTGCTGCCCACATGTCCCGCACCGACAATGCCAATGGTAGGATATTGACCCGCTATCAGGTTCATAAATTACGCCGGTCGGGTTGCGGTTGGCAGTGGTTCTTCCAGATAGATGTTGACTGTACAGGCGGCTGTCAGCGTGTTGGTGATATCGAAGACGACCAGCCGGAACTGGTAAAGCCCTGTTTCATACAATGACGGGTTGAACTGTCCGAGAACGCCTTCCTCCCGGACTGGTGTGTCGCTGCTTTGCAGTGTCACAAAGCTGTTGAACGTCCCTGGCCCTTTCAGCTCAAGCTTGTATGAGGAGAAGTCGTCGGTAGAAGCCTGACCTTTCACCTCGATGATCTGGAACACCTTCAGTCCATTGGCCGGAAGTGTCAGCTTTGCGCCCTCCTGATTGCAGCCGATGGCTTCAGGTGCATTTCTGACCAGTGTGCCGACTGCTGTTGGGGCAGGGGTTGGCGTAAAGAAGATCTGGTCAGCCGGATTCACATTCTGGAAGACCTCAATATCGGCATTGAAGCTCTGCGTAGCAGGTGGAAGCGGTGTGGGCGTGCGGAAGTCAATATCGACAATCGCTTCTACCTGCTGATCGTTATTCTGCTGGGTTTCGCGCAGTGTTGGAGCGACGACGTTCTGAATCCCGACAATTACCAGGCCGAGTTCAAAGAGAAGCAGCAGGGCGGTGAATGAATTGGCACTGCGATAGCGTGCAAACTCGCGCTCAAGCTCAAACTGCGTGGCGCGGTAAGACCAGCGCTGCGCATTCCAACGACGCCACTGAAGCAGCACGCCCAGACCGATAAAGATATAGAGAGCAATGGCGATGCGGTCGATGAAGTAAATCAGATTGGCAAACATGGGACGCTAAAACGCCTCCAGAATACCTCGAATCAGGGCGGTCAGGCGCGGTACGATGATTGCACCCACTTCGAGGACTTCTTCGTGGTTGGTGTCAAGCTCGGTATCCAGTTGATCGATACCCTTGTTGGTGATACTGGAGAAGGCCAGTGTCCGCATTCCGGCATGGCGTGCCACTGTTACTTCATTGACGGTGGACATACCTACAGCGTCACCGCCGAGTAAGCGGATCATGCGGACTTCGGCGGGCGTTTCGAACATGGGCCCAGACAGCCCCACGTATACGCCTTCCTTGAGATCAATCCCTTTTTCTGCCGCCACCTGTTTCGAGAGCCTCCGTAAACTGCGGTCATAAGTCTGCGACATGCCCGGGAAGCGTGGCCCAAACTGCTCTTCATTCTGTCCGATCAGCGGGTTATTGCCGGACATCCCGACAAAATTGATATGGTCATTGATCAGCATCAGGTCACCCGCATTGAAAGCAGGGTTGACTCCACCTGCTGCATTGGTGAGGATCAAGGTTTCAATGCCGATCAGATGCATGACACGCACGGCAAACGTGACCTGTGCCATGCTGTATCCCTCGTAAAAGTGGGTGCGCCCCTGCTGGCACAGCACGACTTTTCCTTCCAGCGTGCCGATAACAAGCCTGCCCCCGTGACCATGGACAGTTGACGACGGGAAACCCGGAATTGACTCGTAGGGGATCACGGTCGCATCCTCAATGGCGTTGGCAAGCTCTCCAAGGCCGGAACCCAATACCAGCCCGATTTTGGGGCGGTGCGGGGTACTGTTCAGAATAAGGTCGGCGGCGGCCTGATAATCACTGAGTGTATAGCTGTCACGATACATTGTTTGTCATAATCCAGATTTGATAGGCGCAGTGCGTATAGCAAGCATGTGCTTGGGTTTTCATGGGCTGTGTAAGCATATGCTTTGCCAGAGCGTATATTGATAAAGCCTAGCTTGAACATCGCTGGCTGTACAGCCTTATATCAGATCAGCCCTGCTGTGGTTCGATCTCAAGATAGTCTTCCTTGATGATGTCTTCGCTGGGAATGCCGAGGATACCCAGCATCTCCTGAATGCGGCCAGCCTTGATCTCGGCATCCTGTGCAGACCATGTGCGGCTCTTGATCTCGATGTAGGTATCAGGCAGTTCAGGTTCCAGAATTCGGTCCACATTGATAAAGAACAACACGCCCTGATAGTGAATGCGCCAGCGACGACGTTCTTTTTTCAGGATACGCTGTTCTTCTGGTTTGAAATACTCCTGATAGAACCGCAGTGGGCGCTCCGCCGGGGCCATGAAGCGTGAATGTGAAAGCAGTACCGTCGAATTAAACTCGCGTTCCTTGCGGTATGAGGTATAGGTGATGCGGGTTCGCACCTCGTAAATCTCGCCATTTTCGTTGATCTTGTCATCCTCACGATAGCGTACCCGACCCTTGCTTTTATCGTTGAAGAGGAAGTAGGTGTCATACTGTCGATAGTGCGAGGATCGCAGGATTTCGACGTCGTGATGATCGAAGAGTTCTTCAATGGCAGAGGGATCGCGCAGGACTGCCTTAAGCTGAACCTCGAAGCTCTCACTGCGTTCCAGCCCGCCGCTGATGGCGATCAGCTTGCTTAACACGTCACTCTGGTGGACGCCGACAAAGGCCCCGATACGGGCGGCATAGGCGGCAGCTTCCTGCTTCACCTCTTCGAGATCCACTGTGAGCAGTTCACGGTCGCGCATCAGCCACTGACCATTGCACAGTACATGTGCAACATCAGAGCTTTTGCTGGCGTAGACGATTTGCGAGTAAACCGATTCGGCATTGAAATCGTAGTGCGGCATGTTATGTGCGGGGACTGCATCCACGACGATGATGTCTGCCAGTTTTTCGGGTTCCAGACTGCCGATCAGGTGATCGAGATGGAGCGCCTTCGCACCCTGACGTGTAGCCATCAGCAGGGCGGTTTTGGCTGGTACTGCGGTCGGATCGGTGCTCTGGACTTTCGCCAGCAGCGCGGCCAGTCGCATTTCCTCGAACATATCAAGATCATTATTGCTGGCGGGACCATCCGTACCAATACCGACTGTCACGCCGGATGCCAGCATCTGGGTGACATTCGCAATCCCGCTGGCGAGCTTGAGATTGGCGCTGGGGTTGTGGGCGATGGATGCATTCTTTTCACGGAGAATGCGCATCTCGGTCTCGTCGATCCAGACACAGTGAGCCGCGATGACTCTGGCACGGAACAGTCCGAGTTTATTCAGCCAGTGGATGACGGACTGCTCGTACTGCTGGATATGCTCTTCGACTTCTGCCTTGGTCTCTGCGACATGAATAATCAGCGGAACATCATACTCGACTGCCAGATCCGTACACTTGGTGAGCGTCTCTTCGGTATTGGAGTAGGGTGCATGCGGGGCGACAGCGGGTGTAATCAGTGGATGCCCTTTCCACTTTTCGATAAAGGTCCGGGCGTAGGCAAGACTGTCTTCATAGGACTCAGCATCAGGGGCCGGGAACTTGAGGACCGTTTCTCCAAGGACCGCACGTAGCCCAGCGCGGACGGTCGCCTCAGCGATATCGCCTTCAAAATAGTACATATCGGTGAAAGTTGTGACACCACCGCGAATCATCTCGGCGCAGGCCAGTGTGGTACCTACCTGACAAAACTCCGGGCTGACAAATTCACGCTCTGTTGGCATGATATAGCCCATAAGCCAGACATCGAGACGAAGATCGTCGGCCATGCCACGCATCAGGGTCATCGGGGCGTGGGTGTGGGTATTAATCAGACCAGGAAGGATATACTGTCCGCTGCAATCGATGACCGAGTCGGCACTGTAGGCGGCGGTAATCTCGTCCGATGTACCGACTGCAACGATCTTCTGACCTGAAATGGCGACCGCGCCGTTGAAGATGACCTCGAACGACCTGTTCATTGTCACAACCGTGCCGCCGTTCAAAATGAGTTCTACCTGCTGCATTGGGTTTCCTTCAAACCGTCGGTGCGAAATTTGCAGAATTATACACCCGCTATACACTTTACGCTTGAGTCTTTCTGTAGAATCACACGGGAGTGCGACATTTGCGCGCTTTAGTCCGATCATTCGTTTCATTACGCTATCCACTTGAAGCCGCGCTGGCCGGCCTGTTTTTTGTACAGGCGATCCGTTTTCTGATTGGGACGCTATACAGCCACATCGCCAGCGCCTCTATTTTTCCGGCGATTGACCCATCACTGCTCAACCCCAGTATCCCGGGACTGCTGGAACCGGCAGTTGTCAGTGCGGAACTGACACTTCTGGTCTATATGGTGGCACTGCCATTACTGGCGCTGCTTCTTGGCCGTTTCCGTGTGGTGCTGATGATCGCAGCCGTCGGTATGGCGATTGCGCGCGGGCTGATGAATCAGGAGATCAGCGCATTTTCCCAGACAGCAGCGGCAGGCTTTACATTTGGATTTGGCCTGTTATATCTTGCCATGCTCATTCGCTGGCATGGTCGGTCGATGCCGTATTTCTTTATCGGCGGGTTTGGCGCAGATCAGCTCATCCGCGCTTTTGGTAACACACTCGACCCTTCGCTTTCAGATGCATACACCAGCATCCAGCTCGTGTTAAGTCTGTTGCTGATTGCGCTCAGTGTCATCAACCTTGTGCGCCGTTCTCAGGAACCGGCGGAGCGTGAATTGCTGACCTTCTGGGGTGGTCTGGGACTGGGTGGCCTGCTGTTTCTGGAAGTCTCGCTGCTGGCGGTACCCAACGCCATTGCAGGGAGGGCCGATGTCGATTACACGCTCTTTGTACCGTTTGTAATGGCCGCTACGCTACTGCCGCTGGTGCCGCTGGTTCGGCAGTGGAGCCGCCAGTTCCTCAATCTGTTCGACGCTGGTCTGCGGGGCTGGGCATGGATGCTGCTGGTCGCACTGCTGATCGTTTTTGGTACACGCTTTACCGGAATTTTTGCTGGGATTGTCTTCGTGATTGCCCAGTTCTGTGTCAGCATGACGTGGTGGTGGCTGATTCGTCCTCAGGCGGAAAAAGAACGGAACCTGACCGGTTTGTGGCTGCCGATATCCGTGCTGATTTTTCTGCTGCTGGTCGTGTGTGATCTGTTTACGTATGAATACGCCTACGTACGCGATTTCTCAGCACAATTCCGCTTCCTGAACAGTTTTCTGCCGCCGCTGCTGCGCGGATTCCGGGGGTTGGGGCTGGCCGTAATTCTGCTGGCGGTATTCTTCTCCGCACTGCCAATGGTTCAGACCCGACTTCGTATCCCCTGGCGCGGTGGGACATTACTTCAGTCACTGTTTGCGCTTGCGGTCGTGATTGGGGCGTCTGCGGGAGTGGCTTATGCCGCTCGTCCTGCGGTTGTCAGGGCGGTGCGTGATGTAGACCGTCTGCGAGTCGCGACGTATAACATTCACGCCGGGTATAATGAATTCTTTCACTATAACCTCGAAGCGATTGCCCAGAATATTGATGCAAGCGGGGCGGATGTGGTTCTGCTTCAGGAAATTGAAGCGGGACGCATGACGAGCTTCAGTGTGGATCAGCCGTTGTGGTTGGGTCGGCGTCTGGGCATGGATGTGCGCTTTTACCCGACGAATGAAGGATTGCAGGGACTGGCGGTGCTGTCCAGAGTGCCGATTGTTTACGATGATGGCCGTCTGCTGGCAAGCATTGGAAATCAGACTGGCCTCCAGCGTGTCCAGATTTCACCCGATGAAGGTGTGATTACTCTCTACAATACATGGCTTGGACTACTGGCGGATCGTGTCGGTTCCACGACGGCTGAGCAGGAGCGTGATCAGCTTCAGCAGTTGAATGAGATCCTCCAGTATATCGCCTTCGATCATGCCGCGACTCGCGGCGTATTAGGTCGGACTGTAGTTGCTGGGACATTTAACAACATCCCCGGTTCTGAAGTTACGGAACGTATGGTTTCGCTGGGCTTCTTCGATCCGTTTGCCGGAATGCCTGCCGTCCTTGCGGATACCTTCTGGCAGACTACACGGCAGGCCAGGCTGGATTATCTGTGGCTTTATAATCTAGGTGAGGGTATCGGTGCATTGGCTACACAGAGCAACGCATCTGACCATCGACTAGCTGTAGTGGAAATCGCGATCACGCGATAAACCGAGAGCTAGACTTCTGGCCGCTCACCGCTGCGGATTCTGTCCAAGGCGATCTGGGCGGCATCCTGTGAGGCAGCCTGTTTGCTACGGCCCCGGCCAAGTGCTGTGAATTTTTCGCCAATCTGTACCCGGACGACGAATTCCTTGTTATGGTCCGGGCCGGTGGCATCCTGCGTCTGATAGATCGGGGTAATGCTCAACTCTGCCTGACTCCATTCCTGAAGACGGCTGCGGGCATCCTTGTCAGAGGCGTCAGCTTCAACCTGAGCGATAAGCTGGCGGAACTGAGGCTCAACAAACTGCTGTACGGCTTCCATGCCCTGGTCGAGATAGAGCGCACCAACGACGGCTTCAAATGTACTGCTGAGGATACTGGGACGGGTGCTTCCGCCGCTGATCATCTCACCTTTACCCATCAGCAGGTAACCACCCAGATCAAATTGCTCGGCGAGTTCGGCCAGCGCTTCCTGACGTACAATCGCGGCTCTCAGGCGAGTCAGCTCACCTTCGTTTTTATCGGGATAGAGCCTGTACAGCAGGTCGCCGCTGATGAAATCCACCACGGCATCGCCCAGAAATTCCATGCGCTCATTATCCTGTACTGGCCTTGAAAGCTGCTCATTGGCGTACGAGCGGTGAGTGAGCGCCTGACTGAGAAGGGTGGGATTATGGAACTCCACCCCTAACCGCTGCTGAAGGCGCTTTACATCCCCCTGCTGATGCCGTTGATTATTTGCCATGAAGGGTATTGGTCCTGCTGACTGGGTAAGTGATGCGAGACATACTACTCATTGAATTCCCGGAAGATCAGCGATGAGTTGTGTCCACCGAAACCGAATGAGTTGCTCATCACGTGGCTGATCTCCATTTTACGAGCCTCGTTGGGGACATAATCGAGATCGCATTCCGGGTCCGGTTCTCTCAGGTTGATGGTGGGCGGCGCGATATCATCCCGGATTGAAAGCAGCGAGAAGATCGCTTCGACGGCGGCTGTCATTCCCATGCCGTGTCCGGTCATGCTCTTGGTGGAACTCATCGGAATTTCATAGGCTTTTTCGCCGAAGACCTTTTTCACTGCTTTTGTTTCCATCGCGTCGTTGAGCTGGGTTGCAGTCCCATGTGCGTTGATATAGTCGATGGTATCTGGGTTGATGCCCGCCTGCTGAATGGCGTTTTGCATCGCACGGATTGCGCCGGTTGCTTCTGGATGGGGTGCCGTGATGTGATAGGCGTCCGAGGTCACTCCGTAGCCGATGATCTCACCGTAGATGGTCGCGCCACGTGCTTTCGCTGTTTCCAGTTCTTCCAGCATTACGACGCCCGCGCCCTCGCTGAACACCAGCCCAGCACGATCCTTTGAGAAAGGACGGGAAGCTTCCTGCGGGGTATCGTTCTCACGTGAACATGCGCCGATGCGGTCAAAAGCGGCGATACCAATTGGCAGAATGGGTGCTTCACCGGCACCAGCCAGCGCTCTCGTCAGGCGTCCCATTCGGATCATGTCAAAGGCATGGCCGATACAGTCTGCACCAGTCGCACAGGCCGAGGACGGAGTGTAGGTTGGCCCCATCGTCCCCAGTTCAATACTGGTCATATCACTGCCGCCATCCACCATCAGCATGGGGATGCCAAAAGGAGTCACACGGCGCGGGTCACCGGTCTCATGCAGCATGACAGCCTGATCGAAAAAGTTGGTGATGCCACCAACGGCTGATCCGATAAAAATACCCGTGCAGAAGCGATCTTCGTCACTGGTGAGTTCAACCCCGGAGTGTTTGAAGGCCTGATGTGCTGCCGTCACCACAAAATGCTGATAGCGATCGCGGCGGCGGACCTCTTTTGCAGGCATATGTTGTGCCGGGTCGAAATCCTTGACCTCAGCGGCGATCTTAACGGCATACGACTCCGTGTCGAAAAGCGTAATCGGGCCAACACCGCTGCGTCCGTTTAAAATATTCTCCCACGTCGACTCAACATCGTGCCCGAGAGGAGTAATCATGCCAAGTCCGGTAATAACGACGCGTCTATTGTTCATTAATTGACCCTTCTGACAGATGGGATTTCACCATAATTTGCGTTGATCTGGAACATGCTGTTTTCAATGTGTGCTGCGTTTGTACCATACTCGGTATGTATACGCTATTTCGATTTTGAACGATCCACGGATGTCGGATAATACTCGCCTTCGATCCATGTTTTGTCTTCAGTTTCCGCGCCAATTTCCTTTTTCCAGACCGGCACGATTTCCTTCAGACGGTCAATGCCGTAGCGCGCAGCTTCGAAGCTGCCTTCGTCACGGTGGCCGGATGAACAGGCGATCAGGATGGTATTTTCTCCAACGCTGAGGCGGCCAATCCGCTGGATGATAGCGATCCCCTGTACCATCGACCAGCGGTCACGGATTTCGTCCGCTACCTGTTTCATTTTGGCAACTGCCATCGGCTCATAGGCCTCATATTCCAGAAAGGTGACTTCCGGAAGGTGGCCTTCTTTGTGTGTGCTGCCGCGAACCATCCCGCTGAACAGACAGATGGCACCGGTCGCTGGTGTGGTGATTGATGCGATGACGGCATCATGGTCAATGGGGTTTTCGTCTAATCGAATGATCTCCGGCCAGACAGGATTTCCGCTTCCACCGCTGACGGGTGGGAAGAAGGCGATTTCATCACCGTCCTGTAATCTGGCTGTATTCTCTGTGTATTCCTGATTGACAGCCCCGATTGCCGCGGCAATATGCGCTTCTGCTTGTGGATAGAGCGCTGCGAGTGCAGCGCGTGCGTCCGCCAGAGTCGAATCTGATGGCATGTCCAGCGTGATGCGGTTCGTGCCGACATGGTCTTTCAAACTTGCAAATAACAGGATTTTGACCTGCATGAAACGCTTCCTGTCTGCTGATAATCAGGGCTGAGTAAGGTCTGCTGCGACATAGTCCCCGTGAACACCGCCATGCTTCTCCAGCACGCGGATATCCGCGATGCGCATCGCCCGGTCAACGGCTTTCGCCATGTCGTAAATCGTCAGGGCCGCGGTGCTAACGGCGGTCAGTGCTTCCATTTCAACGCCAGTTTTTCCAGTTGTGCGTACTGTCGCATTGATACGCACTGCGGCTGCTGCTTCATCTACCGAAAGCTCAACTGAGATCTTATTCAGCATAATCGGGTGACACAGCGGAATCAGCTCCGATGTGCGCTTTGCCGCCATGATGCCAGCGATACGCGCCGTTGCAAAGACATCACCTTTCTTCAGACTGCCCGCCTGAATCAGCCGAAGTGTGTCTGGTTGCATATAGACTGCACCTTCGGCGGTGGCGGTGCGTTCACTATCCGGTTTATCTCCAATATCCACCATATTGGCCTGACCGTTTTCGTCCAGATGTGTGAGCCGGGGGTTTGTCATGGGCGTAAGTGAACCTCTTTTGGTTTATCTTGAATTGATTTTACCGCACGTGTATACTGACATTGCTACTGAACTGAAGTTTTCGCCCCTCTTTATTCTTACTTTCTGGAGCAACCCTTGAGTATTTTCCGCAGTGGCATGTCGAAAACACGCCAGACATTTTTCGGGCGTATTACCTCAATGCTGACTGGCGCGCAGATTGACGAAGAAACCTGGGAAGACATCGAAGCGATTCTGATCCAGGCGGATATGGGCGTCAATACCTCGCAAAAAGTAGTCGAACAACTTCGCCAGCGGGCCGCACGTGAGGGAATGCGCTCACCAGAGCAGGTGCAGCAGGCACTCCGCGAGACCCTGATGGGAATGCTGAAGGCTCCGCCTGCGATGAATATCAGCGGTCGTGAATTGTCTATTGTTCTGGTGGTGGGTGTCAATGGTTCAGGTAAAACCACTTCGATCGGGAAGCTGGCTCACCGTCTGACACTGGCGCGGCGTAAGGTGATGCTGGCAGCAGGGGACACCTTCCGTGCTGCGGCCATCGAGCAGTTGCAAAAATGGGGAGAACGGGTCAACGTCCCCGTGATCGCCAACAAACCCGGATCAGATCCAGCAGCCGTGGTCTTCGACGCGGTATCCGCAGCGAAGGCACGGGACTATAACATCCTCATTATCGATACCGCTGGTCGTCTTCACACGAACTTCAACCTGATGGATGAACTGGCGAAAATCAAAGCGGTTTGCAGCCGTGTCATCCCAGATGCGCCCCATGAGGTACTGCTGGTGTTGGACGGTACAACCGGGCAGAACGCACTGGAACAGGCCAAGCGCTTCCAGCAGGTGGTCGATGTCACTGGTGTGATTATCACCAAACTGGATGGATCGGCCAAAGGCGGGATGGTCTTTTCGGTGTTCAATGATCTGGGCCTGCCGGTTCAGTATGTCGGGTTGGGCGAAGGTATCGATAACCTGATCCTGTTCAACCCGGAAAACTTTGTCCTCAGCCTGTTTGATGAAAACTAGTTTGAAAAAACCGGTTCGACCACAATCTGCATTACCATGCAGCACGATCCATCACAGAAGTTCATGTGCACTGCATGAACTTCTTGGCGTTCGCATGTACCGTGCTGTCAGCCTTTGTGCCGTATAAGGTGACCGTGCTGAATATCTGATGAGCGAAACGATAACCAGTTTTCAGAACCCACGGGTGAAGCAGATTAAACGCCTTCGTGATCGAAAGGGACGCGAGCGGGAAAGACGCTTTGTCGTCGATGATGTCCGTGATTTCGAGCGGGCGGTCGAGTGTGACTTTGAGCTGGACTATGCATTTATCTGCCCAGAACTGGCAGCAGATCCCCAGGAACTTGATCGACTGGAGCAGATAATCCCGGCATACCAGCGGTTCGATGTATCGCGAGATCTGATGGAAAATGTCAGCTACCGCACCAATCCCGGCCCACTGGTAGGTGTGATGCTTGCCCGTAAGCCGCTGTCCGTGATAGATGATCACGTCACTATCACGCCACCGATTCTGGGGTTAGTAGGGCTGCAAAAACCGGGAAATATCGGAGCACTGCTGCGCAGCGCTGACGCGGCGGGCTTTAAAACCATCTTTCTGATTGATATACCACTGGACCTGTTTAATCCAAATGTGATTCGCAGCAGCACAGGGGCGGTCTTCCTTTCTAATATCTATACACTGACAGAGGCACAGGCTGCCCGATACTTTGAGAAGGAGAATTATCAGATCGTGGCCGCACATCTGGAAGGGGATCGCAGTCTGTACTCGGTCCGGTTTGCAGAACGATGTGCCATCCTGTTAGGAACTGAAGATGTAGGGCTGAGTCAGGCATGGGTAGAGCGCTGTGTTGTCCTGCTGAAGATCCCGATGATGGGCGTGCTCAGCGATTCTCTGAATGTCTCTGTCTCAGGTGCTGTGATTATGTATGAAGTCCTGCGCCAGAGGACGACATCTTAAGGCGGATGATGCTTTGAACTTATGGGTCTAACAGGTTCTGTATTCAACACTCAACACGTGTAACACGTTTAAAACACTCGGACGAAGGGAGCAGGCGTGAGCCGCCATCAATTCAATGAACAATACGATAAATGCCCTCGTAAATCTTAAGAAAACGGTCGATGATCTGCTGCAGCGGCTGAAAATTGAAGCAAAAACAGAACGGGTGCACGACCTCGAAATGGAAGCAGGGGCACCTGAATTCTGGAATAGCCCGGATGAAGCTCAGAAGATCATGCAGGAGCTTTCCCGGCTTCAGGCGGAAATTGAACCGTGGAATAAAGTGGCGCAGCGTGTCAGTGACGCGCTGGAACTGGCACGGATGAATGATGACAGCCTGATTGAAGAACTGTCGCTGGAAGTCAGTCAGCTCACCGATCAGGTTGATAAGATGTCGGTGCAGGCGCTGCTCTCCGGCGTGCATGACGCCGAAAATGCGATCCTGGCGATCCATGCCGGGGCAGGTGGGACTGACTCTCAGGACTGGGGGCAGATGCTGGAGCGGATGTATCTGCGCTGGGCGGAACAGAACGGATACAAGGTTGAGATCATCGAGCGGATGGAAGGTGAAGAAGCTGGTATCAAGAGTGTGACAATGAGCATCAAAGGGCCATTTGCCTATGGTAATCTGCGCAGTGAGGCTGGTGTGCATCGGCTGGTGCGCTTAAGTCCGTTTGATGCCGCCAACCGCCGCCATACGTCGTTTGTGAAGGTGGAACTCTGGCCGGATATTCAGGGTCAGATTGACATCGAGATCAATGAAAAGGATCTGCGCATCGATACCTATCGTGCGGGTGGGGCTGGCGGCCAGCATGTCCAGAAGAATGACACTGCTGTGCGCATCACGCACGTCCCGACCGGTCTTGTCGTCCAATGCCAAAATGAACGCAGTCAGGCGCAGAATCGTGAGCGTGCCATTCAGATTCTGAAGGCTCGCCTGTTTGAGATGGAAATGCAGAAACAGGAAGCCGCACTCGCTGATCTGAAGGGTGAGAATATCAATGCGGAGTGGGGTAACCAGATCCGGTCGTATGTGCTGCATCCCTATCAGATGGTGAAGGATCATCGCACAGGCTACGAGGCCGGTAATACGGGGGCGGTGCTGGACGGACGACTCAATGAGTTTATGGAAGCGTATTTGCGCTTCCGTGCCGGGAATCACGTTTCCTAGTCCACACTGTTTGTCAGGATGTTCACCTTTTTGCCTCTCTGTTAAACTCGGCCATCATTTGCCAATGTTATCGGATCGGGTGCTGTTATGGTTTTAGCTGGTGCCTTGATTGCACTGACTGGTTTGCTGCTGATTTGTGGCATTGTCCAACGGCGCTCAAAGCCACTGCGCAATGTTGCTATCAATCTGCTGATCACGTATACCGTGGTCGTGCTGCTGCTGGTTGGTGGAGAACTCTACTTCCGCTATGGTTATGCAGACTCACGGATGGAATTCGCGCTGACCAAGGATAACTGGTCTAACCGATATGTACAGAATAACTCGCTCGGTTATCGCGATCGTGAATGGCCGCTGGATGTACTGGCTCAGCGCGAGGTGGTCTTCGCAGTGGGGGATTCGTTCACACAGGGGTGGGGGATCAACGACCCTGCTGATCGTTTTACCGATGTCCTTGCCGCCGAACTCGGTGATGATTATGCAGTTGTTAATCTCGGGATCGCAGGACGTTCGACCATCAATGAACTGGAAGCGATGGAAACATACCCTTATCAGCCGCCGGATGTGATCCTGTGGCAGTACTTCCTCAATGATATCGATATCGCCGCCAAGAGCAACGGTACGCCGTGGGAACCGAATGTGCCGCCAGTTCCGCAGATCGCACAGGAGTCTTACCTCGCTAGCTTCCTCTTCTGGCGACTGAACGAGTCTGCGCTGTATATCAATGCCAATGATAATCTCAGTGAGTGGGATTACTACTACGCGGCGTATGACAATAACTTCATCTGGGAAATTCACCAGACGGAGATCGACCGCGTGATTCAGTATGCCAATGACAGCGATGCGCGATTGGTTGTCGTGATTTTCCCCAATATGCGGGACCCAGTACGGAGTGTGGGCTATGTGGACCGCGTCGCGCAGTATATGGAAGCGCAGGGGGTGACGGAAATCCTGAAGCTGTATGATGCCGCTGCCGCGTGGAATATCGAGGAACGGGTGGTTTCCAATGTAGACTCCCACGCCAGTGCTGCGTTCAGTCGGCATGTTGGTGAACTGATCTATGATACATTTTTTGCTGGCGATTCCGTCACGGCTGACGCTGAAACAGTAACTACTCCATGAGTTTCTTTCCGTCCTCCATGCCTCAGGCAGGTATAAAGGCTGATCGTATTCTGGCGGTGCTGCTGGTACTTCTGCTGGCAGCGTTGATTCGTATTGCAGGAATGGGACACAACAGCCTGTGGTCGGATGAAGGCTGGAACCTGTGGGCGATTGAAGGCGATCACCCTGCGACGGTTCTGACGCGTTTGGCTGAAAATCATCATCCACCTGCATACTATCTGGCAATCGACACGTGGCAGCATATCGGCGGAGACAGTAAGTTCAGCCTGCGTCTGCTGACGGTGCTGGGCGGTGTGCTTTCTGCCGCGCTTGTTTACCGCATTGGCGCGGATCACTTCAGTCATGAGGCAGGGCTGTTCGCTGCAATAGTGTTCGCCGTCTTCGAGCAACCGGTGTACTACGGTCAGTCGATCCGGCACTATGGCTGGCTGGTGCTGGGCGTCTGTCTTATGACATTTTTCTTCCTCAGGTTGCTCCGACGTCCCACCCGTGGCTATCTGATCGCATACAGCCTGAGCATCGCCTTTTCGCTGTATACAATGTACCTTGCGGTGTTTATTGTGGTGGTGCATGGCTTTTTAGGATTGTTTCTGTGGCGTGCGTCAGTGCGCCGTAAGTTCAGTCTGATTGGCGCGTGGATAATGGCCGGTGTGCTTCTACTTCCGTGGTTGATTTATGCATTACCCCAGCAGTGGGCTAAAGTACAGCGCGGGATCATCGTCGGTTACCCAAACAGCTATCCGACCACGCTGGAAAACGCGCTGGAGCTGGCAGATCTGCTGCTCGGTGGACAATTCGTGGCGGGGATGGTTCTGTGTACGCTGGCCGTATACGCCGTGCTGAGGATGTCCCGGTCAAGACAGTTTATTGGCGGGTTGATTCTGGTTTCTGGCATCGGCCTGTATTTTGCGCTGCTGGTTGTGAATCTGTTCACCGGCATTCTGGCGGAGCGTACGGTGTTTTTTCTGACACCGGCCATCGCGCTGACGTTTGGAATCGGTTTCGAGCAGATTCCGCGACGGGTACAGATTCCGCTTACTGCCGCGCTGGTAGGCTGGATGATCCTGATGCCGCAGGGAGCCGTGCCTTATATCAATTCAGTGCCAGTTGCTGAGCAGGTTGCGCAGGGCTACAATCCTGGCGACCTTGTGCTGTTGGAAACTGGGTTCGATGACGTCGCGTTCGAATACGAACTTCGGCACGAACTTTCCGCACACGATCCGCTGGTGTTCCGGTCGTACTACCTCTACGATTATCCTGACGATGATACGATGATGGCTCAGCTGGATGAAGTGCTGCGCACTCGCCAGCGTGTATGGCTGGTGTACTGGAATGTGCCACCGCGCATGGCCGATTGGCTTCGGGAGCTGGGCTTCCGCAATGAAGGGCGCTGGTCACTTCCAATGGGTGGGGGTGATGTGATGTACGAGCTTTATCCGACCGTCCAGATTACACAGTTTGTTCGTCCGCGTAGTACACAGAGTGAGACCCGTTTTGGTGATCTGTTTACACTGCATGATGTCGTGTATCCACAGAGCTTTATTCGTGATGGTGTCCTGTTCACAGATCTCTGGTGGTCGGTTGAGCAGGTCGTGGATCGGGATTACTCATTCGGCGTGCTGCTGCGCGATCAGAGTGGGGTAGTTCGAGTAGAGAATTTCGGACCGATGACTGAACTTCCAACCAGCCAATGGCAGCCCCGAACCCTGTATTACGATCGCCGGTCGCTTGATCTTTCCACGACAGATCTCGAACCCGGAACGTATGAAATCATTGTCAATGCCTACTGGTATCAGACCCCGGAGTTCCCACTTCAGTCAGGTGGAGAAAACTACGCCGTTGTCGGGACCATCACGCTGGAATGATCGCTTCGGCAGAGGAATTTTGAGCGAAGAATACAGTGCTTGACTCCTTTCAGGAGTCGGTGTACAGTATTTTGTAACATTATATTCCCCCAACAACTCTCCTTGACGAAATGGTTTAAGGTGAGTATAATTTGTTCTCTATGGCAGCCGTCACCCCTTGATTGGAAATTATCCAGCGTATGGTTAACATCACACGCTGGCTTTTGTGTTTAAGGTGCTCGATACACTGCCACTGTTGCTCGTTACTCTACCCGTTCTTGAAGTCCGTTCTCAACCAGTCATAGCGCAGAGGGAGGATACGCCTTGGAGGCGAAAGAGTTCAGCGCACTGCGCATCAGTTTGGCGTCACCGGAGCAAATGCATTCTTGGTCATATGGTGAGGTGACCAAGCCGGAGACGATCAATTACCGTCGTTTGCGTCCAGAAAAAGATGGCTTGTTCTGCGAAGCGATCTTCGGCCCGACGCGCGATTGGCAATGCTACTGCGGTAAGTACAAGAATATTCGTTATCGCGGCATCATCTGCGATAAATGCGGTGTCGAAGTTACCCGCGCTTCAGTCCGCCGTGAACGTATGGGGCATATTGATCTGGCCGCGCCAGTTGCCCACGTCTGGTACACGCGCCGTGTGCCGAGTTATCTGGGTTTGCTGCTGGATGTCAGCCGCCGCAACCTGGATCGTGTCCTCTATTTCGCCCAGTACGTCGTCACCAACGTCGATGAGGATGCGCGTAACCGTGCCCTGGCTCGTATCGAGAAAGAACTCTCTCTGAAGGAGAGTGAACTCGGTGGCGATATCGAAGAGCACATGGAAAGTATTCGCGGTGAACGCGATAACGTGCTTAACCAGTTTGAAGGCCGTTCCGACGAGATCAACCGTCATTTCAATGAAGAACTGACCCGTCTGAGCGATCAGTTGATGCGTGAAGCCCAATTGGTGCAGAATCGCATCGAGCAGATGATCGGCCAGCCTGCCAGTGCCAATATCAACCTTGAAAGCGCCGATACTGTCGTCGTTGCCAAGGGTGAGCTGGTGACCACCGATCACCTGTCACGCATTCAGAATACGGTTAACAGCTATCTGAGTGACTTGCAGGCCGAAATCGAAGAGATGCGCCAGCAGGAATTGAATAACCTCAATACTGAGGCAGATAGTGTCTCCAACGAAGCCGCTCGCGGCCTCGAAGAGCAGATGACTGAGCTTGAATCGCGCATGGGCAGTGTACTGCAGGCCGCTGAAAAGGCGCGTAACGAGCTGAAGGATCTGCATACGCTTCAGTTTCTTTCAGAAGCACGCTATCGTGAACTGCGCAGCAAGTATGGCTCAGTCTTCCAGGCGAACATGGGTGCCGAAGCGTTCTATGATGTGCTTCGCAACCTTGATCTGGACCGGATGGCCGCTGAACTGTGGACTGAAGTCCGTACGACAAAATCCAAGCAGCGCAAGAAGAAGGCCACCAAGCGTCTGCGCGTGGTAGAAAGCCTGCGGAAGAGCAGTAATCGTCCGGAATGGATGATTCTGACCGTTCTGCCGGTGATCCCGCCTGACCTGCGTCCGATGGTCCAGCTTGATGGTGGCCGTTTCGCTACCAGCGACCTGAACGACCTGTACCGCCGTGTAATCAACCGTAACAACCGTCTCAAGCATCTGCTTGAACTCGGTGCGCCGGATGTGATCGTCCGTAACGAGAAGCGAATGCTTCAGGAAGCGGTCGACAGCCTGATTGACAACAGCCAGCGCGGTAAGGCACTGAGCCGCCGTGGTCGCCGCGAACTCAAGTCCCTGAGCGATATGCTTAAGGGTAAGAAGGGGCGCTTCCGTCGTAACCTGCTTGGTAAGCGTGTGGACTACTCTGGTCGCTCGGTCATCGTGATTGGTCCACGTCTGAAGCTGCATCAGTGTGGTCTGCCGAAGACTATGGCGCTGGAGCTTTACCGTCCGTTCGTGATCAGCCGTCTGGTGCGTTATAACTACGCTAGTAACGTAAAGGGTGCCAAGCGCATCATCGAACGCGAGAAGCCCGAAGTGTGGGAAGTCCTTGAGGAAGTCATCAAGGAACGCCCCGTACTGCTCAACCGTGCACCAACACTGCACCGTCTGGGTATTCAGGCCTTCGAACCGCAGCTTGTGGAAGGTAAAGCCATCCAGATTCACCCATTGGTCTGCTCGGCGTTCAACGCTGACTTCGACGGTGACCAGATGGCGGTTCATGTGCCGCTGAGTGACAAGGCTGTGCAGGAAGCCCGCGACCGTATGCTGAGCACCAAGAATCTTCTGAAACCAGCAGACGGTGCGCCGATCGTTGGTCCGTCAAAGGATATGGTGCTGGGTATTTACTACCTGACCATGGACCCGACGGTCGAAGTGGTCGCACTGACATCGCGTGCGGATGAATTCCGTCACATCGAGTCAATCTATAACCCTGAGGTGCGCGTCGGTATCGCACTGCGTACCAATGGTTACTACTATGCGCTCAATCGCGTGATTCCGGGAATGCGCCTTTACGAGGATGTCACCGAACTCGATGAGAACGAGCGTACACGTGTTATCGAGAAGGCTGTTGACCGCACGATTCGTGCCCTGCTTGAGGGTGAAGTGGACTGCGTGCTGTTCAACGGCTATGAGATGAAGAAGGAAATCCGTAAGCGTAAACTGACGGATCGCATCACTCTCACTAATGTCCATGAGCGCCGTCTGGTGGTCGATATGGACGAGGTGGAATATCTGTATCGTCTGGGGATTGTCGGCCTGCACACACCGATCCTGCTGGGGAATTACTATGATCAGCAGGGGCCACAGGATGAACCTGAACTGACGACCGTTGGTCGTGCGCTGTTCAATCGTATTCTTCCGGATGAAATGCGTTATGTTCAGGAAACCTGTGGCAAAAAGCAGCTCAATGATCTGGTTGCACGCAGCTACCAGCGCATTGGCTCAGATCGCACGACCGATGTCGTGGATGCCATCAAGAATATGGGCTTCCACTACGCAACCATCTCCGGTACGACAGTTGCCGTTTCCGACCTGACCATCCCCGAAGAGCGTGCGTCTATTCTGGGTGAAGCGGAAGCGATTGTCGAACGTGCAGAGCGTGACTTCCGCCGTGGTCTGCTGGCAGAAGAGGAACGCTACCAGATTACAATCGACGAATGGAACCGTGCCAAAGACCGTCTGCAGGACCTGATCCGCGAATCGATGGACCCGTATGGCCCAATCGCGATCATGGCGCTTTCAGGCTCGACCAAAGGTGGTTTCGGCCCGATCACCCAGTTGGCTGGGATGCGCGGTCTGATGGCGGACCCGTCTGGTCGTATCATCGACCTCCCGATCCGCAGTCACTTCCGCGAAGGTCTGACGGCACTGGAATACTTCATTTCCACGCATGGTGCCCGTAAGGGTCTGGCCGACACCGCGCTTCGTACTGCTGACGCGGGTTACCTCACCCGCCGTCTCGTGGACGTTGCTCAGGATGTGATCGTTAACCGTATGGACTGCGGGACGCACAAGGGGATTTATATCCGCCGTAGTGACGACATCGCCGGCCAGACGGTGTACGAACGTATCGTTGGCCGCTGCGCTGCATCTGACCTGCATGATCCAGAAACCGGTGCGCTGATCGTGGCTCGTAATGGCATGATCGACGAAGACGTTGCGGAAGCCATTCAGAACAATGCGCGCATCCAAGAAGTCTATGTCCGCAGCCCAATGTCGTGCGCGCTCATCCACGGGATCTGCGCCCTCTGCTATGGGCGTGACCTTGGTCGCGGTGACATGGTTGAGATTGGCTCGGCAGTGGGTATCGTCGCCGCACAGTCTATCGGTGAACCGGGTACGCAGCTCACGCTTCGTACGTTCCACTCCGGCGGTACTGCTGCCGCGGGTGGTGACATCACCAGCGGTCTGCCGCGTGTGGAAGAACTTTTCGAAGCGCGGAAGCGTCCGAAAGGTGAGTCCGTCATGACTGAGATCGGCGGTGTTCTCCGCCTGATCAAGCGTGAAGGCGTCCGTGTGGCACAGGTCATCGACAGCCAGGTCTTTAACCGTGAATATACCATCCCGGTGGGCTGGGACATCAAGGTTGCCGAAGAAGCGGTCATCAAGGAAGGGACTGTTCTCGCTCAGGAAGTGGGTGGAGAAGGTATCCTGCATGCCGAGATGGAAGGCACAGTGCATATCGAAGGGCACACCATCTATGTTCGTTATGAACGTCGTAATGTTGACGAACAGGATATCCCGTCGAGCGCACGCCTGATGCCACACATCAATGATGGCATGACGGTCTATGCCGGCCAGCAGTTGACTGAAGGTTCACAGAACCCGCATCGGATTCTGCGTATCCTCGGCGCTGACGCCGCGCAGAACTATCTGCTGACTGAGGTCCAGAAGGTGTACCGCAGCCAGGGTGTGAACATCTCAGACAAGCACTTTGAGATCATGATCCGCAAGATGCTGTCCAAGGTTCAGATTACCAAGAGTGGCGACAGTCCGCTGCTGCCCGGTGAGCTGATCGACCGTCTGCAACTGCTGGACCTCAACGAGAAGCTGATCGCTGAGGGACGTGAACCTGCTGCCGGTATCCCGATCCTTCTGGGGATCACCAAGGCCGCGCTGAGCACCGACAGCTTCCTGTCTGCTGCCAGCTTCCAGCACACGATCAAGGTGCTGGCAGGTGCAGCAATTGAAGGCAAGGTCGATAATCTTTACGGCCTGAAGGAAAATGTCATCATCGGTAAGCTGATCCCGGCGGGTACAGGCTTCCATACCTATCAGGATCGCGAGCTGATCGCACCCAATGCTACCCTCGAGGAGCAGGGTGCGATTGACCTCGATGAAGATGCCTACGATGACACTGACAGCATTGAGGAAATGAACCTCAACTAGTTGGTAACAACGTAAACAGAAACGACAAGGGGGCTGACTCAAACGGGTTAGCCCCCTTACTTTTGGCCCACACTCTGAAATTTTTCCAACTTTTGACCAGTCCTTTGCTGTTTTCACTTATACTGTTGACGATACTATTGATGGGCAGCGCGGTGCTGCCCTATTCATGAGCTGAAAAACAAGGGGAAAGAAGATGCGGATTGATGCGCTGAAAAATATATGCCGCTATTTACTGATGGTCCCGCTGTTGTTCATTTTTATCATGATGCCATTACAGTCGCAGGAGGGACAGCCGACCAGAGTAGTCTGCGCCACTATCAACGATATTTCACTGGTGCAGTGCAACGCGCTTGAAGAACTTTATAATGCGACAGGTGGGGAAAACTGGAGTGGGGTTGACTGGTTTACTAACGATCTGCCCTGTACATGGGTTGGAGTTGGCTGTACTGGCCGCAATGTCACCCGACTCAATCTTGCTAATCGCAATCTGAACGGCGAAATTCCGCCCCAGCTTGGACGACTGGTCACACTCACCAGTATTGATCTATCAGGCAACGCCTTGCGCGGTGAACTTCCACCCAATCTCTTTACACTCTATGACCTCACTACACTGGATCTGGAAGGTAATCAGTTTTCGGGGCCACTGCCTGTTGCTCTGGGGGATCTGATTCGTCTGACAACACTCGATCTCTCGCATAACAGTTTTACAGGTGAGATCCCCGTAGAGTTCTCTAAGCTTGAACGGTTGAACAGCCTCGACTTAGGCAGCAACCGACTGTCTGGGGCCATCCCGCCGCAGCTTGCGAACCTGCAACTGCTGCGTTCGTTGAACCTTTCCAGTTCAGGTCTCTCGGGTGTGCTGCCAGTGGAATTTGGCACACTGGTGCTGCTGACCTCACTGAATATGTCCGGTAATGCACTGTCTGGCCCGATACCCCCCGAATATGGTCAACTGGTGAACCTGACTTCCTTAAACCTCGCCAGTAACCGCCTGACTGGAGCCGTACCGACGGAATTAGGCCGGCTTACGGCGCTGGTGACACTTGATCTCTCTAATAACCAGTTCAGTGGACCGCTTCCAGCCGAGCTGTCGGGTATGGTGGATCTGATGACGCTGGACCTTGCCTCTAATCAGTTTGAGGGCGAGATTCCAGCGACACTCAATACACTCGTGAATCTGCGGGAACTCGATCTGCGAAATAACCGCCTGACTGGAGCCATCCCACCCTCGATTGGCGAACTACGCAATCTCAACGATCTGCTGCTTTCGGGCAATCGCCTCTCTGGTGAATTACCTCCTTCACTCGGTTCGCTTGTCAACCTGACAACGTTGAATATGGCGAATAACAGCCTCAGCGGCGCATTTCCTGAGACCTTCGGTGCGCTGGTCAACCTGTATACCCTCGATCTCGCAAATAACCGCTTAAGCGGTGCGCTGCCTGGTAATATCGGAGCGATGGTAGATCTCAGAGAGGTCAACCTCAGCGGCAACACGCTCACTGGACCGGTTCCGCCTTCTATCGGGCAGTTAGTTGACCTGCGTCAGCTTCGCCTGAACAATAACCGGTTGGAAGGGATGCTGCCACCCTCTGTCGGGCAGCTTGTAAACCTCAGCCGTATGGAACTGAACGCGAATCAACTATCAGGTGAACTTCCGGCAGAGATTGCGGGTATGGCCGATCTGACCTACCTTGACCTCTCAGACAATGCTTTTACCGGTGCGGTGCCAGTCACTATTGGCGACCTGATCAATCTGCGCGATCTTCGTCTGGATAACAATCAACTGACTGGTCCACTTCCCGCATCAATTGGCAATCTGGTCAACCTGACACGGCTCGATCTGGCGAATAACGGGTTTACGGGGCCAATTCCAGCGGAAGTCGGTGGGATGGTCAATCTGCGCGAGCTGATACTGGATAATAATCAACTGTCCGGTCCGCTACCTGTCGAGATCGGCAGTCTCGTCAATCTGCGTACTCTGCGTTTTACTGCGAATCAGATCACCACGCTGCCCGCCGAGATCGGCGCACTGACACGCCTCACCGTGCTGGAAGCAGGTGGTAATCAGTTATCAGGCGAGCTGCCCGCCACAATCGGACAGCTCACCAAGCTCGAGTATCTGAATCTGTGGAACAACAGCTTAACGGGTGAAGTGCCTGTCGGCTTTGCGGGGTTAGCCAGTCTGCGTGGTGTGAATATCGGGCGCAACTGCCTGACTGTCTCCAATGAGGAGGTACGAGCGCTGCTGGCCGTCCGTGACCCTGACTGGGAAGATGATCAGACAGCCAAATGCGCAGCATGATACAATCTGAAGTCATGAGTTAATTCTATAACAGCACTGAAGCCTTCTCGGACTTCAGTGCTGTTTTTAATTGGGGCGCTGAGATAACGCTGAGGACAGATTTTCCCCGTGGCGAATGATAATGTGAGGGATGCGGCTGATGCGCATCTGATCACGTATTTCCTGTGAATTGATACCATTCACAAACGTGGCTGGGTCAATGAAGACGCACATCGGACGCATCCCTCGTCTGGACATGATCTCCGCCTCAGTCACCCACTGCGGGTCAAGTGATGAGGTGATCAGGATCAGCGTGGTGCCGCGTGTCAGATAGGGTGTTTCCAGCCGCAGCATCTGGGCCAGTGAATAGCTGGACAGACTGCGTGCGACGGCCAAGGTCTCGAAGATATGGGTGATCTGACGTTTGCCACGCTCTGGCTGATGGACTTCGCGGCTGGGGGCATAGCTGGCAAAGCCAACCGCACGCTCCAGATTGACGAAATACTCCGCCAGTGAAGCAGCAACCACCACGGTGTATTCTTCAGTAGAAGGGGGAATCCCGGGTTGTGATGGCAGAATGTATCCGTTGGGTTCTGTTCTCTGAAGCCCCTCAGTTTCAATTAGTGCACCAGCGGAAAAATCCGGGAAAATCCAGATGTCCACCAGTGGATCGATCTCGAATTCCTTGACGACCAGTTTGTCTTTACGTGCCGTGCTGCGCCAGTGGATGCGGTTAAAACTGTCGCCATATGCGTAATCACGTACACCAGCGGCGTTTGTCGTCACGTTGTGTGAACGCTGACGCTGTGCCTCACCACCCGAAAGTAGGCCCGCTGGCAGTTCGAATTTATCAATTGGCACCGTCTGAGGATAAACGATCAGTGATGAGGTGGCTGCAATGAGGCGTGGGCTGATATAGAAGCCGAAGGGGTCGCCGCTGATGACGGAGATCGGGCCGAGTCGGTACTGTCCCCGTGCGATACAGACCGTCTCCACATTCCATCTGTACGTTTTACGTCCACCCATCCAAGCGACGATGTGGCTGGCCCGGTGGTTTGGCAGGTTGGACTGATCGCGGACTTCCAGCCACAACTTTGGGATGATAGAGAGATTACGTACCGTGAAGGTCTCGCTGACGGTGCGCCCGACCTGTGCCCGACGTGTGCGAGTCCGCCGACTGATCCCGATCCAGCGCACGGCCAGCCATGCCCACACATAAGCCAGTGCCATCAGGCCGGTGAAGAGATAGGCAATGTTAAAGAAGAACGTACGTCCGGTGAATAAACCCGCTAACAGACAAAGAATTAGCAGCAGGTAAACCCCGTTACGCCGGTTTGGAATTTGTGTATTCATTGAGATGCCAGCAGCCTAGCGGGCAGAGGCACCCGGTACAGGGGTACTCGCCAGAACATCCTGAACGATTGTCCGTGAAGAGATGTCCCGGATGCGGGCCGCTGGCCCGACGATGATTCGATGCGCCAGTGTGACCTCAGCCAGTGCTTTGACATCATCGGGGATCACATAATCGCGACCGGCCATTGCTGCGCGAGTCTGTGATGCGCGAAAAAGCGCCAGTGAACCACGTGGGCTGCTTCCGAGATAAACATCCGGATGGGTGCGGGTGGCCGTCACCAGATCGATGATATAGCGCTTGACTTCTTCCGCAACGTAGACCTCGCGAACGGCGAACTGCGCTTCCAGCAGTTCCTGCACTGTTACCACCTGATGCATATTTTCCAGTGGATGCTGATACTGCTGGGCAGAAAGTACTGTGAGTTCCTCGGCGGCACTGGGGTAACCCAACTGGACTCGCATCAGAAAGCGATCAAGCTGTGCTTCTGGCAGGGGGAAGGTGCCTTCATATTCGATGGGGTTCTGCGTGGCCAGAATCAGAAACGGATCACTCATCGGATATGTAATGCCATCCACTGTAACCTGACGTTCTTCCATTGCTTCCAGCAGCGCCGCCTGTGTCTTGGGGGTTGCGCGGTTGATTTCGTCAGCCAGCACGATCTGCGCCATAATGGGGCCAGCGCGAAACTCGAAATTGCGGCTCTGTGGGTTGAAGATCGATACACCGGTCACGTCCGATGGCAGCATATCGGGTGTGAACTGAATACGGCTGAACGTCGCTCCGATTGATCTGGACAGCGCCTTCGCCATCATCGTCTTGCCGACGCCGGGAATATCTTCAATAAGGATGTGTCCGCGTGTGATCAGCCCTAGTACGGTCAGACGGACTTCATTCCGTTTGCCGATGATGACCTGACCTACACTCTGCGCAATACGTTCTGATACACTCTGGACGATTTGCACGACCTGCTGACCATCCAGCGTGCGGCGTGCCGATTGAGGATAATCTACCATAGCTGTGTTTGCCGTTATTCCTGATATACGGGAAGAGAATCCATTCGGTAAAAAATGGATTGTGCTGCTATAGCAACATGCTGTTAGCAGTTATACATTACCATCACCAATTATTGTACAGTGATGCAATTGCACGATTATGCCGCTTCAGGTGGCTATTAACCTGACGGTTGACCACCTTTGTGCGTACGATTGCATATGTTTCTGCCCACGGCATGCTTAGTGCTGCATCCGGTAAGTGCATTAACAAGGTCGCATGTATGTGCTTCTACGACATGAGGTAAAATATAGGGAAGCACGTGTATATGTCCATCTGAATAGACCTGCCGGATGAAGCACTTAGTATAACCTCTGTTGAGATTGACTGTGGACAATATCACAGTATACCGAAGCCTCTGAGCCGATGGATAGCCTGAGTTTGAGCTGTGGAGCCTGGCAGGAAACAGCCCAAAACATCATCTCAAGGTTTGAAGTTTGTGTTTCAGTGTAATCTTTTGGCAAGAAGATCGCTTTTTTGCTACAATGAAAAGCACAAAAGAATTTCAAAGTGAGTATTTTTCCGTGTCGTCATCCACGACACGATTGACCTGAGTTGCATTAGCATAGCGGTCATCTGACCGCTCCACACCACACAACAGGAGCACACCTATGGCGAAATCACGGACTGAGTTGATGGTAGATCGCCTGCGTGATTTGCAAGCTACCACTCCAGAAATCGAAGCCTCAGCTGTGATTAGTGTCGATGGCTTAAGTATGGCATCATCCCTGCCTACCGGCGTCGAAGAAGATCGTGTTTCAGCGATGTCTGCTGCGATGCTTTCACTTGGAGAGCGTATCTCTGGAGAGCTTGGCCGTGGTAACCTCGATCAGGTTTACGTTCGTGGCAAAAACGGTTATGTGATCCTGATGTCGGTCGGAGAGGAAGCGGTTTTAACCACCCTCGTCCGTGATGGAGCGCGGTTGGGCTTAATCTTCCTGGATATGCGTCGAACTGTGGACGATTTGACAAAACTCGTCTAAGATTACACCGATTACATCTTCAGCACTCAGCCTAATCATCAGGCCAGTCAAGTTCAGAATTCAGTAGCAGTCGGCGGGAGGTCACCTTCCGCCGCATTTTTGTTGAGTACGGTGGTAAAGGCCTATGTCGAATCCAAAATACATTTTCTGCACGGGTGGAGTGGTGAGCTCCGTAGGTAAAGGGGTGACCGCTGCTGCACTTGGTCGTATCCTCAAGGCGCGTGGGCTGAAAGTCGCGATTCAGAAACTGGATCCCTATCTGAACGTAGACCCTGGAACGATGAGTCCTTATCAGCACGGTGAAGTCTTTGTGACATCAGACGGCGCTGAAACAGATCTTGATCTGGGCCACTATGAACGGTTTATCGATGAAAACCTGAACCGGACCTGCAATGTGACTGCTGGCCAGGTTTACAGTCATGTGATTGGACAGGAACGGCGTGGTGACTACCTCGGTGGTACCATTCAGGTTATCCCGCATATCACCAATGAAATCAAGCGACGCATAGGTCTGGTCAGCCGCGAGTCGAATGCCGACATCGTAATTGTGGAAGTCGGTGGTACGGTAGGCGATATCGAAGGCCTTCCTTTCCTTGAGGCTATTCGCCAGCTTCGCAAGAGCCTGCCACGTGAAGATACGCTCTACATGCACGTGACATTTCTGCCTTATATCGGTGCTACAGGCGAGCTGAAGACCAAGCCCACACAACACAGTGTACGTGATCTCCGCAGCGTGGGTATCCAGCCGCATGTGATTATCGCCCGGACGGACTATCCAGTCAGCAGTGATGTCACCAGTAAAATCGCTTCGTTCTGCGATGTCGATGAAGATGCTGTCATCGCGCTGGAGACGACCGATCTGCTTTACGATGTCCCACTCCGGCTGGAAGATGCGGGACTGGGGGATTATATCGTCCGCCATTTTAAGCTTGAGTCACATAAGCCTGATCTGGACGAGTGGCGCAGCATGATCCAGAAGATGCGCCATCCGCAGCGTGAACTCCGTATCGCCATTGTTGGGAAGTATGTCGAACTGCATGACGCCTACATGAGTGTGAAGGAAGCGCTGTTCCATGCCGCAACGTCCAATAATGCGCAACTGAATATTCGCTGGGTCCACTCCGGGGAGCTTGAACGTGGTCGTGGCTTCGATCAGCTCGCTGATGTCGACGGAATCGTAGTTCCGGGCGGCTTTGGACATCGCGGTATGGAAGGCAAGGTGATGGCGGCGCGCTACGCCAGAGAAAACCGCATTCCCTATCTTGGCCTGTGTCTTGGAATGCAGGCGATGTGCATTGAATTTGGGCGTAATGTTGTTGAACTTGAAGATGCTAACAGCTCAGAGTTCGAAGTCCCAACCGATCATCCTGTTATTGACCTGATGCGCGATCAGATGAACATCACCGACATGGGTGGGACCATGCGGCTTGGTGTCTATCCGTGTGTTTTACAGCCGGGTACTGCTGCTTATCGAGCCTATGGTGAACGGCATCAGGTTGAGGAACGCCATCGCCACCGCTTTGAATTTAACAATCATTATCGTTCGGCATTTGTCCAGCGTGGGATGAATTTCAGCGGCTTAAGCCCGGATGGGATGCTGGTCGAAATTGCGGAAGTCGCGGACCATCCATTTATGGTCGGAACACAGTTCCATCCCGAGTTTCTCAGCCGCCCGAATCGCCCGCATCCGTTGTTTGAGGAATTTATCCGGTCGGCGGCTGATCAGCAGCAGATCGCACAGTCGGGCCGCAGCGCCGAGATTGATGTCCATAACCCTCAGGTTCCCGAAGCCGAAACAGAAGATGCACCGCGTTAATCGCAGTCAACCAAAGGTGAGTTATGTCAGTCCAAAGTTTTCTTAGTGCTATTCCCAAGGCCGATATTGGGCTTCAACTCGAAGGCGCAGTGCCGCCGCAGACGCTGCAAATGTTTGCAGATCAGAACGATCTGGTGGGGACTAAAGCCTATAACGAGACGATGAAGCAGTTCAACGCGATCAATCACACCAAACTGCCGGAGCTGGCGGCTGCGCTCAGCCAGTGGGTGCGGCATACAGATGATCTGTCGCGTATGGTTTACGACGTTGGGGTGCATCTCTCTAAACAGAATATCCGTTATGCCGAGATTGGGGTCGATCCGCTGCTGTATATGACACCGATGGGCCTGACCTTTGAACAGTTTGCCGCTGCGCTGGACGATGGCCGGATGCGTGCACAGCGCGCATGGAAAATCCAGATGTCCTGGGTTTTTAATGTTGCGCGCGAAGAATACCGCCGCACTGATGATATTCTGCGGTATGCCATGAGTGCCGGAGCGCGGAAATATGGGGTTGTCGCGGTTGGTCTTTCAGGGCGTGAGGATGCCCAGCCGGTCAGCCAGTTTGAGCGTCCCTTCAAAGCGGCAGGGCGCAAGGAATTTCCGACCGTCGTTCATGCCGGGGACTCGCTGGGTTCTGAAGGGCTGAAGGATGCCCTCATGCAACTTTCTCCGAACAGGGTCATTGGCGGTTGGGGTCTGATGCGCGATGAAGAAACAACCCAGACTCTGATCGAGCAGGAAGTCCTGGTCACCGTGCCGATCTCGCGCCATCTGTTGTTTGGGCGTCTGGAAGAGGAAGGCGCTCTGCCGCTGAACACGGCGCTGGAGCAGGGTGTCCGGCTGTCCGTGACAGCTCACCTCCCAACCTTTTATAAAATGTCACTCACAGATGAACTGGCTGCACTGGTCGAACGGTATAACCTGCCGGTTTCAGATGTCGAGCAGGTCGCGCTGAATGCCCTGCGCTACAGTCTGCTGCCGGATGAAGAACGCAATGCGATGCTGGCGACCTTCCGCGAAGAGTACGCAGAACTGCGTGCTGAACATATCGAACAGCAGGAAGCCTGACATCCGTCAGTATGATCTAATAAAAGGGCGAATTTCTCGCCCTTTTTTATCCAGTCAAGCCGGCGGTTTATTCCTCTGGCTGAAGTTCCAGTCGATGGGCGGGAGGTGTAGTAGGGGCCTTCTTGGGCAGCACTACGGTCAGCTTACCATCACGGAATTTGGCGTTTGACAGCTCACTTTCCACTGGATGCGGCAGCTTCACCGTGCGGGTAAAAGCGCCGAAACGCCGTTCGGTGAGGACTGGTACTGCCTCTGCACGGATATCTGTATCCGGAAAGGAGGTGCCGCTGATGGTCAGCAGATCGTTCTCGATACTCACATCGAAGTTTTCGGGGTTAGCTCCGTCAATTGGGGCTGTGCGCACGATCACCTCATCGGCTGTCTCGTAGACATCGACGCGGATGACCTGCATCCCGGTAAAACCCTTGACACTTTGCTCGACGATTTTGCTTAGATTATCACGCAGGGTGGTGAATTCCTTTACGGGGTCAAACTTTTCTTCCGACATGATTGATTATCCTATGCTTGATTTATTCTGACAGTTTATACGCGCAAGTGACCGCATCCGTTGCATGATGCATTGAAAATGCATTCTAGGGGCATTGAGGCTCGTGGAAATCAAAACGCCGGAGCAAGCACTCCGGCGTTTGAGTAACATCACGTAAATTATGCTTCGGTGAACTCGCCTTCAACCACATCGGGCTGATCATCAGTTGTGTCACGGTTGCCATTATAGCTCCCGCCGCTGGCTGCGTTGTTGGCTGCGTTATTCGCGCTGCGGGCGGCCATCTGCTGAGAGAGTGCGTAGGTCGCGCTTTCCAGATTCTGTACCGCCAACTGAATAGCGCTCAGATCATCGCTTTCAAGTGCCTGCTGAACAGCCTGAATCTGCTGTTCGATCTGCACACGATCTGCTGATGCGATATCCGTCCCAACTTCGCTGAGCGCATGGTTCGCCTGATAAATCAGGGTGTCCGCGTTGTTGCGGGCTTTCACCAGTTCTGCACGGCGCTCGTCTTCAGCCTGATGTGCTTCAGCTTCACGGACCATGCGGTCAACATCCTGCTGAGACAGATTGGTGGAAGCAGTCACCGTGATTTTTTGCTGCTTGCCCGTCGCGTTGTCCTTCGCAGTCACGTTCAGGATACCGTTCGCATCAATGTCGAAGGTGACTTCGATCTGTGGCATCCCACGTGGGGCAGGGGTGATCCCTTCCAGACGGAACATGCCCAGTGTCATATTGTCTGCCGCCATCGTTCGCTCGCCCTGCAGTACATGAATGTCCACCGCTGTCTGGCTGTCTTCAGCGGTGGAGAAGACCTGCGTCTTCTGTACAGGAATGGTCGTGTTACGTTCGATCAGTGGTGTCATCACACCACCCATCGTTTCCAGACCGAGGCTTAGCGGGGTGACATCGAGCAGGAGAACATCCTTGACTTCACCTGCGAGCACACCAGCCTGAAGTGCTGCACCGATTGCGACAACTTCATCCGGATTGACGCTCTTATTCGGTTCCTTGTTGAGAACCGAGCGCACAAATTCCTGAATCATTGGCATACGGGTGGACCCACCGACCAGAACGACTTCATCGATCTGCTGTTCCGTAATATCTGCATCCCTGATTGCCTGATGCACTGGCTTATCCAGCCGTTTCATCAAGTCAGTGCTGAGCTGCTCGAACCGGGCACGTGTGAGTGTCACTGTCAGGTGCTTGGGACCGGAAGCGTCTGCTGTAATGAAGGGTAGGTTGATCTCAGTCTGCACGGTGTTCGAAAGTTCGATCTTGGCTTTCTCAGCAGCTTCCTTCAGACGCTGTAAGGCCTGACGGTCGCTGCGCAGGTCGATACCCTGTTCGCGCTTGAAGTCTTCGGCCAGCCAGTCAACAATTACCTGATCCCAGTCATCACCACCCAGGTGCGTGTCACCGCTGGTGGCGCGGACTTCGATCAGACCATCACCGACTTCGAGAATGGATACGTCGAAGGTGCCACCACCGAGGTCGAATACGAGAATGGTTTCGGTGTCCTTTTTGTCCAAACCATAGGCAAGTGATGCTGCTGTCGGCTCATTGATGATACGCAGCACATCAAGCCCAGCGATTTTGCCTGCGTCTTTGGTGGCCTGACGCTGTGTGTCGTTGAAGTAGGCAGGCACTGTGATCACGGCCTTGTCCACTTCATCACCCAGATATGCTTCGGCGTCTTTCTTCAGTTTGCTGAGGATCATCGCGCTGATTTCCTGCGGCGTGTAATGCTTCCCGTTAATCGGGATGCTGACCCGTGCATCACCCTGAGGGCCTTCTTCAAAGCGGTAGGGCAGGCGTGAGGTTTCAGATTTTGCCTCCGCATAGCTCTGACCCATGAAGCGCTTAATCGATGCTACGGTATTTTCCGGGTTGACGACTGCCTGACGTTTTGCCGACTGGCCGACCAGACGTTCGTTGTTCTTGGTAAAGGCCACCACTGACGGGGTCGTCCGTGTGCCTTCTGCATTTGCAATCACTACCGGTTCGCCATTTTCAAGAACGGCGACAACCGAATTTGTTGTACCTAAGTCAATTCCAACTATTTTTCCCATTGTCGGATACCTCTGTCTATAGAATTTTTGTTACTGCCTTATCTTAGTCTGAGCGTATTTGAGCTGTATCGAAATAATGTAGATTCTGTATAAGAGCCTTCTTCAAAGCAGTATGCGGTAATTCGTAATGAAAAAAGAAATACTTACCATCTCGTGTTTAAGTCCGATTTAAGCCCTGTTTATGTACTCAGGCTATAACTGAATTCATACTGTGACGCATGTGTCTATCATGTGCTCCAACACGTACTTCAAAGGAGACTCTATGTTTGATTTTGAAGAAGTTCAAAATGTTGTCCGTAATATGCAGCAGCCGGTGCTATCTTTTTATCTGCAGGTCAGCAACCAGCTGCGTGAGAATCAGTCTGACCAGCCTGCATGGATGATTTACGTCAAAAATGCGTTACGCGAGCAGGATGAACGCGCCGCTGATGAGCAGAAGCAGACGTGGAAGGCGATCCGGGAACGTGCTGAGACGTACTTCAGCAGCTATACGCCAAACTCGAAAGGGCTGGTTGCCTTTTTTACGGTTGATGACGAATCGATCTACGAACTTCCGGTGCTTCCTCAGCAAAACAACGTCAGCTTTGGCGAGCCGATGATTGTGCCAATGCTGTGGTTGATGGACGAATACGAGCCTTATCTGGTGGTGCGTATAGATCAGGAACGGGCACACTTCTATCGCACGTATCTGGGTGATGTTCAGCTTGATGAGAAAGTCAGATCTGACCGCCACGAGTTTGATTTCCGAGAGCTAGATATATTTCATCCGCCCAGTGCTCCACATCGCACCGGCGGTCAGCCGACATCTGGCAGTGGTAAGGATCTGTTTGACGATATGATGCAGGAATGGATCAACCGCCTGTATCGTGATGTCGCGCAGAAGATACGCGAACTGATCCAGAAGGAAGGCCGTCACCGCCTTATACTGGGTGGCGCTGAGAAATCCGCAATGGCGCTGAAGGAACTGCTGCATGAGGAAGTTGCCAGAGATCTGGTTGCGATCCTGCCGATTACGATGCACGATACTGAGCAGCAGATCGCAGACCGCGTACTTCCTGTCGCTTTGGAATACGAGCGCCGCACCGAGATGGAACTGGTTCAGCAGATCATCGATTATGCCAAGGCCGGAGGACGCGGCGCACTGGGGACAAAGAGTGTCGAGCAGGCACTTCAGCAGCAGCGTGTTGAACTGCTCGTTATGCCATGGCCGGGTGGTGGTCTGGACGATAATCAGATGCATTCCTACACCCTCAAGGCTTTCCAGAGCAGCAGCAAATTCGAACTGGTGCACGGGGAAGCAGCCGAACTGTTGGTTAAGGAGGGCAAGATCGGGGCGCGGCTGTATTACGCCCTTCAACCTGCCTAGCATCGATTTCACAGGATAGTCAAGTAAAAAGAAATGACGGTCAACTGACCGTCGTTTTTGCGTTCTTTCCTGCCCGTTATGTTATGATCTGGGCCATTTCTATGACACACTGAGGAGGCTTATTGATGACTTCTTTGAATGACCGGGTTGCAATTGTGACCGGAGCCAGCCGTGGGATCGGAAAGGCCATTGCGCTTGAACTCGCAAAGCGTGGAGCGGCAGTGATTGTCAATTATAACAGCAGCCCGGACGCGGCGCAGGTTGTTGTGGATGAGATCCAGCAGGCGGGCGGACGTGCGGCGCTTTTTCAGGCGGATGTCAGCGATGAGGAACAGGTTAATGCCCTGATCAAAATAGCGACGACTGATTTTGGTAAACTCGATATCCTCGTGAATAATGCTGGAACTACCCGCGACAATATCATCATGCGGATGAAAGCTGACGAATTCGATACGGTTATTCAGACCAATCTCCGCAGTACGTGGTTGTGCTCGAAAGCGGCGGTCAATGCGATGATGCGCAAGCGCTACGGGCGGATAATCAACATCACCAGCGTAAGCGGTATCACCGGCCAGGTTGGACAGACCAATTACAGCGCCAGTAAAGCTGGAATCATCGGCCTGACGAAATCCCTGGCCCGTGAAATTGCCAGCCGCAATATCACGGTGAATGCTGTTGCACCGGGCTTTGTACTGACCGATCTGACGAAGGATCTGCCGGAAGATTTAACGACCAGGCTGAATGAATTTATCCCGTTGGGGCGGTGGGGGGAAGCACAGGAAATCGCCAATGCCGTCGCATTCCTTGCATCAGATGATGCGGCCTATATCACCGGTCACGTCCTGAACGTCGATGGCGGTATGGCGATGTAGTGAAGGTCGTTATCCGATGAGGTGCAATCAAAGACGGTTGTTTCCTCTATAATAGTGAGTATCGAAGCGGGCTGTGACTTCACGCCCAATATGGCCCGCTTCATAAAAGAGGAGTAGGGAGATTATTCATGACCTTTGATAAAAAACGTTTAGATGAACTGCGCACGCACCACCATGAGTGGGAAGAGGATGTGCTTAAGCCTACCCTAGCTAAACGCCCAGAGCGCCGTCGGAAATTTGTTACCGAGTCCAGCGTGCCGACACAGCGTGTTTATTCACCGCTCGACCTCCCCGATTTCGATTATGAGCGCGATCTCGGCAATCCGGGAGAATATCCATACACGCGAGGCATTCACGCCAGTGGACACCGTGGAAGGCTGTGGACGATGCGCATGTTCGCCGGTTTCGGTACGGCTGAGGAAACCAATGAGCGGTTTAAGTATCTGATCTCACAAGGCAATATGGGGCTCTCGGTCGCGTTCGATCTGCCGACGTTGATGGGCTATGACACCGATGCGCCACAGGCGCTGGGGGAGTTCGGGAGCTGTGGGGTTGCTGTCAGTTCGCTGAAAGATATGGAGATCCTGTTTGATGGTATTCCACTCGATCAGGTCTCAACCAGCATGACGATCAACAGTCCGGCGGCAGCGATATGGGCCTTCTACATCGCGGCGGCGGAGAAACAGGGTGTGCCGATGGCGAAACTGCGCGGCACGCTTCAGAATGACATCCTTAAAGAATTCATTGCACAGAAGGAATTTATCTTCCCACCAGAACCGTCGATGCGACTGGTGACGGATACGGTAGAATTCGCCTCACGACATATGCCGGAGTGGAACAGTATCAGCATCAGCGGATATCACATCCGGGAAGCGGGCAGCACGGCTGTACAGGAATTGGCGTTTACATTGGCTGATGGTCTGGAGTATGTCCGCTGGGCAATAGATCGGGGTCTTGATATTGACGAGTTTGCGCCGCGCCTCAGCTTTTTCTTTAACTGCCACAATGACTTCTTCGAAGAGATCGCCAAGCTGCGCGCTGCACGTCGGATCTGGGCGCGTGAAATGCGCGAGACCTTCGGCGCAAAAGACCCACGTTCTTGGTTGATGCGCTTCCATACGCAGACGGCGGGTGTCAGCCTCACCGCTCAGCAGCCGGAGATCAACACTGTCCGTGTGGCGATTCAGGCGCTGGCGGCGGTGCTGGGGGGTACACAGTCCCTGCATACGAACAGCATGGACGAAGCACTGGCACTACCCAGTGAACATGCAGTGACTGTGGCGCTGCGTACACAACAGATCATCGCTGAAGAAAGCGGCGTGACGCATACTGTTGACCCGCTGGGCGGAAGTTATTTTGTTGAAGCGCTGACGAACCAGACCGAAGCGGCAGTCTATGAGTACTTCCGGCGCATTGATGAGCTGGGTGGTGTACTGCCAGCGGTTAATGCGGGATTCTTCCAGCAGGAAATTGCGGATGCCAGCTATCAGCATCAACTGGAAGTGGACATGAATGAACGGGTGATCGTCGGCGTTAACAAATACAACGAAGAGGCTGCACCGGAGATCCCTATTCTGCAAATGGACCCGGATGGCTATCAGCGGCAGGTCAGCAGGTTGCAGGCGCTTCGACTTGAACGGGATAACGATCAGGTGCAGTCTGCTTTGAACGCGCTGCGTAATGCCTGTGAGCAGGATGACAACGTGATGCCGTATCTGATCGACGCGGCAAAGGCCTATGCTACTCTGGGTGAGATTACCGATGTGATGCGCGTGGCCTTCGGGCTGTATAAAGAACCATTGCATATCTGATCGGTGTAAGCCGTATGCTTCAGGCATCATGAACTGTCAAAGGTGTGTACAATCTGCACACCTTTTTATTTCAATCGAAAGCTGTTGAGAAATATGAACGATTTACGTCAGGAATTTGAGCAGTATATCAGTGACTTATTTGTGACCCAGGACCCGGTGCTGGAATCGATTTATAACGCACCGGAGAAAAACGATATGCCGATGATCAGCATCACACCGCTGGATGGCTATCTCATCCAGTGGATCATGCGGCTTGTCGGTGTGCGTACCGCGGTGGAGATTGGGGCGCTTGCAGGGTACAGCGGCGTGTGGATTGCATGTGCCCTGCCCGAAGGTGGTAAACTGTACACGCTGGAAAAAAGCAGCAAACATGCAAGGGTCGCACGCGAAAACTATGCGCTTGCCAAAGTTGATGATCGCATCGAGTTACTTGAAGGCAGTGCCCATGATCTGCTGCCAAAACTCAACCAGCATGGCCCGTTTGACATGGTTTTTCTCGATGCAGACAAGGCCAGCTATCCGCAGTATCTGGCGTGGGCGATTGATCATCTGCGCATTGGCGGTGTGCTGCTGGCGCATAATGCTTTTCGCAAAGGTGGAGTGCTCAACCCGCAGGATGATGATAATCGGGGGATGGATGCGTTCAATCGAGCGCTTGCAGCAGAGCACCGTCTGGACAGTATGATTTTGCCGTTGGGTGATGCAATGGCGGTGGCGATTCGCCGCGACTAAAGACTGGTCCCGATAGATGAGTTATCGGCTGATTGTGCCGTTTGTCGCCGTTCAATCAGTAGGCGGATTGGCCGTGACATGGTATAATCGCTCATATGTTTCAATTTTTCGCGAGAACATGAACAAGGGAGCGCAGCCCTATGCGTCCTGTCCTCTATCTGATTGACGGTCATGCAGTCGCATATCGTCAATTTTTCGGTCTGCCAATTGAGAGCTTCAGCACTCGGGATGGCGAACCAACCAACGCCGTTTTTGGTTTCACGCGGCTTCTGCTGGATATCCTTGAAAAGGATAAACCACAGTATCTTGCCGTCAGCTTCGATATGGGTCTGAGTGGACGCGATGCCATCTATGGTGAATATAAAGGCACCCGCGACAAGATGCCTTCGGATCTCGATAGCCAGATCGTGCGGATTATGGAAGTCGTCCAGGCATTCAATATCCCGATTCTTGCAATGGAAGGCTATGAAGCCGATGACGTGATTGGTACAGCTACACAGCAGGCCATCACAGAAGATGTACGTGTCCACATCATCACAGGTGATCGTGATCTGCTGCAACTGCTGACGGATCATGTCACCGTTCAGCTTCCGTCATTCAAGGGGCCAGATGAGATCTATGACGTGGCGCGGTTTGTCGAGCGCTATGGTGTCCAGCCACCACAGCTTGTAGATATGAAAGCGCTGATGGGTGACAGCTCCGACAACATCCCCGGTGTAGCGGGTATCGGTGAGAAGACAGCGGTCAAGCTGCTGCAGGAATTTGAGACACTGGACGGCATTTATAAGCACCTTGATCAGCAAAAAGGTGCACTGCTGAAGAAACTCGAAGGTGGGCGGGAAAGTGCCTATATGAGCCAGACGCTGGCGAGAATCCAGCAGGATATCCCGCTTCAGCTCACCCTGAAGAACTGCGTCACCCATGAGTTTGACAGTGATGAAGTGCTGCGCGTGTTTGAGACACTGGACTTCCGCACACTGCGTGACCGCCTGATCAAGATTACGACGCCCACTACACAGAGCATGTTTGACGGTGATGACTTCAGTGCCGATGACGATGAGCTGGCTCAATTAAGCTTCGAAGACTTTGCTGCCCCGGCACGTGCTGAAGCGGTGGTCAACACCGTTATTGTGACCACTCCAGAACAGCTTGAGCAGATGCTACAGATCCTGAACGCTGCTGAGCTGATTGTCTTCGATACGGAGACAACGAGCACCGACCAGATGCGCGGCGATCTGGTGGGAATTTCGCTGAGTGTGGATGGTCAGACGGGTTACTATATCCCGGTAGGGCATAAGGAAGGCACACAGCTTCCACTCCAGCAGGTGATCGATGCGCTGAAGCCGCCAATGGAAAATCCGCAGATTGGGAAGGCAGCACATAATGCCAATTACGATGTGGTGGTGCTCGAACGCTATGGCATTAATATACATCCTGTGACCTTTGATACGATGATTGCCGAATGGCTGATTGATCCACTGAGTAAAAATCTTGGCCTGAAGAATCTGGTTATCAGCACGCTGAAGGATGAAAGCGGTAAGCCAATCTACATGACCCCGATCACCGACCTGATCGGGACGGGTAAGGGTCAGTTGACCATGGATATGGTTGATATTCAACTAGCCGCACCTTATGCAGCCGCTGATGCAGCGCTGACCTATCAGCTTGTGGAGGTGATGAAGCCGCGTCTGGAAAGAAGCGGGATGCAGAAGCTGAACGAAGAACTGGAGCTTCCGCTGATCCCAGTCATCAGCGCGATGGAGCAGGCTGGAATCGTTTTCGATGTACCTTATCTGGCTGAACTGAGTGTCCGGCTCAATGCTCAGCTTGCGGAACTCGAGCAGGAAATCATCGACCTCTCAGGAGGTTATGGTTCGTTCAACATCAACAGCCCAAAACAGTTGAATGATGTGCTGTTCGGCAAACTTGGCCTGCCAACCAAAGGTCTGCGTAAAACCTCTCACGGTTATTCCACTGACGCTGCTGTCCTCGATAACCTGCGAACAGCACATCCGATCGTCGAAAAGATCATGGAATATCGTGAGCTGAGCAAGCTCAAAGGGACGTATGTCGATGCGCTGCCCGCGTTGATTAACCCTCGGACGGGACGTGTCCACACCAGTTATAACCAGACAGGTTCTTCAACGGGACGCATTAGCAGCAGCACACCCAATTTACAGAATATCCCCATCCGCACTGAAGTTGGGCGTGAGGTACGCCGGTCTGTGATTGCACCAGAAGGCAAAGTGCTGCTTTCGGTCGATTACAGTCAGGTGGAGCTGCGTATTCTGGCGCATGTCACACGTGATGAGACCCTGGTGGATGCCTTCAATAAAGGGCAGGATATTCATGCGGCGACGGCGGCGGCGGTGTATGGCATCCCGCTGGAGCAGGTGACTTACGATCAGCGCAGTTTTGCCAAGCGCGTGAACTTCGGGCTGATTTATGGTATGGGTGCTTTCCGACTGGCACGGGATAGCAACCTCACACTGGCAGAGGCGGATGCATTTATCAAGACTTACTTCGAACGCCTGCCAGGTGTTCAAGCGTATATCGCCAATACGAAGCGTGATGCCCGTGAACCAGAAGGGTTACAGACGCTGATGGGGCGGCGTCGCAAATTCCCGGCACTGATTAATGACCGTGGGGGAAGAGGTAACGCGGTTCAGGCTGAAGAGCGCATGGCGATCAATATGCCCATTCAGGGTACAGCAGCGGATATCATGAAACGCGCCATGATCAATGTCTATCATGAACTCGTGAAACGTGGACTGCAAACCACGATGAATCTTCAGGTACATGACGAACTTGTCTTTGAAGTCCCGGAAGATGAGGTCGATGAAGTGAAATCGTTTGTCGTGGCGATGATGGAAGCAGCTTATCCACTTGATCCACCACTAAAAGCGAATGCCTCTATCGGGAAGAACTGGCGCGATATGAAGTAAATCAAACGGCACACCGAAACGCTCAGGTGTGCCGTTTTACTTCTTTATTGATACCTTAAGCGTATGCTAGCTGGGAAGCATCCCCTCGCCGAAGATAGTCCCCGGCTGGATAACAATGGGCGCTCCGGTATCGACTGTCGCAAAAAGGTCATATGCTGTTGAACCGGTGATGCGGACCGGCACAATCTCACTCACCGGAAGCTGACCTTCCACAATCACATAACCGTCGATTTCAGGTGCATCGCGGTAGCTGCGGCCAAGGCTCAGCGTCTGGCCGGTTGAGCGACCACGTTCGTCCTCTCCTACTCCATAACCTTCTACCAGTACATCCAGTGTCTTGCCGACGAACTGCTGATTCTTCGCGAGGCTGATGCCCTGCTGAAGCTGCATAAGCTGCTCGTAGCGCTGTTCCTTGACCAGATCATCGACATGGTTAGGAAGGGTGGCGCTCGGCGTACCAAGCTCATAGGAGTATTTGAAGGCCCCAACGCGATCAAACCTGAGGTCGCGCACCATCTGCATCAGGCCTTCGAACTCCTCATCTGTCTCACCGGGATAGCCGACGATGAAGGTGGTCCGTACGGCGAGATGAGGGATAGTCTCTCTCAACTTTCCAATGGTTTCGTAGACCCATTCGATCTTTGCTGGTCGCTTCATACGCTTGAGTGTTTCGCGATGACCGTGCTGAAGCGGGATGTCGAGGTAGGGCAGTACCTGCGGATAGGCGGCCATCGTTTCCATCAGATGGGGTGTCACATAGCCGGGATAGGCGTACATGATGCGCAGCCACGGGATGTTGGGTGCTGCGGCGACAATGGCTTCCAGCAGATGTGCAAGACCATCCTTCATCCCAAGATCATACCCGTAGTCGGTGGTATCCTGAGCGACGAGCATTACCTCTTTGACGCCCATTTTCTGAAGTTTAACCGCTTCCGCGACAATCGCTTCCATCGGACGGCTGACAGCAGTGCCTTTGATCTTCGGGATAGCACAGAATGCGCATGGACGGCGGCAGCCGTCAGAGATCTTGAGATAGGCGCTGGCTCCCTGAACACTGGCGCGTAACACACCGCGTTCATCCAGCCCGACGACTTTGGCATCGGTTGGCAGATGATACAGTGGTTCAGGGTACTTGCGCTCCCGCAGCCGGGTGACCAGATCGAAGATATCCATCCAGCGGCGGGTGCCAATGACACCATCCAGACCGGGGACATCCTGTACGAGATCCTGACCATAGCGCTGCGAAAGGCAGCCAGCAGCGATGACCATCTGGTTACCGCGCTTCATATCGACCAGTTCGCGCAGGGCGTCAATCGATTCCTGCTTGGCGGCATCGATAAAGCCGCAGGTATTGACGATCATGACTTCGGCGCGGGTGGGATCGTCAGTGCCGGTCATGCCACTCTGTCCCAGAACCTGTGCGATGCTCTCCGAGTCCACGGTGTTCTTTGAACATCCGAGGCTGAGCAGATAATACTTGTCTTTACGTAGTGATGTTGCCATCCTGAATGGTTACCTGTGTTTACTTCTGCTATCATGTACGCTTGCAAGATGCTGCACATGAGCGGCGAACGGGACGAGTATCTGACGTAGTGTCGACTGAAGTTCTTGCTAAAGTTGTTAAACTGCTTACGGTTTTTCCGCCTGCGCGGGCGTCGGTGTGATCCGCAGCGGGACAATGGCTGTCTCTGACGGTGTCAGTGTGATCGTTGGCGTCAGAGTCTCGGTTGGCGTGACCGACGGCGTGAGTGTATCACTAGGAGTAGGCGTAATAGTTGCGGTATCGGTTGCCGTTGGGGTGTCTGTGGGTGTCGCAGAGGCCTCTGGCGTATCGCTCGGTGTTGGTGTATCGGATGGAGTCGGGCTTGGTCCGGGTGTGGAACTAGGCGTTAACTCCGCCAGAAGCGTACCCGCAATCGCGGTCGGCGTATCGGGCGGGGTCGCTGTAAACTCATCAGTTCCCGTGTCAAAGCCAGGACCAGTCCGCACCTCAATCTGATCGTTGGGCCGGAAGGTAATATCCACACGCTGCCCACGCGCCCCAAAGGAGGCCTGAGACTGTCCATTATAGGTGACGACTAATGCCGCGGCGTTGCTGGCATGGACGATAATCTCGGTATTGGCTTCGTACTCCAGCACAATTTCATTGGGGCGCACAATTCCTGCGTAGATCAGGTTACCATCGGCGGTGAAATCCAGCCATGTGCGCTGACGGAACTCGATCGTGACAAGAATCGCTTGTCCGGTATAGTTCTGTGGTGTCCGGTCAATCAGCGTGGCCGTAGGCGAGGGGACTATCACACGTGGGGTCGATGTCAGTGTCGGTGGGCGCTGCCCGATAATCCCCCCACTGGTATTAGCTTCGGGGTTGTCAACCATTTCATCGTTATTCTGGACAAGCTGCAAGGTGACAAAGGTAATGACTGCCAGCGCAGCCCCGCCCAGAACGATAATCAGTAAGAAATTCATCAGACGCTGCGAAAACGACGTCCGTCTTTCATTCACTCTAACGCCGTAATGCTCACCGGTAGCTGTTGCAGAACGGGTGGGTGACGTCGGTGGTTTGTTATTAGCCGCTGTGCGATTTGCTGGCGTGCGATTCGCCGTGCGCTCATCACGTTCGCGCTTTGAGGAGCGCTTGCTGGCTCTGTCGCGCCGACGATTAAGCGACTCCGCTGCCGAATCGTAATACTGTAAGATCAGGTTCTCATCCAGCGCCAGATAGCGGGCATAGTTACGGATAAACCCACGGATCTGAACCGGAGAAGCATCTGTCAGCGTAAATTCCCCCTGTTCGAAGGAATTTAAAATGCTGCTGCGAATTTTGAGGGCCGCTTCTGCTTGTTGCAGTGTCAGTTCCTTTGCTTCGCGTGCTTCTTTTAGCTGCTGGCCAAGGGAATAAAAATCCATAGACGCCCGAGACTGGTTTACAAAGAAAAAGCCCCGGCTTCGGCTAGACCAACATGGCCGGCGGGGCTGAATGTGCTAGGATGAACCTGACGACAGGGAATTACTCGTTGGTAGTGTCTTCCGTTTCGCTGGCGGCTGCATCACTGACTGATTCGCCACCGGTTTCGTTAAAGTCGGTGTACGACCCCGCTTCCCAGCTTGCGGCCCCGTCAGCATTTTCAGCGGCGGCTTCTACACTGTCTTCGGCGGGTGCATTAGCCGCTTGTTCACGCTTGCGCAGGAATTCACCCAGTTCTTCTTCACGCACGATGATAACGCGCAGGTTAGGGGAAATTTCATTACCCAGACGCACCGGGACACTATGTGTGCCGATTTCGCGAAGCTGCTGCTGGCTGATACGACGGCGATTGATGTCCACACCGCTGACCTTGAACAGTTCGTCGGCAATTTCCTGTGTCGTAACCGAGCCGAACAGCTTACCAGTCGGGGCGGCGCGGCGGCCAAAGATCAGTTCGACACCATCGATTTCGCGGGCGAGATCGTTCAGACGTTGATCCAGTGCTGCGCGCTTGGCAGCGGCCTGCTGACGCAGCTTGACTGCACGCTTGAGTTCACCCTCAGTTGCTTTCACTGCAAGGCGCTTCGGGATCAGGAAGTTGCGTGCGAAACCATCAGCAACATCAATGACTTCACCGGCGACGCCGTGTTTGTAAACATAATCGAGCAAAATAACCTTCATCGTGTGACCTCTGCTGTGAGCTAAGCTGCCGGTTCGGTATTTGGTGACAGCGGAATTTGTGCTTACGAAAGTCTGCGCATTATAAACAGCGTCCTGCCTGCTGCCAAGTGGCAATCGGTATGCTTACAGGTGAATTAACTTCGGACTGGCCGGATCAATCGTCCGTATGGATGATTGGCGTCAGACCATAGGGTGGACCAGCGATTTCAAACTGAAGAGGGTGCGCCGATGATTGTACTTCAAACCGCACGCGCAGTGGCACTGATTGGGCGGTGACCTTATTTTCTGGAAGCCAGGTGCGTCCTGTACGACTGATGATCAACAGCCCTTTTTCGCTGCCAATCGCTGTAAAGTCAGGGTTTGGACTTCCCTTATAGGGCAGCATCCCCGTTTTGGTTGTGACTGTATTGACAAAGTTGATGACATCATCCACGCTGATACCGATCTCTGAAATACTCAGCACAGGGTGATTATCTGAGTGGGCCTCGTTCGAGGCAGGAAGCGTATGACGTGCAATGATCTCACCGATATTGCCGTCCGGGTCACCGAAATAGACGGAGTGCGCATTCCAGTTTTCAAAGTAGATTTCATCATGCTGGTCGGCATTTAACAGCAAAGGCACGCGCTGCTTCAACCACTGTTTGGATGCGGCAAATGATGCCTCCGGTACATTGAATGCATAGTGACAGATTGGCACTTCAGAGTCAGTCTGCATAAATGTCAGCGCTGAGTGACCGGCACGGACTGTAAAATGAGTGCTGTCCTCTTCGACCAGTGGTAATTCCAGCGTATTTGTATAGAAGTCACGCATGGTGCTCAGATTACGGGTATGAAGCTCAAGTGAGATGATCTGCATAATGCTGACGTCCTTATGATGAAACGCAATGAAGTGACAGGAAGATGACCTAAAAGGTCCCTTCCTGTTCAACGGTAAGCTGTCGCAGGTAAGAGTATCCGCCCGTGGATGAGTCGCGGTTGATCCGGATCTGAACGGCATTCAGTGGTCCGGTAAACTGCTGCGCCTGAAAGATCCGATTCCGCCCCTCTGTAATCTCCATCGGTATCCATGTCTGCGTTTGCCAGTTCCATAGCTCGATTGACATCTCACGGTCGCGGGAATCATCTCCATCCTGATCGAGACGGATATAGAGTCGTTCCACATCCGACAGAATAGAGTCTGACAGGGGAGTGAAACGGAAACTGGCGCTGCTGTTGCTGTAGAAGGTGGCATTGGTGGGGGACGCATCCAGCGCACCCTGACGTTCCACTGCAACCCATGTGAACTGATCGCCGGAAATGAGCGTAGTGTCCTCGGGGATTTGGAAATCGACCGAAAGCTGGACAATATAGGCGGTGTCGTCGATTGACCGCCATGAAGCCCCGTCGACATTCTCTTCAAAGGGTGCCTGTGAAGCCCATGCTACCAGATAGACATTATTCCCGCGTCCGGTGGCATTAAACTGATCGCCAATCAGCGCATTCAGAAACTTCTGGCGACGCAGCAGGGTCTGGTCGGCGTTAGGCGTCCCTACCAGATAGCCAAAATCGGTATCAACATAATTTTCCGCAAAGATATCCCGCACCGTCTCATCACCGCGGACGACACCGCTGCTGGAGGCGGTGTAGTAATAGCGTGTAAAGGCCAGGAACTTCTCTCTCAGGGCGTATTCAATCGGTGACGGAGCCGCCGGCCCGGTATGAGCGAGGGTGAGATCCGCATCTTCGAGTTCTTCCAGTAGATACAGGTCACCCGGTTCCAGATCCTCTTCCAGTCTGATAACAATGCCACGAGCCAGCAGTACAGGTGACATCAGAGTCATGTCCGAGTCGTTTCGAATCGTCCCGCGTAACTGCTGTGACTGACCGTTTGCTGTGTAACTGAGGGAAAGCCGTCCGCCAATCTCAGGGGCTGCGACTGTTCCGCTGCTCTCAAAGGCGGCAATGAAACTGGCATCGACCGGAAATTCGACCGCAGAGAAGTTATTGGCCTCTCTGATTTCGGTATTCTGCGCACCAACACCAAAAAGCTGTGTGGTCTGGCCGGTACGCATCACCGGACGAAGTGTGCGGTCATCAGAAACCGTCAGGGAGTAATTGCCACGTCGGGGAGCTAAGAGACCGATCAACTGCTCGGCATAGGCAGTGTCCTGTTCTTCCCAGACATGGACGGCGCTCAGGCGGCTGAGGATGACATCGTTTCCTCTCAGATTGAAGCCTGTCAGCCAGGCCAGAATACTGAAGACGACGATCAGGACCGGGATGGTGACCCATGCCAGTTCACGGCGATTGATGCGATTGAGAAACAGATAATTGACTGGCCCCACCAGCACAATATAGATCACCAGAAAACCGAACATGGCCGTGGCTTCAGGCAGGGCAGAATAGCCGGGTAAAATCTCGATACTGTCGATCCCACTGTCAACGTCGGCAAACCCTGAGAACCAGCCCGGCTGTGCATCCACTGAAGAGAAGGCGGTGAACCATAACTGATCAAGTCCCTGCCAGCTTCGGAGTGGCTCTGCTGACAGGTCGGCGGTCAGATAGTCAATCGTGCCGTCTCCATAGCTGCGGCGCACATACAGCGGCTGATTATCTGGCGTGGATGCGAGCACTGAGGCGCCTTCCCGCAGTTCGCCCACTGTAATGGTGCTCGTGCCCTCCAGACGCTCTATATGTCCGGCCAACTGTGAAAGCCCTGACAGATCAGAGACCTGTGTCGTGCCACTAGGGTTCAGAGGCAGCAGGCTGTCAAATGCAGAGGCCGCGGGCTGCCAGTTCGCGCCGCCGGTGATAATCATCTGCCCACCGAGCAGAATCCAGTGTTCGATGGCAGTGCGCTGTGCTGGGGTGAGGGTTCCGGTATCCACTTCGCTGAAGATGATAACATTAATGCCGCGCAGGGCCTCAGCCTGATCCGGGATGCTGCTGGTAAACCAGTTCACCTGAAAGATCTGGTTGCCGCCAGTTGCAGTCTGAGTCAGGTCAATCGGGCTGTTTGGCGCATCGGTGACCACCGCGCGGATGCGATCTCGTGCGGCGACATTTCTGACGGGTACTTCGAGTTCGGCTGCAATTGCATCGTTCTGGTCAAGGAGTTCGAGCAGGACGCTGGTGCCGAAATTCTGCAAGGTGACATACAGGAAGAAGCTTTGCTGTGCGCCAGAGGGCAGAGAGACGGGCGTGCTGAAGGTATTGGTCAGGGCTGCATTACGCTCCTGCCGGGCGATAAGCCTCCCTTCAATCGGGTCGCCATTATTGGTGATGCTGACCTGTAGCGGGGTCCAGAAACTGGCGCGGTAGTAGCTGTCGTAACCCGCCTGCACGTTGAGTGAGATCAGATCCTGCTGTGCATAGATCGGCTGTTGTGAGGCTGGAGCGAGCACCCATAGTACCAGCAGACCGAGAATAAGCTGTGTAAAACGTGCTCTGGGAGTCCGAAACAAGTTTGACATCTGTAGTCCTGTAACTCTATTGTACATTTATGAACTATTTAACGGTGAAGTGAGCTCTCAGGATGCATTGACGACTGGAGGTGCGGTATCGAAAAACAGTGACCACCACAGCTCCCATGGCTCGGGATTGGGTAAACCATCCTGAAAGGCATCCTCAATAGGGACAGGGGGCAGGGTAGGGGTTACTGGTACCCCCATCGGCACTGGGATCACCAGACGCTGGCCGGACCGTATCATCTTACCGCGTTCGCGTGCCCACTGCTCGACGTACTGATCACTCTGGACATAGGTGCTCTGGGCGGAAAGTGTCGCGTACTCGAGTTTCAGTTCCTGAATCTCGGTACTCACATTGTCGTAAGCGTTGAGGAGTTCCTGACCATCTGCAATACGGCTGCTGAAGTTAATTGCCAGCAGCAGGCCGACTGCCAGAATAACGGCAAACATCACCTGCACGCCTGAAAGCTGGCTGGTTCCGCGTGGAGTAGGTGTGACCATCCGCTGCGGAGGGCGGGGATTTGGGGCGCTGTCGCGCGAGGTCTGCGCCATATCGATCTCTGTGAATGCCTGCTAAAACGCTTACACAATACACGTTATTGCGGAAAAGAAAAAGTTCGACCTGTTGAGATCGAACTTTTCTCGTGTGCCGAAGGTGGGAGTCGAACCCACACTCCCGTAAGGGAACTACGCCCTGAACGTAGCGCGTCTGCCAATTCCGCCACTTCGGCGTGACATGGCAGAACTATAGCATAGTTCAAAATGCTGTCAATGATCAGTTTCACGAAATTGCCATTTTTCTGGAAATTGGATTAGGAATTTCCGAAAAATCACGGTCTGCTTAAAACCAGCCTGCTGTTTGGCGGGTTTTGCGGTAAGATAGCCCGATAATGGTTTCACCTTTTCCGCCTATCAATGAGGGAGCGGCAGAAGCATGCTAAGAAAATCAGTCCTATGGGTACTTCTGGTGATGATCCTGCTGATCAGCACCGTCATCAGTGCACAGGATGATGCGACCAATACTACAACGAACAACGCACAAAGCTCATCAAGTGTGACGATCCTGGGTGTGATCTGCGATACCCGTGCAGTGCTGAACTTCAACGGTTTCATGGAACCAGGCTATGACCTGTACTATCAGGTGTTCTCTGGACCGGGCTTAACGGGTACCGCGCTCACCGCGCTGCGTCAGCTTTCGGTGACGGGGAATTACTCTGTCAGTGAAGTTGCGACCTATGACAATGCTGCGACTGTCGCTGCCGGCACAACGGCGAGTGTCCGCGTGCTGATCGCCCGAGAGGGCAATTCTGCCAGCACGACAGTGGATACCTCGGTCAATGATATTCAGGATGGCTGTTCTGATCCCCAGTTCCAGACAGCAACCAGCACCAGCGCTGGTACTGGCACCACGACAACCACAGCTGCCGGACCGCAGATTCGCTCACCGTTTGGTGGCTTTCTGAATCCGGGTTATACGCCGACTGCCGCCGCTCCAGTGGTGATTGGTGCACGCGATGTGCTGCCACCGCGTCAGCAGACACCGGGACTAATTTTCGCAGAATGCGATGAGTACCCGATGGCAAATCCGGGCCTGATTTATGATACTGATACGGTCACGGTCTTCTGGTCGTGGTATGCCCGCACACCGGAACAGGTGCAGGACCATATCGATAACGCCATCTATCAGGTCGGTGTGTTCGATAGCAGTCCGTTTATCCAGCCTGTAATTGTCAGCGACATCGAGCAGCGTGGTGTGAACTACTGGGTGTTCTATACTATCACTGTCGGGAATGTGAAGCCTGGAAACTATCCGGTTGAGTTCAAGCTGTCGTGGGAAAACCCTATCACCGATGGTTATGATGATTTCGGCCCTGGCACCGAGAACGAGCGTTTCAACAGCACGTGCACGTTTACTGTTCGGCCTAATGCAGCCGGACAGACGGTGAAGTATCATTTTCCCTAACTAACTCTGACTTCTGAAACAGTGACAGCGATCACTATCCTTCAGCAGTACGCGCGTGAGTTGTTCGGCCTTTCTTTAACCGCCGAACAGCTCGCGCTGTTTGATCAATATCATCAGATATTGATTGATTGGAATTCGCGCATCAATCTCACGGCCATCACCGATCCCGAAGGCGTGATTATCCGCCATTTCCTCGACTCGCTGTCTGTGGCGAAAGCTGTAAAGCTACACAGCGGTATGCGCCTGATCGATGTCGGTACCGGGGCCGGTTTCCCGGGTGTCCCTCTGCATATCGTTACACCTGATCTGTATACAACACTCTCGGACTCCACGGGGAAAAAGCTGGCCTTTCTGGAGCATGTGATTACCTCACTCAGCCTGCAGAAGATTAAAACGCTTCACGCCCGGGCTGAAGAAGCAGCCCATCTGTCACATCAACGTGCCTCGTATGATGTCGTTGTGGCGCGTGCGGTTGCCCGTCTGCCCGCACTGGTGGAATATCTGCTGCCGTTTGCACAGGTCGGCGGAGTCTGCATCGCCATGAAAGGTGCGACGGTTTTCGAGGAAGCGCGCGACGCAGCGTCTGCCTGCCGGACTCTTGGTGGGGAAATTGGTGATATCACCGAAATTGAACTTCCAGGCATTCCTGATAAACACTACCTGATTGCGATTCACAAGATCAGTAGGACTCCGTCGCAGTATCCACGTAAACCGGGTGTACCTACACGTGATCCTCTGTAGAGGAATTTCACAAAGTTTCGCAGTATAATCCCATAATTAAATGCTGATTTGGTTTTAAATACAGACGAGGTCATTATGGCAGTTACACATGAAGAATTTTTAACGCTTACTATGACTGATGAGCATGAAGCGCTTCTGTCAGCGGTGCGCAGCTTTGCTCAGAAGGAGATTGCGCCGATTGCCGCCGAGTACGATGAAACCGGGGATTTCCCGCTGACGACGATCCGCAAGATGGGGCAGATGGGACTGATGGGAATTGAAGTCCCAGAGGAATATGGCGGCGCAGGGATGGACACACTGGCGTATGCGCTTGCCATGATCGAAGTGGCTAAGGCCGATGCCAGCCATAGTACAATCATGAGCGTCAATAATTCACTTTACTGTTACGCACTGATGCAGTTCGGCACTGAAGAACAGAAGCAGAAATTCCTTGTACCGGTCGCATCCGGTGAAAAAATTGGCGCTTACAGTCTCACGGAGCCGATGTCGGGCAGTGATGCAGCTACGATGGCGAGTCGGGCTGTCCTCAACGATGCTGGCACTCACTATGTCATCAACGGAACGAAGAGCTGGGTCACCAGTGGGCCGGTTGCCGACTACATAATCCTGTTCACCATGACCGATCCTGAGAAGGGCAATCGAGGTATCACTGCCTTTTTGGTTGACGCTAATCAGCGTGGGTTGATCCGTGGTAAAAAAGAACCGAAGCTCGGGATTCGGGCCAGCGCGACCAGCGAGATCATGTATGACAATTACGAAGTCTCGGTCGAAAATGTCCTCGGTAAGGTTGGCGAAGGCTTTAAGATCGCGATGACGGTGCTTGATGCCGGACGCATTGGGATTGCGTCACAGGCACTTGGGATTGCCGAAGCTGCTTACGAAGCTGCGGTCGATTACGCACGTCATCGGCAGGCATTTGGCGGTCCAATCGGTCAGTTTCAGATGATTCAGCAGAAAATTGCCGATATGAAAGTGCGGATCGAGGCCAGTCGTCAGTTGATTTATAACGCCGTGCTTGCCAAGCAGCGCGGCAAGGTGACCGGTCAGCGTTTCACCGTTGAGGCGAGTATGGCGAAATTGTTTGCCAGCGAAACAGCGATGTTCGTCACTGATGAGGCGCTCCAGATTCACGGCGGGATGGGTTACAGTAAGGAAATGGCAGTCGAGCGCTATTACCGTGATGCACGTATCACCCGAATTTATGAGGGCACCAGCGAAGTTCAGCGGATGGTGATTGCCCGTAATGAACTGGGGCTGCGCTAGGATGCGTGGTGCAGTTTTTTATGAACATGGTGGACGGGATGTGATCGAGTTCGCTGAAGATCTGCCTGTGCCGGAACCCGCACCCGGTGAAGCAAGGATAAGGATGCATGCTGCTGCCCTGAACCGGCTCGACCTGTGGGTTCGGGAAGGATGGAAAGGGCTTCATCTCGATTTGCCGCACGTCACCGGTTCCGATGGAGCAGGTGTAGTCGATGCTATTGGCGAGGGTGTGACCAGTGTTGCCGCCGGGGATCGTGTGTGTATTGATCCGAATATCGTGCCGGATGACAGTCCGATGCTGTACACAGGACTGGAAAATCAGGGACGTAATGCAATTCTGGGTGAGCATCGGTCCGGTTCCGCCGCTGAATATATTGTGATCCCTGCCCGTAATCTGCTGAAAATGCCCGATCATGTGACCTTCGAAGGAGTTGCTGCGGCTGGTCTCGTCTACGTGACGGCGTGGCATTCGCTGATTACACGCGGAAATCTGCGACCGGGTGAGTCGGTGTTGATTGTGGGCGCCGGTGGTGGGGTGAACAGTGCCAGCATCCAGATTGCGAAGCTGGCCGGTGCAAAAGTCTACGTGGTGGGCAGCAATGCCGAGAAATGCCGTAAGGCTGAAGCGTTGGGTGCAGATGTCACGATCAACCGCGAAGAGCAATCAGACTGGGCCAAGGCCATCTACCAGTTGACGGACAAACAGGGTGTCGATGTGGTAGTTGACAACGTCGGACAGGCGACAATGTTCAGCAGTATTCGCAGTGTGCGCATCGGAGGCCGCATTCTGATCGTCGGAAATACCAGCGGCCCGATGTTTGAACTGGATATTCGCTATCTGTTCAGTAAGCATATCAGCCTGATAGGGTCAACAATGGGCCCACATATCGATTATGTGCGCGTTATGAACATGATCTTCGATGGTCATCTGAAACCAGTCATCGGCCAACAGCTTGCTCTTCAGGATGCCGCTGAGGGCCACCGACTGATGGAGGAAGGTGACCTGTTCGGTAAGATTGTAATTTCAATCCCGTAGACAATTGACGGGTGATTTTGGTGCGAATGGCGAAGTAGATTGGCACAATGATGGAAATGCAGGTTGCCATTCTGCGGAATCTGGCTGTACAGGTTGGCGTGCAGCCGCTTCGGGAAGTGGCGAAATCACCCGGACTGACCGAGGCGTATCGCATCTCGGTGCATTATGCAGGGATGCGGGCGCCGGACTCGGTAACTACCATCCGCTGCTATCGTCAGTCCACACCTGTGCTGGAAAGCGTGTATTTGGGCTTCTTTCATCATAAGCCGATTGTCAGGCGGGTATCTGTACCTCAGTTTGAGCAGTTCCGTCGAGGTCTGATCAGCCTGCGATTTGATAAACTGAAGGATCAACCGAATACACCCCTGCTGGATGTCGATCTGTGGCTGTTAGAGCGTGCCGCTAACGGCTTTGAAAAAAGCGTGCTGATTGCGCCAGTAAATGCCTTTGATGCTTATGCTCAGATCATCGAACTGACGCGCCGCTGTCTGCCAGACGCACTGAGAGAATTGCAGGGGTAAATGAGTTCATCACAGTACACTGAAACTGAAATCAAGCTGTATGTTCCTCATCTTGAGACCGTCGCCCAACAATTGGAAGTGCTTGGAGCGAAACTGATCGCGCCGCGCATCTATGAGCACAACGTACGCTATGAAGATGCAGATCATTCGCTGACTGCCAGACATATCGTATTGCGTTTGCGTCAGGATACACGGGTGCGGCTGACCTATAAAGAACCGCCAGCGCACATTGAAGACGAAGATATCCCGAACCGCTTCGAAGCCGAGGTCGAGGTCAGTGACTTTGAGGCGATGGATACTATTTTACGTAAACTTGGCTTTACCCCCAGCATGATTTACGAAAAATACCGCACTACCTATCATCTCGGTGGCGTCGAAGTGGTGCTGGATGAGATGCCCTACGGAAATTTTGTTGAAATCGAAGGGAGGGCTGAGGAGATCCGTCAGGCGGTTGAGCAGCTTAACCTATCAGATGCGCCGCGTTTGTCAACCAACTATATCGGGCTGTTCGATAATGTGTGCCGTAATCTGAAACTCGAAACCCGTGACCTGACATTCGCGGCTTTTCAGGATGTTGGGGTGAGCTTCGAAGCCTTTGCTCAGCCTAACTCTGATTAAAATGCTGATTCAACCTCATGTTTGTAATAAAAACTGTAATGATTATTAGTGTTTAGCAGGCAGATATCCCTATGCCCTTACCAGAACGTAAAATCCGGTTTGAGACTTCATCCGGAATCCCCTTAAAAAATGAATTCACGGCTGATGATTTATCCGAAAGTTTTGGCACCACCAATACCGCTCCGGGCCAATTCCCTTATCGGCGCGGCATCCAGCCGTCAATGTACCGTACCCGTCTGTGGACCATGCGCCAGTACGCTGGCTATGGCTCCGCCGAAGAATCCAATGCGCGCTACCGCTATCTGCTGAGTCAGGGACAGACCGGGCTTTCGGTCGCGTTCGACCTGCCAACCCAGATTGGTTACGACGCCGATGATCCGATGGCACTGGGGGAGGTTGGCAAGGTAGGGGTGAGTATCAGCAGTGTGCATGATATGGCACGCCTGCTGGAAGGTATCCCCTTGGATCAGGTTTCGACCAGCATGACGATCAATGCACCAGCGATGGTGCTGCTGGCAATGTATATTGCGGTGGCAAAACGTCAGGGAGTTTCAGAACGGCAACTTCGTGGCACGATTCAGAACGACATCCTGAAGGAATATATCGCACGTGGGACGTATATCTATCCTCCACAGCATTCGATGCGCCTCATCACCGATATCTTCGCGTATTGTCAGCAGCATGTCCCGAATTGGAATACCATCAGTATTAGCGGCTATCATATTCGTGAAGCGGGTTCGACCGCCGTACAGGAAGTGGCCTTTACGCTGGCAAATGGGATCGCCTATGTGCAAGCCGCGCTGGATGCTGGCCTTGACATTGACGAATTCGCGCCGCAGCTTTCGTTTTTCTTCAATGCTCATAACCAGTTTTTGGAAGAAGTTGCCAAGTTTCGGGCGGCCCGTATCCTGTGGGCGCATATAATGCGTGAACGCTTCGGCGCAAAGCAGGAAAAAAGCTGGATGCTGCGCTTTCATACTCAGACGGGTGGCAGTACGCTGACTGCGCAACAGCCGGAAAATAATATCGTTCGGGTGGCGCTTCAGGCATTGGCAGCGATTATGGGTGGGACACAATCCCTGCATACCAATAGCATGGATGAAGCAATGGCCCTGCCCACGGAGAACGCGGTGCAGATTGCGCTGCGGACCCAGCAGATTATTGCACTGGAAAGCGGTGTGGCTGACACGGTCGATCCCCTGGCAGGTAGTTATGCCATCGAAACACTGACTGACGAGATCGTGCAGCGTGCCAGTGATTATATCGATCAGATTGATGCGCTTGGTGGGTCAATGGTGGCCATCGAGGGCGGATTTATTCAAGGTGAGATCGAAAATGCTGCGTATCATCATCAGCGGGCCGTGGAAGAAGGCGAGACGCTGATTGTCGGGGTTAACACCCTGACAGTTGATGCCGAGGTTGAACCAGAACTCCTGCGTGTAGACCCTGCGATTGAAGTGCGTCAGGGTGAACGCCTGAAGCAACTGCGCGAGAGCCGGGATCAGGCTAAAGTCGATGAGCTTCGTGGACAGCTCGAAAAAGCGGCACGCTCACACGAGAACCTCATGCCGCTGGTTATCACTTGTGTAGAGCATGATGTGACGTTGGGTGAAATTTGCCACACGTTGCGTAGTGTTTTCGGAGAATACCGTCCCCAGTCCTCTGTCTGAGTGAAAACTGCCTCACCGGTTATCCTGTGAATAATCATCTGCCTGCGTATAACATGATTCGGAAGGATGTTATGGAGCATTTTAAGCTGCAATTTCGACCGGTTGCGCACCCCGATACGGTTATTGAAACTACTCAGGCGCGTTTTACTGTGCTGACATCGCGTCTGATCCGCATGGAATACCAGATTGAGGGTGTGTTCGAGGATCGCCCCAGCCAGCCGTTTTGGTATCGCAATCAACCCGTGACTCAGTTTGATGTGCATCGTGATGATGACCGCCTTGAAATCGAAACCGATGAGCTTGTGCTGAGGTATGTGGAGAGCGGCGCAGGATTTTCCCCGACGACACTTTCAGTACAACTCAAGGGCCGCGACATCAGGTGGCATGCCGGAGACCCCAATCCGCAAAACCTTCTGGGAACTGCACGCACACTCGATGATGTTTCCGGTCATGTCAGATTACAACCGGGGTTGTTGAGCCGTGCGGGTTGGACACTGGTGGATGATTCACATACGCTGGTTTTCAATACTGATGGCTGGCTGGAAAATCGCACCAGCGGCGGTCTGGACTGGTACTTTTTCGGCTATGGCAGTGATTATCAGGCAGCGCTGGATGATTATTTCAAGGTGTCAGGACGTATTGCTTTGCTGCCGCGCTGGGTATTGGGTAACTGGTGGAGCCGTTACTGGGCTTACACTCAGCAAGAGCTTACCGAGCTGATGCGTGACTTTGTCGCCCATGAGATCCCGCTGTCGGTGTGTATTATCGATATGGACTGGCATATTACTGATACTGGCAACGTGTCCAACGGCTGGACGGGTTACACATGGAATCGCGAACTGTTCCCGGAGCCGGAGAAGTTTATCGAATTTCTGCATGAGCTTGGCCTGCGTACTGCGCTGAACCTGCATCCGGCGCTGGGGGTTTTCCCTCACGAGGAACAGTATGAAGCCATGGCGGCGCGCCTTGGTGTGACCGACAATCAGCCAGTAAAATTCGACATCGCTGATCCCGACTTCGCGCAGGCTTACTTTGAACTTCTGCACCATCCGTTTGAAGCACAGGGTGTCGATTTCTGGTGGATGGACTGGCAGCAGGGTGAGTTCACAACTAAGCAGGGCCTGGACCCGCTGTGGTGGCTGAATCATCTGCATTTCTACGATCTGGGGCGCACAGGAGACAAACGTACCTTCATCTTCTCGCGGTGGGGTGGGTTAGGCAATCACCGCTACCCGATTGGTTTTTCGGGCGATACCCATGTGACGTGGCGTTCGCTCGCCTATCAGCCTTATTTCACCGCGACGGCGGCCAATGTCGGCTATGGATGGTGGAGCCATGACATCGGCGGTCATACCTTCGGGATCGAAGAGCCAGAACTATATCTGCGCTGGGTACAGTATGGAGTTTTCAGTCCGATCTTCCGGCTGCACAGCACGAAGAACCATTTCCATGAGCGCCTGCCTTGGAAATATGATGCTGAAATTGGCCATCTTGCCTCTGATATGCTGCGGCTGCGGCATCAACTTATCCCCTATCTGTACAGTATGTCGTGGAAGGCCGCAACTGAAGGTATACAGCCTATCACACCGATGTACCATCACCACGCGGATTACGATCAGAGTTATCACTGCCCAAATCAGTACACCTTCGGCAGTGAGTTGATTGCTGCGCCGCAGATCTCCCCGATGAATCCTGATTTGCGGTTGAGCCGTCAGGTGGTGTGGATGCCGCCGGGGGACTGGTTCGACTTTTTCAGCGGCCAGCACTATGATGGCGATCAATGGACGCCGATTTACAGTGGCCTTAGCGAAGTCCCGGTTTTTGCAAAAGCGGGAGCGATTGTCCCGCTGTCCTCAAAGGTTGCCTGGGGTGGGATCGATAACCCAGAGACTCTTGAACTCTATCTGTTCCCTGGGGCAGATAATCGCTTCGAACTGTTCGAAGATGATGGTGACTCTATGCATTATCAAAACGGTGCATACAGCATGACGGCGTTTGAGACGCGATGGCAGCCCCGCCAGTGGGAGTTCACTGTCCGCCCTGTATCAGGGCAGACCGATCATCTGCCGCAGCAGCGGACATTCCAGTTACATCTGCGTGGGATTATCGTGCCAGAGCGCATCGAAGTGCGGCGTGGTGATGAAAACAGCGTAATTACTGAGTTCCACTATGACACCGTGACGGAAACGGTTGTGCTGCCGGATATTCAGCTTGCCCCGGATGAAACGCTGACAGTCGTAATTTCACACAGCAGTGATCTGATGGCTGTGCGTGATCGTATGCTGGAAACCTGTCAGAAGATGCTGAGCGTTTTCCGGCTGGAGACATGGACCAAGAATCATGTCTATAATCTGCTGCCGGAATTGATTGCGGACCGAGACCGCTTTGACGAAGTGGCAGCCATGGTTGAACCCGCGCATCTGCTGGCCTTGCTGGAGATCATCACGGAGGCGGGGATGACGTACATTGATAATGCCTCACCCGAACATCAGCCATTAATCCTCTGGAACAACCGCGAGACAGAAGAAATCACCTTCCGGTTGTATCACCGCCGCGGCTGGGGACATTCCTCACTGCACGATGTGGTCCCGAAGTCGAAGATTGTCGAAACGCACGGATTGCAGCACTGGAATGTCGAGCTGGCCTATGGGGATCTCCTGATTACGCGTAAGGAAGGTGCCTCCGACCTTCATTGACATGGTCTGCAAGCTAAGTGAATTAAAAAGAGGACGCGTGTCAGCGTCCTCTTTTGCTGTCTTGAGCCTTACGAATGCTGCACTTCGGCAGTATGGGTTCGGACGATTTCATCGGTCAGATGACCCGGCACGCGCTCGTAATGCGAGAAGGTCATGGTATAGATGCCGCGTCCACCAGACATTGAACGCAGATCGTTGCCGTAGCGCATCATTTCGGATAACGGTACCTGTGCGGTGACAATGCTCTTGCTGGCAACGGTATCCATGCCCTGCACACGGCCACGACGGGTATTCAGGTCGCTCATGATGTCGCCCATCATCGCTTCAGGGACAGTGATCTGAACATCCATGATTGGTTCGAGGAGTACAGGGGAACCTGCTAAAAATGCCTCCTTGAAGGCTTCACGACCTGCGATCTGGAATGCGATGTCCTTGGAGTCGACCGGATGCTCTTTACCATCAAAGACAACGACTTTGACATCCACAATCGGATAACCTGCGATGACGCCGGACGGAAGGACCGACTGGATACCTTTCTCAATTGATGGGATAAAGGCGTGTGAGATCGCGCCACCGAAGATCTTGGTTTCATAGGTGAAACCCTCACCCGGCTGTGGCTCGATGCGCAGGCTGACTTCACCGAACTGGCCCGCACCGCCAGACTGTTTCTTGTGGCGGTAGGTGGCTTCGGTGTTTTTGGTGATCGTTTCGCGGTATGGAACCTTTGGAATATGAGTGTCGATACCGACGCCGAGCTTCTCTGCACGGCTGATGGCCAGTGTGACATGCATATCGCCCATGCCTTCCAGCAGGACCTGTTTAGTGTCACTATCCTGACGCCATTTCAGGGTGGGATCAGCCTCACACAGGCTGGTGAGGATCTGGCCCATCTTGGCACTGTCGGCCTGTGTGCGCGGTGTCAGTGAGACGCTGTAGAGTGGTTCGGGGAAATCCGGTTTTACGATTTCGAAGGCCTGATCACGGTCAGCAATCGTATCACCCGTCTGCGTGCTGTTAAGTTTCGCAACCACACCAATGTCTCCGGTATGGAGAACCGATACTGGGAAAGTATCCTTACCGCGGACGACCATGATGTTATTAAAGCGTTCTTCGGCCTGCCGGGTGGTATTGTAATTGCGGCTGTCATTGCGAATCACGCCGGAGAAAAGACGAATGTACGACAGCGTTCCGACGTATTTATCGGTAACTGTCTTGAATACATAGGCTGCCAGCGGCTTGTCATCGGACTGAGGCGCGAGATTGTATTCAACCTCTTCGCTGTTGTCACGATGTACCCCAAACCGACGCTGTGAAGGCGGAGAGGTATAGGCGATCAGGGCTTCGAGGACAGGCACGGTACCGATATTTTTCGCGCCAGAAGTCACAAAGACCGGGACCGTGTTCAGTTCGTGATTACGGGCTGCCTTACGCATGCCATCACGAATCTCAAGATCCTCCAGCGTACCTTCAGAGAAATATTTTTCGATCAACTGGTCGTCAGCTTCGGCAGCGGCTTCGACCAATCTCAGCCGAGCTTCATTGGCGTAATCCTGAAGCTCCGACGGTAATTCTGACCGATCCTTGCCGGCATCATAATAGGCTTTCATCGTCAGGAGATTGATAACACCCCGGAAATCGGCCTGTTCGCCAATCGGCAGCATTACCGGGATGAACTTATATTCTGGGAATGTCTCTTCAAGGCTGTTGATGGTTGCCTGAAAGTTGGCGTTTTCGCGATCCATCTTGTTGACGACCACGATAATCGGCTGCTGATAGACCTTTGCATACTCCCATGCTAGTTCGGTGCCAACCTCGACCCCGCTGACGGCATCTACCACGACAATGACTGAGTCCGCCACGCGGATCGCATTCTTGATTTCACCCTGAAAATCGGTGAAACCCGGTGCATCCAGCACATTAATTTTGTGGTCTTCGAATTCGATGGGGATAACCGAGGTTGAGAGGGAAATGCCGCGGGATTTTTCGTCTTCGTCCCAGTCAGAGACGGTACTGCCTTCTTCTACTTTGCCTAAACGATTGGTTGCGCCTGTGTTATAGAGTAATGCTTCCACCAGGGATGTCTTCCCCGATCCCTGGTGGCCGACTAAGGCGACATTGCGAAGCTGCTCCGTCGAATACTCTTTCATGGCTGAACCTTCCTCAATTTAAAAAATTATTTACTAACGAGAATCCAATTTTATGCTTGCGTTAAATGCTTGTCAAAAAGCTCACCGCTTTAAAGAGCCGTGCGTGAGATATATCCACTTGTGCAGATGACATATGTCATATTGGTGAGATGATACAGAGGAGACACCGCTATCAAAAGCAAAACGCCCTGACCGTTAGGATACAGGGCGTTGTTGGACTCGCTGGGACTCGAACCCAGAACCAATTGATTAAAAGTCAACTGCGCTACCATTGCGCTACGAGTCCATGAGGGATATTCTACACAACATCGCGGCGGCTTTCAACCCATAAACGCCGTTTGCGTACATTTTGTGTGGATGATTTCACGCAGACCTGTCAGGTCCAAAGACGGCGGTTAACCATGTGTCAAAATGTTGATATGAGCCACGCTGCTGCAACCAGCGTCGATGCGATCAGTCTCGAAGTCTTCCGAAATATCTTTGCATCCACGGCGGAGGAAATGGGTATGACGCTCCGGCGGGCAGCTTTCAGCCCGAATATCCGTGAGCGCCTTGATTTTAGCTGTGCTCTTTTTGATGCAGATGCAAGGATGATTGCTCAGGCGGCACATATCCCGGTTCATTTAGGCAGCATGCCCGCTTCGGTACAGTCAGCGATTGCAGCCTTTCCGTCGCTTCAGCAAGGCGATATGGTCATCCTGAATGATCCATATCACGGCGGATCACATCTACCCGATATTACGATGGTGTCTCCAGTGATCGTTGATAATTGGAGTGTGTTTTATGTGGCCAGCCGTGCGCATCATGCTGATGTAGGGGGGATGTCACCCGGTTCACTGCCGCTAAGCACTGAGCTTTATCAGGAGGGTTTGATTATCCCGCCGCTGCTACTGTATGAGCGAGGCGTTCGGAATCAGGGTGTTTTTCAGTTGATTCTTGCGAACAGTCGCTCGCCTCAGGAACGGGTAGGGGATCTTTCTGCACAGATTGCCGCTAATGAGCTTGGGACGCGGCGCCTGCTAGAACTGATCCAACGTTATTCACTGGCAACCTTACAAGTTCATGCGCAGGCACTCCAGACCTATTCGCGCCAGATGACACAGGCACTGATCACAACGCTGCCTGATGGCAGTTATGCCTTTGAAGATGTCCTCGAAAGTGACGGACAGAGCAGTGTGCCGCTTCCGGTTTGTGTGCGGATCGACGTCCGAGGTGATGAGATGCACATTGATTTTACAGGGACAGCGCCTCAGGCGGCTGGCAATATCAATACCGTCCCGGCAGTGGTACGTTCTGCTGCATGGTATTGTGTACGTCTGCTGGCGAATGACGACATCCCTGTGAATGAAGGATGTTTTGAGCCGATCAGAGTTCATATCCCGTCTAAAAGCCTGTTTGATCCACAGTTTCCGGCGGCAGTGGCCGTAGGGAATACTGAAACCAGCCAGCGGGTGGTCGATGTCGTGATGGGGGCACTGTCCAAAGCACTGCCAACGCGGGTTCCTGCCGCCAGTCAGGGAACGATGAACAATGTCACGGTTGGCAGCTTTTCGATAGGATCGGGTACATTTGTCTATTACGAAACCATCGCAGGTGGGCATGGCGCAAGCCCTATCGGTAATGGCTTGAGTGGACGCCACAGCCACATGACGAATACCCTGAATACACCCATTGAGGCATTGGAGCAGGCACTACCATTTCGCTTGCACGAATACTGCCTGCGGGAAAACTCCGGCGGTGCAGGTCAGCATCAGGGTGGAGAGGGCATCCGGCGTGTGTATGAATTTCTGGTACCTGTGCATGTTTCTCTGAATACAGAACGCCGTGACAGACAGCCTTATGGTATGCAGGGCGGAGAAGCAGGCGCGAGTGGTGTCAATAAAGCGATGATTTCAGGCAAAACGGTCGTTTTGGATAGCAAGGCGACTCTGATGCTATCTGCTGGCGACTGGCTGGTGATCGAGACTCCTGGCGGTGGTGGCTGGGGCAGGGCAGATCGTCCTGAGCTGCCGTAACCATGAAGCTGCATATAACTGAGCAAGGTGAAGGTCAAGTCAGCCAGAGTATGGAGCGCATCGAACTCCGGGTTCCTTCATCGACAAAGGAGCAGTACAGTAATGCACAGATTGCCAGCTATCAGACTCGATCAGACTTTGTATTTCGACCACCCCTGCGCCTATCGTTAACAGCGTGGGTTGAAGGTCATCTACATGGTACTGCTGGCTTCGGATTCTGGAATCATCCGTTTGCACCCGGATCAAAAGGCATCCATTTACCAAAGTCGCTGTGGTTTTTTCACGCGACCACACCAAATAACATGGCCCTGGCGCTGGACGTCCCCGGATGGGGATGGAAATGTGCGACGCTGGACGCCACCCGCTGGCAGTTTCTGGCAATGCTGCCGACAGCCCCGATCGGTCTGATACTGATGCGAAGCTATTGGTTGTACAGGCGGCTGTGGCCGGTGGGACAGCGTGCACTGGGTGTCAGTGAGCATCTGCTAGACCGTACGCTGCTGATGTCGCCACACCAGTATATGATCGAATGGTATCCTGACCAGGCGACGTTTTATGTAGATGGTGTGCAGCAGTTCTTCACCAATCGAGTTCCTGCCGGACCATTAGGATTTATCGCCTGGGTGGATACACAGTACGCGGTGGTGACACCGCAGGGATACTTCCGATTTGGTCTGCTGGACACTACAGAGCTGCAGATGATGTTCATTCAGGACCTTCGAATGGAAACCCTGAAATCCGGAGCTGAACATCAGGTAAAATAGCACCACTGCAAAAGAACTTTCAGTTGTTCGTTTTATCGGAAGAAGCAGCTAATTTTCACTTTCATCACAGAGGATGAGTTTTCAGCATGTCGCATTTACAGGGGCGTGAAAAAGATCAGTACGTACAGCAGATGTTTGGTCGCATCGCCAGACGCTATAACCTGATGAATCGTCTGATGACAGCAGGACAGGACCAGCGCTGGCGGCGCTTTGTGATCGGCAAGGCCGCTGTACCGCGTCAGGGCGTGGTGCTGGATCTGGCGACTGGTACCGGGGATATCGCGTTTGAGATCGTTAAGGATGAGCCAACAGCGCAGGTCGTTGGCGCGGATTTTGCAGTGCCAATGATGCAGGTTGGACAGTCAATGCCACTCGGACAGCATGTAGCATGGTGCGCCGCCGATGCGATGAATCTACCGTTCCCGGCGGGGGCGTTTGATGCTGTTGTGTCAGGTTATCTGGTGCGCAATGTCTCAGATCTGCCTCGGACGCTGGCTGAACAGGTACGGGTACTAAAGCCTGGTGGACGGGTGGTGATCCTCGATACGACACCCCCGCCGAAAAACATCCTTCGTCCCGCGATCATCGCTTATCTGAAGTATGGTATTCCGCTGTTAGGGCGTGTGATCAGTGGTAAACAGGCGGCGGATGCCTACCGTTACCTGCCGGAGTCGACTCAGGCTTTTCGCACCCCTGACGAACTGGCTGACCTTATGCGCAAGGCAGGGGTTCAGCAGGTCGAGTATAAAACCTTCATGTTTGGAACCATGGCGGTTCACTGGGGTGTAAAGAGGTAACTACGCGTATAGCGAACTACTCGTCGGTGGTTGAGCGGCCACCATCACGGTGACGGTAAACAATCCGGCCACGGGATGGATCATAAACGCTCATTTCGACGCGAACTTTATCTCCCAATGCAATGCGGATGTAAAACTTCCGCATTTTGCCGCTCAGGTAGGCGAGGATACGATGACCGTTTTCAAGCTCCACCCGGAACTGTGTATTGGGCAGGGCTTCTACGACCGTACCTTCGACCTCGATCTTGTCTTCATTCTTATTTGACATAACCCTCCCTAGGGTAACTGTGTATCATACGCATTAAATGAACAAGCCGCTGCCGTGTGATACGGCAGCGGACGTGATGTTCAGGAGTTTGTTACAAGCCGTACACTATCGAGTCTGCGCCTTGCGCTGACGGCGGCGTGACCGGCGGATTGCCTTCTTCTCTTCAATACGACGCAGTTCGCTCTTGGAAATGTGCCAGCGCTTGCGGCGCACAGTGCTCAGAATCCCTGCGTTGGTTACGCGCTTGCGGAAGCGACGCAGAAGCTGTTCCTGCGATTCGTTCGGCTTAAGCTTTACAGATGCCATTCGGTGTTCACCCCCTTCCATAATTTACTCAATGATTTCAATGCCTGACAGGGCGAAACAGCGTGTTAGCTGTTGACTTCAGCCTGAGTCTCATCCTGGAATTGAACTTCGTCTGATTTTACAGGAAGCTCGGCGGCTGCGCTACCGTCGGCTTGCACGGATTCAACCGGTTTGTTCGCAACGGGTTTGTCAGGATTCTGTTCCTGCCAGCGCTCGAGTTCTTCGTTGGTGACTTCTTTCAAACTCAGGCCGAGGCGCTGCTTGTCTGACTCGATGCTGATGACACGCATCAGCAGTCGATCACCGTCACGAACATATTCGAACAGGTTTGCCGGGGCAGGGTCTGCAAACTGGCTGACGTGCAGCAGTGCTTCGATACCCGGTTCCATGCTGACGAAGGCACCGAAATCGGCGAGACGTGACACCACACCGTCCACCAACTGGCCGACATGGTACATATCGTCCACCAGTGACCACGGATTCGGCTGCAGGCGCTTGAGGCTGAGGCCAATGCGCTTACCTTCATCGTCCAGACGCAGGATGTACACTTCGACACTATCCCCGATATTCAGGACTTCGCGGGGATGCTTTACACGGTGCCACGCCAGTTCCGAGATATGGATCAGGCCATCAGCACCGCCGAGGTCGACAAAGGCGCCGAAGTCACGCAGGCCGCTGACGACACCCTTGCGAACTTCACCTTCCTTGAGTTCTTCGAGCAGAACTTCCTTACGTGCTTCACGGCTGCCACGCGAAGCATCACGCTGGCTAAACACCAGACGGCGGCGCTTGCGATTGACTTCGATAATCTTGACATCAATCGTCTGGTTGACAAGGCGGGACAGATACTGCTGGCGTTCGTCTTCACCAAGACCACGCGGCAGATCTGCGACGTGGCTGGCGGGCACAAAACCGCGCAGATTTCCGAAAAGGACAATCAGGCCACCGCGGTTGGCGTCTGCGACGAGGCCGCTGTACAGCTCTTCGCGCTCCATCAACCCTTCGGCGATCTTCCAGTCTTCGCTCTGGCGTGCCTGAGAGATGGACAGGACAAGATTTCCATCGTCGTCTTCCATCCTCATAATTGCGACATCGACTTCGGTACCGACAGCGTAGTCAGTCGGCTGCTGACCGAGGCGCTCCAGATCCCGGCGAGCGACAAAGCCATCCCGCATTGACCCGACGCCGACGATTAAGCCTTGATTATCGACAGATAGAACCGTGCCGGTTACGATGTCACCGCGCTCAAGCTGGTCATCCTCGAATGAGGCCTCCAGCATCGCTGCGAAATCAGAGCCGTCAGCATATACAAAATCGTCATCACTGACGTCATACGAAGTTTGAAGTGTCATTGATTGATCCCCTCCGGACAAAATTTAGGTGCGATCTCAGGGGATAGACATAAAAACTCGGCCAACCCGTGTACTGAGATGTCGGGTTGCCGAGTAATCGACCGCACTTTATAAAAGATCAAGAACACAGGTCAATTTTTCAGACGTGACATCCTACCAGGATGACGCCGTTCCCTCCCATAAGATCGGCGGAATTATACTTATGCCTCATATTTTTGTCAATAACACTTTACTGCTCTCCAAAGATGAACAGATTCTATGAAACAGCCCATATTTTTTACATTCGTGGTGTTTCCTAACCGCTAATATATGTTTTTAATGAATCATTGGCCCTAATTGGTCACAACGAGCTTGGTAAGCTGTAAGATGCAATTGTGTAAAAAGCATGACAGGACAAGTGAAAGCTGCGCTTGTGAAAACCTTTGTACAGACACAACAACCTCAGGCTGATCTTCAGTGGTTACTCGCATATGTCGGACGACATAAGGGGTCAGCGATTGCTGCGATCACCTTTAGTTTGCTGGCTGGTGTTACCTCTGCGATGGAACCATACCTGATTGGTGTCACGGTGGACCGTCTGCGTGCACCGGATCAGATTCGTGCCTATCTGCTGGCAATACAGCCGAATAAGCCCGTCTTCGCCGATTTTCTGGCGCAGGCCAGTCAGGAGACCATACCAGCCGATATGATGAGGCTGATTGTGATGATCCTTGGACTGGCGATCGTCACGGTCATCGCGTTCTTCGGACAGCGCTACTTCAGTGGGAATGTGGCCTATGCGGTAAACTTCGATGTTCGGAAGGATTTATTCGATAACCTGCTGGATCGCGAGCAGGAATTCTATCAATCCTACCCAATCGGTGACCTGATCTCGCGTATGCATGCCGATATTGTGCTGATCTGGCAACTTCTGACAATTACGTTTATGCGTTTTGGCAGCGCACTGTTCACACTGCTTGCGATTTTTGTGCTGCTGGCAGCGGTGAATTTACCTCTGACGGTCATTGTGTTCATTGTTCTGATGGTTTCAACATCCTTCCAGATCCGCGCAGGGCTGGCGATTGCCAAGCTGTTCGAAGAGGTTCAGGATCAGGCTGGAATTGTCTCAACCACCGTACAGGACTCCATCAGCGGTATTCAGACCATCAAAACGACTGGCAAAGAAGCCGAGTTTGCTGCCAAGTACCGTGACGAAGTGCTGGAATATCGTCGTCGCTGGCTGTTTTTCAAGCGCCGTAATGAACCTATTGGAATGCTGCCGAACATGATCAGTGAGACCACCGCCGCGATTGTGGTGTTATTTGGCGGTGTACTGGCGCTGAATGGGTCGTTAAGCCTTGGTGACTTCGCCAGCTTTCTGTTTTATCTGGCGATGGTAAGTACAGTGCTGCTGCAAATTGGCACCGTTTATCAGCGCTATCAGCAGACACGTGGTGCGCTTGCTCGACTGACACCGCTGCTTCAGCCGGCGAAGATCGCATCCAAACTGGATGCACAACCTGCACCAGATGTGCGCGGGGAAATCCGCTTTGAAAATGTTTCCGTCGTGCTAGCGGGTACAACCCTGCTGGACTCGATTTCGCTTCACATCCCCGCTGGTCAGACGATTGCCCTCGTCGGGCCGACAGGCTGCGGAAAGACACTGCTGGTCAGCCTGCTGGCCCGTGTCATTGATCCAACTGAGGGACGTATTCTGCTGGATGGAGTGGATATCCGCGATCTGCAACTGGAAGATCTGCGTCGGGCGATTGCCTATGTGCCACAGTCTACGTTCCTGTTCAGTCAGCCACTGCATGAGAATGTGCGCATGAGCGATCACACGATCAATGACGATCGTCTCGAACGGGCACTGCTGATTTCGCGGATGAGTAATGACCTGCATCAACTTCCAATGGGTCTGGACACGCTGGTAGGGGAGCGCGGTGTGATGCTTTCCGGCGGACAGAAACAGCGTGTCGCGATTGCACGCGCTGTCGTCCGCGATCCATCAATTCTTGTTCTTGACGATGCCTTCTCCAGTGTCGATACGCAAACAGCAGCTGATATCCTTGGTGATCTGCACAGTGTCCTTGACCGCTGCACCAGCATTATCATCGCACACCGGATCGCGACTGTGAAAGACGCCGATAACATCGTGGTGATGTCTGAAGGAAGGATTATCGAACAGGGGAAACATCAGCAGCTTGTTCAACGGCATGGCTTATACGCCGAGATGGTTGAGCGCGAGTTTAAACAGGAAGTTGACCTGATTCATGAAGATGATGAATAACATCAAAACATCACAAAAACGTGAACTGCTCTATGGAGAAGAGCAGCTGTCTGATCGTTATCTGCTCAGGATGCTGAGTCAGTTTGTCCTTCCGTACTGGAAAGAACTTATCGTCGTAATGTTAATGCTGCTCGGCGTCACAGCGTTATCACTGCTGCCGCCGTATCTGATCCAGCAGGCAGTGGACGGTCCGATTACCGAGGGTGACCTGAATGGGTTGATCCCGTTTGCTGTGGTCTATTTTTTATGTATCCCAGCACTGTTCGCGCTGCGCTTTGGTCACGTTTATCTGCTCCAGACTGTTGGGCAAAACGCACTGACTGCCATGCGTCAGAAGGTGTTTCAGCACATCCTGAAGCAGGATATGCAGTTCTTCAACAAGACTCCAGTTGGTCAACTGGTATCTCGTCTGTCGAATGACATTGACGCGCTGTCTGAAGTGCTATCCACCAGTATCGTCGTGGTGTTAAGCAGTCTTATTACCCTGGTGGGAATAATCCTGGTAATGTTTGTGCTCAACTGGCGTCTGGCGCTCATCAGCCTGAGTGTGCTGCCTGTGATGACCATCGCGACGGTTTATTTCCGTATCAAAATTCGTCAGATGTCATCACGGCTTCATAAAGTGGTTGCGGATTATCAGGCGCTGACGAATGAGCAGTTCGGCGGGATGCTGATTGTGCAGTTATTTGGACGCCAGGAGCAGAGTCGTCGCGAATTCGAGACCGTCAATGATGCCTATCGCAGTGTCCATATGCGCCTGCGTGACCAGTACACGATCTTTTCATCGATTCTACAGATTATGACCTCGGTCGGTCTGGCGCTGGTACTGTACGGAGGCGGGCAGGGGATGCTGGCGGAGTGGGCGACGGTCGGTATGCTGATCTCGTTCATCCAGTATACTCGCCGTAGCTTTGAGCCGATTTTGCAGCTTTCGGAGCAGTTTACGCAGATCCAGACTGCGTTGTCGGCAGGGGAACGCCTCGCCAGAATGCTGGCGCTCGAACCGTCAATTCAGGACCCTGAGAACAGTTCGAAGCATCTGGAAGGCCGACTGAAGTCCATTACTTTCGACGATGTGCACTTCAGCTACGAAGCGGGTACTCCGGTTCTGCGTGGCATCAACCTCCAAATCGAGCCGGGGCAACGCATTGCGATTGTCGGCGCGACGGGTGCTGGAAAGACCTCACTTGCTGGACTCATCTCGCGTTTCTATGATGTTACGTCGGGAAGCGTGCGCATTAACGGGATCGATGTCCAGGACCTGACTCTTCAGGAACTGCGCAGGCATGTCATGGTTGTACCGCAGAATCCATACTGCTTCGATGGTACGATTGCCGATAATCTGCGCCTTTTTGACCCTCATGTGACCGATGAACAGATGCGCGAAGCCGCACAGACTGCCTGTGCAGCGCCCTTTATTGAGCGCCTTCCAGATAGTTACAATTTTAAGCTGCTGCCGGGTGGAGGCAATCTCTCTCAGGGCCAGCGACAGCTTCTGGCACTGGCCCGCGCCCTGATCCATAATCCTGACAGCATTCTCGTGCTGGATGAAGCAACCAGCAGTATCGATACACAAACTGAGGAACTGATTCAGCGTGGTTTGCAGCGCATCCTGAAGAATCGTACCAGTTTGATCATCGCCCATCGTCTGAGTACAGTGCGGGACGCGGATCGAATTCTGGTTATGAAACAGGGAAAGATCATCGAAGACGGCACTCATAATGAGCTGCTTGAGCTTGGCGGCATGTATGCTGGTTTGTATCATCGTCAGTTTGCAGACAATTACATGACGCCTGAGGCTGAAGCTGGCGACTAAGGCTGTCTATTAAAGTTGTACCCCTACGGGTACAATGCTACGGCGAATTTGAACAAGAGGAGCGTTTCTGTGAAGAAGACGATCATCATGAGTTTGCTGCTGATTCTTGTCACATGTGTCGTCACCGCATGTGGTGGTCAGGCAGAACCTACACCTACTCTTACCTCGGCTCCACCACCTGATACAGTCGTAACAGAAGAGGCCCCCGCTGTCTCACCAGAGTCTACTGTAGAGCCGGAGCGTACGGCTGATCTGGATGTGACCGAAGAAGCAACTGACGAAGTCACGGATGAGTCTTCCGCTTCAACGGGTGGACAGGTTATCCCTGTAGGCAATACCTTCTCGAATGAAGATACGATCGAAACGGCTGCCTTACAGCAGGAAACGGCTGAGGCAGAAGGTGAGGCGACTGAAGAAAGCGCTGGTGCGGGTGATGAATCCGCCAACGATGAAACAGATGATGTAACCCTCGCTGGTGAAACACCTGCGGATATCTGCGCTGCGAATGTCCCGGCTGAAGAACCCGCCGCCAGAGAATTCACGGAACCGGAACAGGTGCTTGAAGCTGGTGTCGATTACCGCGCTGTCATTTGCACCGATGCGGGTCCGGTTTATGTCGATCTGTTTGAAGAGCTTGCCCCAGTTACCGTGAACAACTTCGTGTTTCTGGCCGAAAATGGCTACTATAACAATACGATTTTCCATCGCGTGCTTCAGGACTTCATGGCACAGGGAGGGGACCCCACAGGCACTGGTACAGGCGGCCCCGGATACCAGTTCCTCGATGAGTATGTGGGTTTCCTGACATTCGATCGTCCCGGTTTACTGGCGATGGCTAATGCGAACCGTCCTGAACAGGGAATTGTGGGCACAAACGGAAGCCAGTTCTTTATCACAACAGTTTCTACACCGCATCTGAACTTCCGCCATACCATCTTTGGTGAGGTGCTGGAAGGTCAGGACAACGTCGCTGCCATGCAGCTTCGTGATCCTTCGAGTCCTGATGTCACGGCTGATACACCGGCGACCATGCTTCAAACAGTGGTAATCATCACTGAGCCGGAGGCGGTTGCGTCGAGCTATGAGGCAGCAGCATCTGCATCGGCTGAAGAAGTGATGGCTGCATTTGAGGCTTTCAGTGCTGTGCTACCGCCTGATCTGAAACTGACGACCAGTGAACAGATCGATGATATTGATGCTACTGTGGGCCGCACTGCGGAAGAAATCCAGCCGCAGTATCGCGATTTCCTGACAGCCAATAATTTCGAATACTCGGTTGACAGTGTGATTTCGAATGACACCTGCAATCTTCAGGGCTATGTCTTCACCAGTGCAGGCTATCAACTGATGGCATTTGCATCACAGGCCGATGCTTCAGCGGCGCTGCAGGATGGCTTCTTCGCAGAACTGGCGACCGCTGAGGGGTATGAGACTTCCGAACTGACGACGCTCGGCCAGCCGGTCTATGTGCGCACTGAGCAGATCTGTGATACCGAAGTGCGCAGCGGCCTGACGTTTGTTCAGCGAGGGCGCTTTATCGTGGTGCTGCGTGTGGGTGTCCCGGTAAACCCCTCATTTGATGTTGACATCGTGCTGGACCAATTGGTAGCCCGCAACTACGAGCTTTCATTGGGTGATGTGCTCCGCCGCGAGATTACATCGCAGTAGCGATAAACTGTCGGCAGGGTGGTCTATGCTCTGTTGATACAAAAAGCCCACTCAGAGATGAGTGGGCTTTTTAGTTTTCAGGTGATAGGGCGTTACTTTGTTGAAGTCGGGTCGAAGGCGTCGCGAATGCCGTCACCGATGATGTACAGACACAGTACGGTGATCGAAATCGCGAGACCGGGCGGCCAGATCAGGTGTGGCCCAAGGGTAAAGAAGGACTGTGCCTTCGTCAGCATATTTCCCCATGTCGCCTGTGGAGGCTGTACACCAAGTCCAAGGAAGCTCAGGCCGGCTTCGGTGAGCATCAGGCCGCCGATAGCACGCATCAGCACGATGGCGGTAATTGAAATGAGATTTGGGATAATATGGCTCGCCATTATGCGCCAGGGACTGGCACCCAGTGCCTGTGCGCTCAGAATGTAATCCAGATTACGGATGGCGAGAGTCTGCCCACGGATAATACGTGTGGTTCCCGTCCAACTGATCAGTGCGATGGCAAAGATCAGGGATGCTGCATCGGGCCGGAAGATAGCCGAAATCAGGATGAGCAGGTACAGCGACGGGATAGAGTCCAGCGTCGTGATAATCCAGTTCAGGATGTCATCAACGATACCACCGAAGTAGCCTGTCATCACACCAAGAAACATACCAATCGAAAGTGAAATCGTCGCACCTGCAAAACCGATTCCCAGAGATACCTGACCTGCGACCAGAAGACGGGCAAGCTGGTCACGTCCGATATCATCAGTACCGAGGATGTGCCCGTCAGTCCCATAAGGGGCAAACGTGTTGGACGAGGTGGTATCCGGATTAACATGCAGGATGTTTTGGTTGATCCACGGTCCAAACGCTGCCAGTAGGGTAAACAGCAAAACTACTGCCATTGCACCCAATGTGAGGTAATCACGGCTCAGCCGCCGTATTGCTTTTGTGAACAGCGATTCGCTGCGATACTGCTGTTCCTGCTTTGGTTCAAGTGTAGCAACAGAGGATTGGGTCGCCATAGATAACTTGTTTCTACCTATCTACGCTAGTCGTCAGGTCGTTTAGTTAAAGCGAATACGTGGGTCAATCAGACCATAGAGAATATCGGAAATCAGATAACCGATAATTGTGGCAAGGCCGGAGTATACAGT
>JAEZAF010000270.1 GCA_023430545.1 Chloroflexota bacterium
GTGACACAGGACATTTGGCCGACTATTGCGATTGTGTCCAGAATGCTATACTAGGCGGAAATAAGGCGCAGTCGGGAAACATCGGTTACTGGCTGTCGGTTGTCTGCTGTTTATAAGCCGTTGTACAGGCTGTAGCAAGCTGCTGTACCACCAATCCACAGGGGAGAAATAGGACATGCGCAGGAGCCATCTCTTTTTATTGGCACTGCTGGCGCTGCTGCCGCTGTTTTCCGGGCAGGGGCTGCAAGCGCAGTCCGGTGTGCGTGCTGTTGTCGTGAATGAATCGGCCAACGTCCGGGTTGCCCCGGCGCTCGGTGCTGACGTGATCGCAAATGTCTCGGCGGGTTACGTCTTCGAGATCATTACAGGGCGCAGTGCAGACAGCCAGTGGCTGCGTGTGGAGTTCAACGGTGATGAGGGCTGGGTGCATGTCGCCCCGCTGACGATACTCGCCGGGGACATCGGATCGCTTCAGGTAGGCGACCCGCGCAGTATCCCGTACGGCGGATTCGATGCGCCGCGTTCTGGCTCCAGCAATGCGAACAGTAACAACCGCGTCCAGATCACCAACGGTCTGCGACTGCGTGCTGGCCCCGGACAAGCCTACCCGACACTGGCTAATCTGTTTGCCCGCACCATCGTGCCGGTCTTCGGACGCACCGCCAGTAATGCATGGGTGCAGGTTCAGTTTGAAGGCACGCTTGGCTGGGTCTCTACTTCCTACGTGACCTTTCTGGATGGGCTGGATATTCACAGCCTGCCAGTGGACGGCATCGTCGCAGATGCTCCGCCGATCTCTGGCCGGACGTCAAATGATTTCTTTGATATTGTCAAACTGATGCTGGTGCGGCTGGATCTGGCGCAGCCGTCGCTGGATAACATTCGCGCCAAATGGACGGACTCCGCACTGACAGGCCGCGCCGCCTGCCGTGATTACCCGGCACTGCCGAGCGAATTCCATATCGCTGTTCCGACGCTGGCAGCCTACTACGGCACGCTGAATCCGCTGCTGGTCGATTTTAATGATGCGATCTTCAACCTGCGGAGGTCGATTGACCTGTTCATCGAAGCGTGTAATCAGCCCGGTACAGCTAATCCGGTGGGATCTGCCACGGTGACGGAAGGTCTGACAGCAGTCAATATGGCGGATCGCCAGTTTGCGTACCTGCGTTCGCGGCTGGCAGATCTGGTGCCGCCGGAGCGTGAACTTCAGGCAGATGAATGCCTCTTCACCTATCATATCCGGCAGGAAGTGCTGAAGATCATACGAGTCGGTCAGATTGTACGCCTGCCGCTGAATGCCGAAGACCGTACGATCGGCTTCTGTGTCGATCTTGAACCCGGTATTCAGATCGCGATCCAGACCCTGCTGATCCGGGGTGAAGAACCGGGCAGTCTGGTGGTGCTGACGCCGTTCGATAACCCGACCAACTTCACACTGGCGTCGAGTCTGGCGGCACCTCTGAGAACACCTGCTGTTCTCGGGCCGGTGATCGTTCCACAGGGTGGACGTTATCTCTTCATCTATAGTGCGACCAATGAGCCGACCACCGTCAACGCTGAAGTTGCGTTTGTAATCTCGCTGGTGCCGCTCGGCGGTATTGTCGGCCAGTTGGCGTATGATGAGTTCAATGATGTGGTGTATCAGAATCTGCCGGGGGCGGTTTTCGCACCGACGACGACACCCGGTGTGCCTTCACAGACGGGCACTACGCAGCAGTTTGCAGCACCCGGCGGCCAGACGACCTGTCCGTCAATGGCGTTCACCTGCGATCAGTTGTTCACCTGTCAGGAAGCGCGGGCGTGTCTGGCGATGGGTAACACTGCACTGGACCCCGATGGTAACGGCGTCCCATGCGAGAATATCTGCTCGCCGTAAAAGCGGTATCACATGCAGCATGACAGGAAGTTGGCGGGGAGCAAACCTCGCCAATTTTTTATGTATTCACTTCTGCACGCTGAGGAAATACCATCATGGCTTATGTCATTCGCGCCGCCGTACCCGCTGATGCAAAGGCGATCGCACAGGTGCAGGTCGCTGGCTGGCACAGTACCTATACCGGCCTGATGCCAGACAGCCTTCTGGCGGCTCAGACCGTTGAACGCCGTCTGCCGATGTGGGATCATCTGCTGGCAAAGCCGGAGATCTTCAGCGTTTACGTCGCGGAAACGACCTCAGAGATTGTGGGCTTTGTCTCTGGTGGAAGGCCGCAGGATATGGGGGCTGGTGCGGATAGTGACCAAAACGGGTTTGACTGTGAGATCTATGCACTCTATATAATGAAGTCACATCAGGGGCATGGCCTGGGTCGTCGGCTTCTACAGCAGATAAAGGCGTACTTTGCTGCCGATGGTAAGTCCGCCATGCTGCTGTGGGTACTGGATAACAATCATGGCGCACGCCGCTTTTATGAGCGCATGGGCGGGACGCTGCTGGATTTCGAAAAGACCCTCGATACTGACGAAGGGCCGCTGCGTGAAGTGGCATATGGCTGGCACAAGCTGGATTGACCAGCCGGACAACGATCAATAAACAGATAAGCGAATAAGGGACAGACGCATTATGCAATTTGGTTGGCAGGACTCCTCAGAGGCGACACGTGCGCAGGTTGAAGATTTTGTGCGGCGGTGTCACAGCATTCTCGGTGAGGATTTAACAGCAGTCTATCTGCACGGCTCACTGGCGATGAACTGTTTCAATCCTGAGATCAGCGATCTGGATCTGCTGGTGATCTCGGAGCGCAGTTTGACGGCGGCAGACCGTGAGCGCTTTGCACAGGAAATGCTGGAGCTTTCCGGCAGCCCTCATCCGGTCGAAATGAGTGTTATCGCGCATGATGACCTGCGTCAGTGGCAGCATCCGATGCCGTATGAGTTCCATTATAGTGAAGGCCAGCGCCGCTTATATCAGAATGCGCTGGGTGAAGCCGACTTCTGGCAGCCGCAGCCGGATCAGGCCGACTACGATCTCGCCGCCCATTTTGTCATCACCAGAGAGCGTGGTGTGACTCTCGTAGGGGAGTCGGCGCGGGTGGTTCTGCCGGAAGTGCCGGTCGATGATTATGTTGACTCCATTCTGGGTGATTTCGACGATGCCGCGTCCAGCATCCAGTCGGCTCCGGTTTATGGCGTGCTCAACCTGTGCCGGGTGTACTGGTTCCTGCAAAAGAACGCGATTGCCTCAAAAGATGAAGCAGGGGCGTGGGCGGTCAGCACGCTGCCAGAAGAATATCGCCCGGTGGTGTTTCAGGCGCTGCGCGAATATCGGGGCGGGCAGGGACGATATGATGCCAACGAGCTTCAGCGCTTCGCCGATTATATCGACGCTGAGGTGCGTGCACTGCTGAGTTGAGTGCTGGTCAGTGTGGCGGGTGGAATACTGCTTTCAGGTTAGCAAATGGTTTTCTGGAAGTTGGTAGACGATTTTGGAAGATGGGTGTTGACAAAGGGGTACCGCATGCGTAAACTACGCCCTATGCACAACACGTTAACAACTCAGACGAAATAGCAAGACCAGTCGCCACCAGGTGACTGGTGAGCGAGTGGCGAACTCACAACATTCGGGCGTCACAGCGTATTCGCGCTGTGTAGTTCGTATCGCATCGCTCAGGGCTAAACCCCCTCAACTTGCGAATAACCACGAGTTTTGAAAGAAGTAAAAACTCAGGGTTGACAGGTTAGAGGGAGGTTGGTATTCTTGTCTATATTAACCGGACGGGAACAAACCGGAGCGAATGCGGGAAGACGTTCACAGCGCAAAGACGTTGTGGAGGTTGAGCAGAGGCCGAGGGCGCGACCGTGAGGGGTTAACGAAACAAACCGCACCTTAACAACAGAAGAGTGAAGACAGAGGGAATGTGATGGCTGATTAATCAGCGATTACAAGAACCCCGCTAAGTAATTCCATTTTACGGAGAGTTTGATCCTGGCTCAGGATGAACGCTGGCGGCGTGCCTAACACATGCAAGTCGAACGGGAGACACTTTCGAGTGTCAA
>JAEZAF010000277.1 GCA_023430545.1 Chloroflexota bacterium
TGCTTGTAGCAACTTAGGGTTGCTGGTAGCGACCTGGGGTTGCTGCAACTCTGCTGCAAAATGCAGAAGTCCGCAGAAGCGGTATCGTGCGGATTTTGTGTCGATGTTAAGGTGCAGGAACCTCATAGTATAGCACGAATGTTCGAATTGCGTGGTTCGAATTTTCAAACGAAGTGGACCAAAAAGCGCGGTCTTTTCGCCTCAGGATTCCTAAAGTTGGTGCATATGGGGCTGCAAAGCCATACATCAATCCCGATCATTTGCTTTTAGGTTAAATGATGCTAATAATTAAATCCATTACACAGCAAAATAACTCAGTGCCGCTGTAGCATCAGTGGCATTTTATTTTATCCTTATTAGCGGATAATTGCGCCTTCAGCATTGAGCTATTATTGAAGCGTTATGTAATTTGTAATATTTATAAGCAGTATCTTAACAATTGAATCGTACAAGTTTGTTATACTTCGAATAGTTTCTAAACGATGATTTCGATGATGTGGTTTTAGTAAGAGGCCAGTTACGCGGTGGCATCGCAGTTTTTCTGGCCGATGTGTTGGAGCGAAACAGGTCATGATGCCCCGTGAAGAAGATGAACGTGTACAGCCGCCAGAGTCATTTGGATTGGACCCGCAGCAGCTTTATGACTACCACTCCCTTCCATACTGGAAGCAGTTCACGCCGGAAGAATTTATCCGTATCTTTTATCACGATGTCATTAATAAACAGGGCGTCACCTTAGGTTTTATGGCAATCCTGCGCGATGATCCGCGTACAGAAGACCTCAAACTGAGCGAAAACTACACTTTCCGCGATGCCTTCGATGCGATCCTGCGCGGCACGGATGAGACGATCCGTTTTCTTGAGATTGCCAGAACTGTGCTTATTCAGGCCATGCACCCACCCTCGACGGATGCGTCCAATGGAAGCTCCGATCCGGCCTTCGATGATCCCGATTTTCCACTGGACAGCGAGATCATCACCTAGCGAGGGATTTCAGCACGGTTACAAATGCGAGTGGAGCATTTCGTTATTCCACCCACTCCAGCCGATAGCGTCCGCGTGTGGTATCTGATGTCGCGGTGTACAGGTACAGCGTGCCGTCAATGCGCACCAGATCGGCATGCCCAATCCCCCAGTTAAAGGCCAGCGGCATCAGGATGGGATTGTCGGGGAACTTTTCCCACGGGCCGTCGATGCGCCCTCCGACGGTTCGCGCCAGCCCCAGCCCGAACTGAGTATCCATCCCGCGTTCCAGTTCATCCGGCCCGCGCACTCCTTCATAAAACAGATAATACTGCTCGCCATCCTTCATCACTTCGGCGCTGCTGACGTAGCGGAAGTCAAAATAGGGGTTCGCCGCTGCGCCAGAGGCTTCTTCTGGCCCGTATTCTGACGCGCCGCTGAACAGTGGATCGGTCTGGCAGCGCGATAACTGCGAGAGATCCCCGTGACGGTCCCCGGCGTAACAGCGCATATGTCCGGGGGCGGAACCCGCCGCGACGAACACGTACAGCGTATCCCCTTCCACATATAGTCCCGGCGGCGCACCCACCAGACAGTCATGGATCTCGCCGCGAATATTCGGGTGCGGGCCTATGCGCTCGACTTCACTGCACGGCGAAAAGCTGCTCGGCCATGTCCCGGCGGGATCGGTCAACCGCACCCAGTCGGACCAGTTCAGTCCATCCGGGGAAGTACGCAGCATGGTCTGGGCATGCCATTCATAGGCCATGTAATGCATCCCATCCTCGGCGGTCACGACACGCGGATACTGCTGCGCGGCCTTTGGATTGCCATCGGGATCAATCCCCACATGATCACGCTCATCCAGACAGGGGCAGGCGGTGCACTGCATCAGGCAGACCTGCGAGCTGAGGCTGAAATTCAGACCGTCCTCGCTTTCCCACAATGTCGTGCAGCCGGGGAAGGCAGCCGGCTGTCCACACTGGTCCACGACACCGGCAGATGTCGCGCTGGCATGCAGATAGGACCGGAAGGTGCCGTCACTTTGCAGCAGGGTATCGCTCTCGCCAATCGGCAGGCCGACATCCCCGGTTTCCAGCACCCACTCGGCACGTCCGTCCCAGAAGTCGGCCAGCCCCGGCTGATCAGGCAGCGGTGTGTCCGTCTGAAGCCATCCATAGACCGGCCCCGCAGCATAGACTGTGATCAGCAGTGCGGCGGACGACAGGATGGCGACGAACCCTGCACGAAACGAAGCACGACGCATCGAAAAATGTATGAATTTCCTCATAAAACGAATCATTTTCAAACCCTGACTGCGCGATAAATCATCGACAGACCGTTGTCGCAGGCTGAACGGAAGCGGATCAGCAAGCGGCCCGGAAAGCGGTGGATGAATAGTTCGTGTACCCTTAAGCGTTAGTTGACAGCGTTTTGAGGGACATGTGTTATACTGTAACTGCGATTTTACACCCTTGTCTGCAATGTCCGCACGTCTGTACGGTTGAAGATAAACCGAACGGTTCGCCAATGTCTGATATCACGCTGCAAAAATATTTAGCCAAACTGGAAGATTTTCTCCAGCAGCAGCGCAACGATGAAGTTGTGCAGCACAGCCGTCATATCCTGCGCAGCTTCCCGCGTAATGTGAATGCTTACCGGTTACTGGGTAGTGCGCTGCTGGCAAGTGGTCGCTATGACGATGCCGAACGCGCCCTGCGTCGTGTTCTCACGGTGTATCCAGCGGATACCAGCGCCCACCTCGGCCTGAGCCGTCTCGCTGAAAACCGCAAGGACGGTGCAGCGGCCATCTGGCATCTGGAACGCGCCTATGAGCAGGACCCGGCCAATGCCAGCATTCAGGAAGCGCTGCGCGATGGCTACCGTCAGCACCGGAAAACGGAGCTGACCCGTCTGCCACTGACTGCGCGGCTGATCGCCAGCCAGCAGATCAGCAGCGGCCTGTATCCCAAAGCGATCAGCACGCTGCGCACGGCCCTGAATCAACTCCCAACCCGCGTTGATCTTCAGGTGCTGCTGGCACAGGCGCTGTGGGAAGCCGGTTACGAAATCGAATCCGGTGAAACCGCCATGCAGGTGCTGAAGCATCTGCCGGAAAGCCTTGAAGCCAACGAGATCCTGACACGGCTCTGGCTTCGACAGGGGCGGCCATCGGATGCACAGCGCTACCTCAGCCGCATCGAAGCCGTTGACCCCCTCTACGCGTTCGAAGTCGCACAGGGAACCCCCGCACCCGACAATGTCTTCCGCCTGACCGAATTTGATTATCAGCTTGAAGCCAACCGTCAGCTCGTCTCTGACAGCCCGGACTGGCTGGAAAGCCTCGGCGCATCGGATGATGGCTCTGATAGCGATGAAGCCCAGTATGCGATCGATGTCGAAGATGATGATGCTGACATCACTGGCGACAGTTCAGTCAGTGCAGTCGGGGCAGGCGGTAATGAAGACTGGTTAACAGCAGCCTTCGCCATCGATGACGACGACGACGACACCGATGATACCGCTAACGCCGATCAACTGGATGATACATGGGCCTCGGACTGGGGCGCACCGGCGGAAGATACCGGCGCACTCGGTGATACTGCTGCTGCTGCATCATCTCCGCAGACCGGCTCCGCAGTGCCTTCAGCAAATAATGATGATGACGACTGGCTCGGCATGCTCGATGACATCCCGGCCAGTGCTTCCCAGCCGACGCGACAGGTTGAACCCGATGATCTGTTCGGAGATCTGGGCGATGTACAGGATTTTGACCAGTTACTCGATGAAGTCGATAACGAGTGGCTGACGCAGATTGACGCCAGTGCCGCACCTGATATCTCTGCCCTGCCGCCCTCGGACCGCACCGGCCTGACCGGGCTGCTGTCCACACTGGATGAGCCGCCAAGAGGCTCCACCGGTCTGACGGGCCTGCTGGATTCGCTGGAAGATCCTTCAGAAGAGATCTCGACCGACGAACTCGCACCCGGCAGCAAGGCGGATGACTGGATGCGCGATGTCAACAAGCCGACGGCGCGCCTTGATCTGCCTTTTGCACAGGAATTTGAGCCGGTCGATGATTCAATGAGCTGGCTTTCGACTCCGGCGGAAGAAGTTGAACTGCCAGAGCCTGAAGAATATGACCCTAACGACTCGCTGGCGTGGATGCGCAGGACCGGCATCGAATTTATGCCAGATGCCCCGGCTTCTGCCTTTGACGAAGCCGTCGCGGCTGAGGCGAATGAAGAACAGGGGCCGGTCGTCGATCCGCACAGTGATAATCCGCTGGCGTGGGCACAGGGGCTTGGTGTCGAATTCATTGAGGCCGATTCCGATGAGGCGCTTCAGGCCGCGCTGCTGGCGGATACTGCCGGACCTGTTGATATCGGTGACACTGGCGACAGTGCCGATGCCGATGAGGAAGATCCACTGGCATGGATGGCCGCAGCCGGCATTCAGTGGACGGACAGCGAAGAACCCACAACCGATCCGTCGCCGGGTAACCATCCGCAGCAGAATCGTGTGGGGCAGGCGCAGCAGGATGAAGATACCGCCCTGCTTCCTAACCGCCGTTCAACGCCGGACACCTCTCCAGACTTATCCTTCCAGTTTGCCGATGATGCTGACATCAGCGATGATACAGACAGTCATGCTGTGACAGGTATCACGGATGATGCCTTTGCAGATACCGGCTTTGCGGACGACGCCTTCTCAGATCAGGCTTTTTCAGGCAGCGATCTTTCAGACGATGCCCCTTGGGGAACGCAGGACCGTTTAACCTTTACTGAACAGGACGGGCAGGGTGCTATGAACGACGATAACAACGATCGTACTCCTGATTGGCTTTCTTCCAGCGGTAATGCCAGCGGTGATGATGACGATTTCGGTGACGATCTGTTCGGCGCTGAAGCCTCAGACTCGGATGAACTGGACTGGCTCAATATGCTGGATGAGGATGAAGCCCAACCAGCGGAAACATCAGGCTCGTCCTCAGCGGCACGCCAGCCCGATGCCTTCGACGACTCCTTCTCCGAACTCGATCAACTGCTGGGTCTGGATGCGGTCCCGGAACAGCCCGCCGAAGAAAATCTGCCGGACTGGCTGCTTTCCAGCCGCCCGGATGAGACCAGCGAACCCGCAGGCGCGTCGGGCTTTAACGCAGATGCGTTCAACGACGCCTTTGGTGATCCCTCACTGGAAGATGAGCTGGAAAAGGCATGGAACCTCGAAACGCCATCTGACGAACTGGATCTGACAGAAGATGATTTCGAAGTCGGGATCGACGGGGGCGTGGCTGAAGAAGAAGCCATGCCAGACTGGTTGACTTCGCTGGCACCGTCTACAGCGTCTCCGCCGGACGACGACATGAGCAGCCTGTTCGATGACTCCAACGCCGCCGCATCTGATGCCGGTCTGAATTTCGACTGGGAGACAGAATACGAAACCAGCGATGCCGGTCAGCCCGACAC